>CAYFSR010000027.1:0-22154 GCA_964345785.1 uncultured Eubacteriales bacterium | reverse complement strand
ACTTCCAAACCCTTGCATTTACTGTGTTTGCGGACATCGCAATTAGCTCTTGGTACTACGAATCTTTGGTTATGTATAAAGGAGAATCCTATAAAAGGATTCTCCTTAAAAAGGGTTTGTAGTTGATCTGTTGGGTAAAACAAAGCTGTAAACTAATGCAAAGGAAAGGGTGTTTCACAGTTGCCCTTTCAAGTTTGTTAGTTGATGTCAGTAGACCAACTCAAACCCTTGTGTTTCTATTGTATCCAGACAATCAAAAAATAATAATGCAATATTTTCTAATCTAAAAAACTCAATGGCATCAATCACTTCTGTATTTTTAAAAACCTTACATAAGCATCATCCCAGGCATCGGTGGTATTCGGTAAATAATCTTCTGTTGGGAATGAATCCTTGACTAGCTGACGCATCTCCCCTTGATTTTTTACTTCTCCCAAAGCCATGGCTTGGACCATGAGATTTCCTATTGCTGTTGCTTCAATTGGTCCACAAATCACTGGTTTTTTCAAGACATTGGCAGTGAACTGATTCAGCATACGGTTCTTTATTCCTCCCCCTACCATATGCAGCACATCCAAGGAATGTCCTTGAATTTCCTCCAGCCTCTCGAAAGACCAGCGATATTTAAGAGCCATGCTTTCATAGATACATCGGACAATTTCTCCCTTGCTCTCTGGAACTGTCTGTCCTGTTTGCTTACAGAACTGCTGGATTTTTTCAGGCATGTTTCCGGCATGGTAGAATAAATCATCGTCGCAATCAATAAAAGCAACAAAAGGTGCACTTTTCTCTGCCATTAAATCCAGGTCTTTATAGCTGAATATTTCACCTCTGCGATCCCATTCCCTCTTACATTCATTAAATATCCACATGCCCATAATATTCTTCAGCAATCGATATCTACCACCAACACATCCTTCATTGGTATAGTTCCATTTCAGGGTTTTCTCATTGATAATAGGCTTATCAGCTTCAATTCCCATTAAGGACCATGTACCGCTGCTTAAAAATGCGTAATTGTCACTCATTGCAGGAACAGCTGCAACTGCAGAACCTGTATCATGGGTAGCTACAGCAAAAACTGGAGCCTCATTAATTCCCAGAAGCTCTGCGATATCCTTCTTTATCTTGCCTCTTGGAGATCCAGGATAGTCAATGTCTGTCAGGAAGTGACTTGGAATGCCCAATGATTCCAATAAGTCGCAACTCCATTTTCCGGTTTTTGCATCCAACATTTGGCTGGTGCTGGCCTCGGTAAATTCAGTCATCTTTTCATTTGTTAGGAAGTAAGTTAATAGATCAGGCATAAACAGCATAGTTGATGCATTATCAAGCATTTCAGGCTGATTAAGCTGCATTGAAAGTAGTTGGTATAGGGTATTAAACTTTTGAAAAGCAATACCTGTCTTGTTGAAAATCTCTTCCTTAGGCATTCGTTCGAAGGCCTCTTCAAACATTCCTTCGGTTCTAATATCACGATAGTGGTACGGATTTCCCATGAGCAGACCCTTGCTATCTAGCAATCCAAAATCAACGCCCCAGGTATCAATCCCGATGGATGCAATTTCACCCTGTCCACTGTTAGCAAACTTCACCAAACCTTGTTGCATTTCCCAATAAAGCCTAAGTACATCCCAATATGTGTGACCTGTTACATCTACCGGATCATTGGAAAATCGATGCAGATCCTCTACTTCCAGTCGACTACCATTAAAGCGTCCGATAAGCCCTCTTCCGCTACTGGCACCCAGGTCAAAAGCTATCATGTTCAGTTCTTTCACGAAATCACCCCTAAATCATTTTTTAGTTTATAGACCTAATTTAATTCATCCAAGGTTAGATGGAAGCTTGGCTCAAATTTATCCATGAAATACTTAATCTCTGGACGATTCATTTTTTCCAAGTCCTTGCTAATACTTTTTGCTGCTTTGGAAAATTCCAGATTTCCTGCCTTAAGCTCCTCTATGCATTTCAGATAAGCACATATTTTATCCGCAGCTTTTACAATATACCAGTGCTCTTCATCTTCACAGTCTGGAAAAAGTATTGCTTCGTAATCCAGTTTCAGTTCCTCAGGAAGCATTGACAACAACCTGTTATTTGCCACCTTTTCAATATCCTTGTAGGCCTTCTTGATTTCTGGATTAAAGTATTTAATAGGTGTGGCTAAATCGCCAGTAATTACTTCGCTTGCTTCATGATATACAGCAAGAAGCATTACCCTTTGGGGATCCACTTTTCCTCCATACAGCTTGTTTTTAACGATGGCAAGATTATGTGCTATCATAGCTGTCTGTAGGCTATGTTCCTGTATGTTTTCCTGACGCACATTTCGCATAAGACCCCATCGCTGTATAAACTTCATCCTAGCCAGATAGGCAAAAAAATGACTCAAACTAAAATCACCTCAAGTATATTATTCTCCATAAATCACAAAAATCCTACCTTTGGGAGTAATCTTGTCATGCATATGTCTATCTGATATAATAAGATTGTCTCGTGCAGAGTAGGAATTGGTGCGTCAAGTGTCAGGGGATGGGAGGTTGCCCCTGAACGAAGGACTTGAAAAGTCCGCGGTACCCTTCCGCATCCGCTGCCACAGTCAGAAGTCAGGAACGTTTAAAAGACACCTTCTTCTTGGATGTGGCATTTACTGCCATTCTAGGGAGAGGAGGTGTCTTTTTATATGAGAAATAGAACAAGAAAAGTAGCTTTTGCAGGAATGTTCATAGCATTGAACATTATTCTGACCAGATACTTTAGTTACATGGTATATATAGGGGGCCTACAGGCTATTCGCCTGAGCTTCGGTGAAATACCCCTTATGCTTAGTGGTATGATCTTGGGCCCGGTGTACGGTGGCTTTACTGGGGCTTTAGCAGACTTAATCGGTTATCCTTTAAACCCCCAAGGTGCATATTTCCCAGGTTTTACTTTAACCGCAGCTATTTCAGGATTTTTACCCGGCCTTATGGTAAGGTGGGTAAAAAAGCCATTGTCATGGAAGTCAATAAGTCTAGTAGTAGGCATAACTACCATTTTAACCTCTTTAATATTAAATACAATGTGGCTTGAAATCCTTATGGGTAAAGCTTTTGCAGTACTGCTTCCACCAAGAGTGCTTGCTGCTGTTATACTGATTCCCATATACGTTCTGGTGATTCAGCTATTATTGAGAGCATTTTCAAAGCTAAATATTAATTCTTAAACTACAGGTTACTATTTACAGCCCGAAAATAATAAATTACTGCCCCGTCCTTAAAATTTTCTGGCGTTGATCAGTTTTGTCCAGTGAGCTAAGAAAATAGGATAGGGCAAAGCCTCCCATAAGCAATCCATAACCAATCCAATACCTCCAGCCTAGACCAAAGCCGGGAAAAATTGAAAGAATTGACCCTATGGTTAGACCGAATACTGCATAGTAGGTGTAGCCATAGGCTTTTTCAAATAACATATTAATTAATTTAGCGAATCCAAAAACAGCGATTAAGAAACCAATGCCTGCAGGTATTAAAACTGACAGATTTAAGCGTGAAATCCCCTCTAACATAGCTTCATAGGACCCTAGGTACATCAAAATGAATGAAGCGCTGATTCCTGGAATTATGGTGCCAAATCCAATGACAGCCCCATATAAAACAAATAAAAGAAAGCTGACGCGGTTGCCTCCAACGCTTTCAGCCACATTGTTGTTTAGTATAGCAAACAGAACAGCCGTAAACAAAGTAATGGTGAAAGGTATCAGATAAGTAAAGCGAAACCCTTTCTTGTTAGCTTGCTTTTTCAATGATGGAAAGGTTCCTATCATGAGACCAATAAACAGATATTTTACTTCCAACTCAAAATTCTTAAATAGATAGCTGATAATTTGGCTAAAGCCTAGAACACCAACTACTCCCCCTACACCAATGAAGAAGAACTCCTTAACTTTATTCCAAAAACCTTGAAAGAGATTTGCAATTGCATCGGTGATTCTCTCATATAAGCCAAATATTACTGCCAGGGTTCCTCCACTGACACCTGGGGCTATGGCACCTATTCCCATTGCCAAGCCCTTAAAGAAATCCATTAGCAAAATTACTCTCAACCCTTCGCATTACTGTAAATATTACAAAAAGTACTTCTGGTATTTTATCATATATATGCTTTCTATAGTAACCCTGAAAGTTACCTTAAATTTGATTATACCTTGCAAACCTTGATTCTAGAAAGCGTCTTATCTTCAATTTCTTCAACCTTGAAGACCAAATGATCCAACTCAACTACTGGTTTTTCATCTTCATCAGGAATTTGGCCTAGCTGCCCGATGACATAACCGCTTAAAGTTTCATATTCTTCCACAGGCAATTCAACACCAATCATCTCAGCAACTAGATCCAGACTGATAGAGCCATCGAATAGATAAGTGGACTCATCCAGCTTCTCATATTTATGCTCTTCTTCGTCATACTCATCTAAAATGCTGCCTACAATTTCCTCAAGCAGGTCTTCAACGGTAATTATTCCAGCAGTACCACCATATTCGTCTACTACCACTGCCATGTGAATTTTATTCACCTGAAGCTCGCGAAACAATTCGTTTAGTCGTTTGGATTCAGGTACAAAGTATGGCTTTCGAATAAAGCTTTGGATATCAAAGGCTGCATTATCACGGTTATTGGTAAAGTAAAGAAGCAGGTCCTTTACATGAAGAACACCAATTATATTATCAATGGAATCTTCGTAAACCGGTATTCGGGTGTATTTTTCCGAGTTTATTACCTCTACGATATCCTCCAGGCTGGATTCAATGGAAATAGCTATCACTCTGGTGCGATGGATCATGATATCGCTGACTACTTTATCATCAAAATCAAAAACATTATTTATGAACACCTTTTCGATTTCGTCAATAGTACCCTTCTCTTCCCCAGCATCTATCATCATACGAATCTCTTCTTCAGTTATCTCTTCCTCGTCGGCATTGGGGTTTCCTCCTGCAAGCTTCACAAAGAAGTTCGTAGAATAAGTCAATAACTTAACTAAAGGCGAAGTGATATTTGCCAGCACCTGCAAAGGGCCAACTACCTTCATAGAAAATTTCTCAGCCTGCTGCATTGCCATGCGCTTAGGCACCAACTCGCCAAATACTAATGTAAAGTAGGATAAAATCAGTGTAATCACAACAACTGATATGGGCTTGATTACAGTAAAGGATACAGGTACTCCAATAGATATAATCCAGTTTGCCAGTAAATCAGCGAAGGCATCAGATGCAAAAGCACTGGACAAAAAGCCTGCTAGAGTAATTCCAATTTGAATAGTTGATAAGAATCTACTTGGCTCACTAAGCAACTTTTTGACTGATATTGCTTTTTTATTTCCACTTTCAGCCATAAGTCTAATCTTGCTATCATTAATGGATACCAATGCCATTTCTGAACCAGCAAAATATGCATTCACCAAAATTAACAAAACAATAATAAGAATATTTGTAAACAAAACTATTCCCTCCATGGAAAAATTAAAATTTTAAACAGAAAAAGACAACAACCCATTGTTACAAGAACAAAGGACTCATTGTCTCATTGATATCATTCTAATTTTCCATAAGCCCATACTACTACAAGGACCATCGTCCACGGACAATCCACCACCTTTTGAACATATTATTTTAATTATACCAACGGCTTCTACTAATGTAAAGATACTTTATACCTTGATTTCTCAGGATTTTGACAATATACATCCTAGAATCATGTTGTTAAGTATATATTATCATTTTTCTAACATTTACCCAAGATTACTGAATATTACGTCGCCAATTATTAATTTATTTATCAAAGCTGCTACCTCCGATGAACTCTCTTAGTATGGAATTATTTGGAATCACACCAGGGTCCATCTCTACGAAATATTTTAAGAACTTATTCAGCCTGTTCACCTCAGGGAAATACACATTATCCTCAGGCACAGCTTCCAGAAGGGGTAGAATTAAGGGCTTTAATACCGCCAGCTCATATAGCAAAGCAGAGTTAATCATGATGTCTGCAGTCTCCTGGAACGGGAATATGTTCTTTTCCTCACCTCGTCTAACTGATCTCCACATCTTCAAGGTGTCTTCTATAGAAGTCCCTCGGAAATGATAATCTCTAACCATTCTGCGAATCAATCTAGCGTCTGTAGTGGGAATTCGGTTATGGTCATCAACATTCAACTGAGTTAAAGCGCTTATATAGATTTTGTATTTGTTTTCTCTTGGAATCATCTCTGTAAGCTTTTCATTTAGCCCGTGGATACCTTCTACAATAATGGGTTGCATTTCAGAGACTTGAATGAAATTGCCTGTAAACTCTCTCTTGCCTGTATGGAAATTGTAATGAGGAATCTCGACCTTCTGTCCTTGAATCAGTAATGTCATCTGCTCATTAAAGAGTTCCAGATCGATAGAATCTATGGACTCAAGATCTTGTTCTCCATTTTCGTCCACCGGAACCAGCTCTCGATCAAGGTAATAATTATCCATAGAGATAGGTACAGGATGAAGTCCATTTACCATGAGCTGTACTCTCAATCTTTGAGCAAATGTAGTTTTTCCAGATGAAGAAGGACCTGCAATTAATATCAGTCGAATTGCATCTGTATGCTGGGCAATATCATCAGCTATAGAGCCAAAGAACTTTTCCTGAGCTGCTTCGCTTATGCGTACTAAATCTGGCCCTCTGCCTTCCTCGATACAACGATTTAAATCTGCTATATTTCTAATACCCAAGGAGGCTGACCATTTCTCAGCCTGACGGAATACCTTAAATAACTTGGGATTATCATGAAAGGGACGTACTTGGTCTGGTTCTTCAATTTCGGGGTACTGGAGAATTACACCAGGTAGGTAGAATTTCAATCCGAACATCTTTAGATAGCCAGTAGAAGGTACCATATAACCAAAAAGATAATCGCTCACATCCCCATTACTATATATGCTGATAGTATCCTCTGTTCGATATTTCATTATCTCTACCTTATCTTCCATGCCCATTTCGAGGAAGATCTTATTTGCTTCTTCCATAGGTACATCAGTTTTTTCAAAGGGTTCATCTGCATCAATAATAGATTGCATTTGCTCCTCGATCCGATTTACCAACCGGGGGGTTAAGGTTTCAGTATTATGAACCTCACAATATAGCCCGCCACCAAAAGAATGCTCCACACTGACCTTACATTCTGGGAAAAGTTCCCTGCAAGCGCGTATGAAAACAAAGGTAAGGCTGCGCAGATAAATACGAATCCCATCCTTCATGGACAAGTCGATGGGATTGACAATGGAATCCATTTCAAGAGCATAAGTTAATTCTCGCACCCTATTGTCCACTATGGCAGCTACTATCAAAGGTTTCTCTGCCTTTTGTTGTTGGTTCGCTATCTCTTGTATTGTAATCCCCTTATTTACCTCAAGTGGTTTTCCGTTCCAAGTTACTTTTATCATTTCAGTCATTCTATTTCTCCTTTCAAAATCCCAAAATCAATAATAGCTTAAGTACATATCATCATTTTTTTCTTTCATACTTTTTCTATGTGATTATTATACCAGTAAGACGATAAAATTAATGACCAAAAGACGTTCTTAAATTATAGATAAAGCGAAGAGGTATGTATGAAACACACCTCTTGATGTTTGTTGTTTGTATTCTAATCGTTTCCTGAAGATGGGTAGTCTTTCGTACAATCTTTTTCTTATTGTACAGACAAAGTCTGTGGCTTGGTTGCCATCTCATGTTCAGCCAGCAGGTGTTTCTGGTGTGGATTCGTCTCCAGAAGAATCATCGTCGATCGGCGCTGGATCAGCTGGTTCTGTTGGCGCCAGATCAGCTGGTGGCGTAGGTTCAGCTGATGGATTTGGATCAGCTGATGGATTTGGATCAGCCGGTACTGTTGGTGTAGGATCAGCTGGTTTCTGTGTCGGAGTCGGTGCTGGAGTTGGGGTGGCTACCGGCGCATCCGTATAGTAAATAATACCTTTTACAGGACGATAGTTATTTTTGACTAGAAGCTTTCTGGAAACTTCCTTTCCATTCTCTGTCAATACTCGATAAGTGTCCATTACAATACCTGGTCTGGATTTTACATACTCATAGGTGCCGCCTGCTTTTTTAACATATTCACCAGTTTTATCTAAGCGCCTCTCAGCTTCAGGTGCCTTAGATGTGCTAATTTCTTTAGTTACTAGCTTATACTTTCCGTTATTAGGTATGGGCTCCCCATATATTGTTACTACAGCTGCATCTCCATCCCGGTAGGAATGAATAAATACAGGGGTATCCTTGTTGTTCTTAAATCGAATATTAGCTCCTCCCCAGGAAACTGTAGCATCCAGACCTGGTGGAAGGTAGGATACAGGAAAGGCGTGATGGTAGCGTTCTACAATTTCCAAGCCTGCTAAAGCTGCAGCATTAAACAAGGTGGATGATGCTTGACAGATTCCACCTCCTATACCGTCTTGAAGGCTTCTGTCAGCCTTAATAACCCCTGCTGGTTTAAATCCTGTCTTCTCTGATCTTGGCCCGACAACCTGATTAAATGAGAATATTTCTCCAGGATTAAGCTTAGTTCCATTCATATTCTTAAGTGCCAAACCAATATTGCTCTTTCTATTTTCAGTACTGCCTTTCATGTAGGTAGTAAATGTTACAATTTTTGATGTTGCGTTTTTCAAATCATCAGCTTTTACAGCCGCCTCAACTACTTCAGGTTTAATAACAATGGTTTCCGGCTTACCAGAGAAAAATACTTGCTCAACCTGCTTATAAAGAGCGTCGGCATCTACCATTTGACCGCTTTCTTCCTTGGTAAGACTAAACTTATCTTTCTTTCCAGGGGAAAATGACAGATTGGCATTTTTCGGTTCTATTAACAGTTCCTCCGCAATGGCCACAATGTCATCACGAATTAATTCTATATTCATGGATTGTATGGTTTCGGCCTTTGCATTTTCTTCCTTAAGCTTTTCAACCTTCTCAAAGCGCTGTTCCAGCTCTCCTTCCCGGGCTAACTGATACAACTCTTTTAGCTTGTCTTCCCAGTCTATTTCTGCTTGTATGTCTTCATGAGTAAAAACCCATTTTTCATCGCCATAGGTTAAAGTAACGATAAGCTCGGCCAGGTTAGTTTCTGCGTTTTTCTGAAACAGTTCAGAAGCTTCTGCTAGTGACATACCTCCTAAAGACACTTCATTCAAATAGGTTCCTTCATAGAAAGTGTCCCGCTCTACTACTTCCGTCATGTGAGCGATTCGTTGCCGTTCCTCTTCCAATTTTTTGGCAGCCAGCTCTTCCGCTTGTTTCTCCCTATACCCCTGATATACAAAACCGGCGGTAAGCAATACTACAATGGCTAAAGCTACAAAGAGCAGATACTTCTTTTTCATGTAATTATCCTCCAAGAATAATGCATATGTGATTAAAGCACATGTATTTGTTACCAATTCGGTAACTATTATATCATGATTAGACGTATCTGGATGAAATAGGTTATTACAAAATTATTACAATACCATAACATTTAGCTGGTCACTTTAATTGCGACGTCAGGAACATTAGTAATAATCCCATCTACTCCGCCTAACGCTAGTGCCTTAATATGTTCCGGCTTGTCAGCTGTCCAGGCATTTACAATAATACCGTTCTTCTTACACTCGTATATTATAGAAGGAACCAAGCTGTAAAATACAGGGTGAATAGCTTCTGCGCCTACATATTTTGCATACTTCCAAGGTTCTACCAAACCGCTTGCATACAGAAGGCCAATCTTCAAGCTCGGGTCAATCCCTTTAACAGTTCTAAGACTGTAATGATTGAAAGAAGAGATAATGGTGTTTTCTATCGCGTTGAATCTATACAGTATATCTACCACCTTTGCCTCTAAACCTTCATACTGCATAGGGCCCTGCTTTAGTTCAACATTTAATATCCCATCCCAATCTTTAAGCATCTCCATCAGTTCTTCCAAAGTTACAATGCGTTCATCTTTGAATTCATCACTAAACCAGGATCCAAAATCCAAGGCCTTTAATTCCTGTAGTGTTAAATCCCTTATGTTTCCAGAGCCGTTGCTTACTCGATCCACCTTTTCATCATGACAAACAACTACTCTGCCATCTTTGGATAGATGTACATCAATCTCTATTCCGCCAGCCTTCATTTCCAAAGCTTTGCGAAAGGCTGCTCCTGTGTTCTCAGGAGCATAGGCTGAGGCACCACGATGGGCGTATATTATTGGTTTATTCATTGCAATCCCCCTTAAAAAAACCGCCGGATAATACCGACGGCATAATATTTCAAAAAGTTATGGTCTCTCTTTTATCAATGCAGGATTCATTACAAATGGTTCCTTGAGGGAGATGTCGTCATATGAGTCTATAAGATCTCCTTCTACAGTAAACTGAACTTCACTTACACCGCAGGAATTCATAGGATCTGTCAAGGTATTTACCACTGCGTATAGGCCTTGCAGCAAGCGCTTGTTATCTGTATCCATGCCTTCAAAATAGCGAATAGGTACGTCTACAACAGCCATATTACCTAAAGATTTTACTCGAATGTCTTCCTTGGTAAGCTCAGTTGGAATCACTCGGATACTGTCTGGAAGAATAGGTTCTTTTGTCATCTCCAATAGTATACGGGATAACAGATTCGTTTCCTTTCGAGAGACTGCTTTATATTCGGGTATCAGCAGCATCCCCTGTTCATCGCCGTAGTAAACCCGAATGCGTTTACCAATCTTGTCGGGGAAGCGTTCTGCAGTTAAATTCTCATAGCTTATATTCCCATCGGATTTATTGACAAACTCACCTTTGCCATTTTCATAATATATGTTGATAAAATCTATATCGGGTAAGGTTGACATACTATATAGAATAGAGCTTATCATTATAACTTCCTGGGTTCGTCCACCTGTGAACTTACTCTTAAATTCATTGGAGAAATACAGACTGATTCCAGAAGTTGTGTTGTCTTTTTCAACAACTTCTGTTCTTACTAGTAGTGTTCCCTTCGCTAAGGTAGGATAGTATCCTAACCCTTCCTTTGCAGGACCTTTTATCAGTTCCCTTATTATTGCTTCACTATAGTTCCCGTTTTTCACTGTTATAGTGCGGACCTCAGGCAGTAGAAACTGACCCTCATTATCTTGAAAATACAATTCCCTATTTATCTTAGCTGATTCCGGATTGGCAAAGCTTTGTACCTCTAATGCTTGAATATCTGCAATATTTACAGGATATCGAGCTAGGAGCCCCAAGACTCCGCTTGTATGTTCAGGAGTTACCGTAGCTTCATTTCCATCGATTAGTATTTTTACATACTTGGCGTTCCCCAACTCCAGTAGTGTGTTTACTAAAGCTGCTCTGGCTAATGACAAGTCTTCAGCTTGATAAAACTCCGGAGACAGATCAACTGTTATTATGTCCTCTGTAAGATCGACTCTGTTAACATTTATATCTTCTGGAAGCGTAGAAACCAACTCTGTTGTGGTTGGTCCGTCTATCAATTTCGTAACTACATGCTCAATCTGATTCTTATCACTATACTCACCAGATAATCTAAGGACTTCAGTAGACAATTGGCTGGCTGACTCATCAAAGAAATACAAATTTGTGCCGGATTGGCGCATAGCCTCAATTCTAAATAGAGAATCGTCATCTTGCTGCCCGCTAGCAGAATCTGGTTCCTCATCATCCAGCTTATTAAACCAATTAAGATTGTTTCCGTTTTCCTGTTTTGCCGGTTGCTGACTACTAGCACAAGAAGCCAGCATTACAGCGCTGAGAACTACAATGAGAAGCATTAATAATATACGTCGCATCATCGCTCCCTCCTTTCCTGGGAATGGTGTCTAATCACCAAGTGATATTGGTAACATCTATTGCCTGTATTGACTAAAAATTGATGGCAAACGTAGTTTCCACATCCCATCCACTTTATCCAAGGTAAGAACTTCTGTAACCTGCTTTTGAGGTTCAACCGTCTTGTCAATAAATTGGGCAGTAACAAAAGCTTTTTCCATCAGATATTCTTCTTCCAGTATTGGATTACCTTCAAAGCTTATCATTCCACCTACTATAGGGGGTATTTGAGCTTTGAATTCATCCAATGGAGGTAAAGTACTTCCATCCATGGTTCTATTAGATAAAAAAGGATATAATACATCCCAATTAGGCTCTGTCATCAAAGCATTTAGAAAAAACCTGGCTGTCCTGGCAGGGGTTTGGTTCATATTCCTGTTTCTACGAAGAGCAACCATAGGTGAATCTAGATCTAAAGTGGAGTTTTCCTGTAATAGCAAATCAGCATTCATATCACGATAAGACAGCTGAGTATTGCTCACCATAATTTTAACCTGATTTACACCATCCAGGTAGGTTAGAGAATTGACAATGGAATATAAAGCAAAACACTTCATCTCTAGCTGAGTTTTAGGTATTTCCTCTTCTGGTATATTCTCTTTACCGGGAATAGTGGATAAATCAAAAACATTCAGGAAATCGTCCGTCAGGTTGACAAATACGGTATCGTTCCGCCTGGTGACATCTATTACATCAGTACCCGGGGGCATAATTAACACCTTATGAAAACCCTGAGGCCCCTTAAGTAGTTCTTCAACGATGAGCTCCTCTGTGCTCTTCTTCTCCTGCATCACTATACGTTCCTCCGGCACTAAAAAATCAGCGATTTCATCTTTGAAATATAATACTATTCTCGTTTCCTTGGCCTTTTCGTAAGGATCTATAGGTAGCGGAGTATTTGACGTATCCTTAGGGTCTGCAGTTCCTTCCTGGGGATTATTCATCAACCCTGCGCATCCTGTAGTTGTCATTAAAAGCAATGCAATTAAGAGCAACAATATTATTGGTTTTCGGATAAAAGTCACCTGCTTTCTACTCTATTATAACAATATCCCTTTACAAATTCTTTAAGCAAACTTAACAAGTTAATTAATCGTCATTATTCGCTTGGTTCTTGATTATCATAGGGAAGCTCAATTCTAAAGGTAGTTCCTTTATTTTCTACACTTTGCACACGAATATCTCCATCGTGCAACATTACAATACGTTTGGCAATAGACAAACCTAAACCTGTACCACCAGTGGACCGAGATCGTGCTTTGTCGATTCGGTAAAAGCGATCAAATATATGGCCTAATTCCTCTGGAGCAATTCCATAGCCAGTATCACTAACCTTTACTACTCCATAATGGGGTGTATTGTATACCTCAATTGTTACCCTGCCACCCTCAGGTGTATACTTAATGCCGTTGTCAATTATGTTAGAAATCACTTGCTGAAGCTTCAATCGATCACCAGGAACTATAACCTCCTCTTCGCTAAACAACTCCAGCCTTATATTCTTCTGGTCAGCCAGAAGCTTTAATCCCTTCATCGTTCTTTGGACTAACTCATTTAAGACAACTGGCTCTTTTTTGAATCGAGGACGGCTTGCATCCTCCTTATCCATCTGAACCAATACCAAAAGATCAGTAATAATTGCATTCAAGCGATCGATTTCAAAATTTATATCTGTTAAAAATTCCTTATATATGGCTGGATCTTCTACATCCATGTTTAATAGGGACTCTGCTAATACTTTTACAGCGCTCAGTGGCGTTTTTAATTCGTGGGATGCATTTGAAACAAACTCGTTCCTGGAATTATCCAAGTTTTCAAGCTGCTCACTCATAACATTGAAAGCTTCACCAAGCTGCCTTAATTCCCCGCCTCCACGTATGTTCACCCTCTGGTTTAAATGCCCCTTACTCATTTTTGTAATGCTGGCTGTCAGCTCTTTAATGGGGTGGGTGATAAAGCCAGACAAAATTAAGCTGATCAATATTATGGACAAGCTTATTGCTGCTGAAAAAAAGCTTATGGTGGTGCGTATCTCTCCAAGAATCAGCTCAATAGCATCTAAAGAGGTAGATAAAAAAACCATACCAATAATTCCTTCTTTATAATGGGTTATAGGTGCAAATGCATACAATACCCTTTTATACTGGGCTGGTTCTCCTGTGGATATGTATAAATCCCTAGCAGGAACAGAGATTCCCTCAAGAACCCCGGACACCTCTTGATAATCCTCAATCAGACTTCTTCTCAGGAGACTGGTGCTCTGATAGGAGTCCTGCTCTACGATTCCATTTTTATTAAGTATGAGAACGCGGGTGGATTCTGCCTCTACCTGGTCGATTTCATTACTAAACTCTCGTATCTGATAATAGATATTGGGATCCCGCTCATGATATCCATTGGCAATTATTTGAGCCAACTGTATCGAATATTTTTGATAAGTTATTTTTTTATCGTCAATTAAATGCTGCTCAAGAATTTCCATAATGGATAAATTGATTATAAAAAAGCCTATGCCGATTACCAACAGGTAGGCAAAGGCTATTCTCCAGCGCAGGCTGGAGAAAAATTGCTTATTTATCCGCAAAATAATACCCAACTCCCCATTTGGTATATATGAAGCTCGGCTGGCTGGGATTCTCCTCGATTTTTTCCCGGAGTCGACGAATGTGAACATCAACCGTACGTAAATCTCCTAGATAGTCATACTTCCAGACTGTCTCCAGTAGACTCTCACGGCTATATACCTTGCCAGGATTAGTAGCAAAAAGCTGTAGCAAATCAAACTCCTTTGCTGTTAGGTTTACCTCATTATCGTCTATGGTTACACTTCGATTGGAAAGATTAATCTCCATATTTTTGAAACGAATCACTTGTTCATCATTGGTTCCATTTAAGCGGCGAATTATAGCTTTTACTCTTGCCTTTAGTTCTAAAATATTAAAGGGCTTTGTCATGTAATCATCTGCACCATAATCCAAGCCCAATATTTTGTCCATATCCTCGCCTTTGGCAGTCAACATAATAACCGGTAATTGAGATTTTTCACGGATTCGTTGTAGTACTGCCAAACCATCCATCTTGGGAAGCATAACATCCAGGATTACCAAATCGTAAGAATTATTATTGAATTTTTCAATTGCTTCCTCACCGTCATATGCAGCATCTATATTGTAGCCGTCCTGTTTAAGACTGAAAGAAATACCTTTTACAATGGCAGGTTCATCATCTACTAGTAATATTTTTTTTGCCATAACATCCTATCCTTTCAAACACTATATTCATCATTATTCTAACACAGTAGACCACTAAAATCAATTTTACCCGCTATTTGCAGTCTACATACTTTTCCTTTTCTGTGCCTAGCGGATAGTTATTAAATCCTTCAAGCTTTCGAAGGTTTTTTCAGCAATTCCGGTAATATTCATAATTTCCTCAATGGATTTAAAGCTTCCGTGTTTTTCACGATACTCTAGAATCTTCTGGGCTTTTGAAGGACCTATTCCCGGTAAAGTTTCCAATAGGCTTTGATTTGCTAAATTGATGTTTAGCTTGCCGTCACTTTCCGCCCCGGGAATGTTTGACTTAACATCTTCAGGAATCTCCTCACCGATGCTTGGCACATAGTACATTCCTTCATCTTTAACTTTTAATGCCATATTAATACCATCCAAATTTGCTTCTGGCAGACAACCTCCAGCCAAATCTATGGCATCAGTAACCCGATCTCCCTCCTGCAGGGTTATAACTCCAGGATGTCTTACCTGACCAGTTACATAAACCTTGATAAATGCTCGACTTAAACTTGGCTCACTAGATGCTTCAATTTTTTCTGATTCCCAAACCTGCTTCTCGGTAATGACAGGGTTTTCAAGCTTAGCTTGACGAGCTTGATATCCTTGAAAAACCAAAAGCCCGGATAAGACCAGGATTAAAACGCCCATGATCAAGAATATCTTTTGTTGGATTCTATCGAAATGAACCATCCTCTCACCTGATTCCAGCTTGATTGTGATATATAACTATTATTCGATAGAAAAACCCAAATTCCTCTATTTTTCCATTTTATCTCTTTTATAGTTAATACAACTATTCGCAGATGTATTTTGTACCAGTCTAAATAAAACTATTAAGAAATTATTAAGAAAGGGTGAATTAACATGTTGTCTATGCTATAATTAATATTCGTAGTATATAAAGACTAGCATCTTTGTTTCTGATTTTACTATAATAAGTCTTTTCTAATAGATACAATGCAAGGAGTTCTTTGGTTATGAAAAACCTACGCAAGTATTTAAGAAATATAATTATATTCATTCTAGTTGCCCTGGCCATTCCTACCGCCCAAGCCTCCGGTCATATTGATGATGTTAATATTGACATCGAAGTGATTCCCCATGCAGAGGGTGAAATTCCGCCTTATGATATCACATCTGAAGGAGCGGTAGTAATTGAACAGAAAAGCGGTAAGGTTTTATATGGCAAGAATGAAAATCAGCAGCTTTTCCCTGCCAGCACCACTAAGGTGCTAACTGCTCTCCTTGCTCTTGAATATGGGGACTTGGATGAATTAATAACAGTAGGCGAAGAAGTATACCTCCTAGCTTGGGATGGTTCTATGGCTGGCTTGGAAGAAGGCGAAGAGATTACACTTCAAAACTTAGTGTATGGTTTGTTAATTAATTCAGGCAACGATGCAGCTAATACCATTGCTGTACATATTGCTCGTAAGGTTTCTGACGAGGATCTAAGCGCACAAGAAGCTTTAGACTATTTTGCAGGCATGATGAACAAACGTGCCCGTAAAGCTGGTGCTACAAATTCCAACTTTGTTAACCCTCATGGTTATCATGACCCTATGCATTATACTACACCCTATGATCTTGCGCTGATTGGTGGCGCTGCTATGGAAAACAAATTATTTAGGGAGGCTATTACCGTTTCTTTTGTGAAAACCGCTTTCTGGGCCTCTGGTTTACCTAGATTTTGGGTAAGTAGAAATAAGTTAACAAACGGAAAAGATGCAGAATGCTATTACGAAAATGCAGTAGGAAGCAAAACCGGATACACTAGTAAAGCCGGTAATTGTCTGATATCATTCGCTAGCAAGGATGGGCAAGATCTGGTATCTGTTGTAATGAAATCCACCCCAGGAGAGCAATGGCATGAAACACGAGAATTGTTTGAATACGGCTTTACCAATTTTAAGTACGTAAATATAATAAAAAAAGGTACCGTCATTGATACCTTGCCAGTTGATAATAGTACTCCCGATGACCCGGGTACTGTACCTGTTAAGGTTTCTGCAGATGACTGGGGAGATGCATTTAACAAAAAGGATATCGCTCAAATCGAGCAGGAGATTATCTGGGATCCCTCATTAATGTCAGAAAAAGCTACAGAAGATATGTATCGTTTGGACGCACCTATTGAAAAAGACCAGCAAATAGGCGAATTGCGCTTGACACTCCACGGAAAGGAATTAAAACGTTTCCCCCTAACAGCGGTAAGAAGTGTAAAGCGCAAAAAAACTGTTCTTGAAGTATTAACTCCGGACTTGCCTGGAAGCAATGAAGGCACATCTGAATTCAGCTGGCTTTCCCTCATCCTTGTTATTGTTACTGTATTTCTAGTTATGCGGATAACGATACTCTTAATTCAACGAAAAAGGCAACGTCAACGCAGCAGGTATATTAGTTCTCGGAGATATTGGTAGCAGATTGGCTTGATGCAGAAACGTCCTTAGCATCCGCCCATAATTTTTCCAGATTATAAAAGGAACGTTCTTCTCTATGGAAGATATGGACGATTATATCGGCATAATCTAATACCACCCATCGCGAGCCCTTATCCATATGAATGGGTTCAATACCTTTTTCTGACAACCTTTTAGTCAACTCATCATTTAAGGCACCTACCTGCAACTCCGAACGACCAGAAGCAATTACAAAATAATCAGCCAACACAGACATGCGGCTTATATCTAGTACCACCACATTCTCTGCTTTTCTATCATCTAAAATGTCAGCTATTTCCTGTGCCAATGTATTGGGGTTATACAATAGAAAATCCTCCTTTTTTGATCGCATTATAATGCGTTATTCGTTTTCAAAATCATATAACTTTTTGTATTAATTATGTCTCTTGCTTTGGTTTTTTAAAGATTTAATACCATGAAAGCTTTTCCCTTCTTCATCCCTGGTTTCCGCGATTAGAAAATTTCTGGCTTCAACTGTCATGGGGTGAAGTAATCTTCCTCTTTCCAGTACATTTTTAATGGATAGCTCCAAGGCTTTAATTACACTCTCATTGAGATCCACATAAGCAAGCCTCCGAATTTCCTCTACTCCAGGATAATTACGATCTTCCTCAATGTAATCAGCTACAAATATAATTTTATCCAATAAGGCCATATCTTCCTTGCCAGTTGTATGACAAGCGATTGATTCTAAAATCTCAGGATCTTCAATATTAAACAAGTCTGCTGCAAGATGGGCTCCAATAGGAGCATGGAGTAAAGCCTTATTCCGCAGGGAAATTTCATCAGCTTCATAACCATATTTCCTTCCCAACTCCAGAGATTCTTCCAGTGAAAGACATTTTGCACAGTCATGCACCAAGCCAGCCAGCTTTGCCTTTTCCTCGTCTACACCATAATGTTTTGCTAAATCTACCGCACAGCGACTGACGCCTACGGAATGATGCAGCCTTCTTTTGTCAATCCAGTTTTCAAGTTCCCCTACTATGCCATTTAGATCGACCATTTGTTAGTCCCCTTTATATAGATTATGCTCTTTTATATAGATAACCACTTCATCCGGCACCAAATACCGAATTGTTTGTTTTTGTTCAAGCCTTCGTCTAATATCCTTAGAAGAAACCTCCAAGTAAGGCCCCTCCACAAAATGGATGCGCGTTTGATAGATCTTTTGCAGCCTGAGTGCCTCATCTTCCTGATCATGCTGACGATAACCCAGTCTTTGATATACGATAAAGTCACATAGACCTGCAACCGATGAAAAATTCCTCCACGTCTTCAATTCCAACAAGGTATCTCCACCAATGATAAAAAACAGCTCATCATGGGGATATAATTCCTTAAGCTCTGTCAAGGTATCTATGGTGTATGTAGTCCCTATTCTCTCTATTTCTCTGGAATCTAAACGAAAGTTCGGATTGTTGCTTATTGCTTTTTGTATCATTTTAACCCGGTCTTTTCCTGATGCCAGTCGGGAGCTTTTCTTGTGAGGAGGATCCCCGGTAGGTATGAAAAGAACCTTATTGAGATTAAAAGCATCCCTTGCTGCTTCTGCTACGCACAAATGTCCTATATGTATGGGGTCAAAGGTTCCACCCAGGATTCCTATTTTTTGATTCAAGTTGCATCACCTCTCCTTCGTGGATAGTAATAAATGCCTCCTTATAGCGTCCAAATGATTAGACCCCTTAGATTTTGTCAATCATTTCTATAGGAGGTGAAACCATGCAAAAATGGTTGGAAAACTTACGACGCAAGGGCTACTACCGAGGAAAATCACTGCCCGCTCTCTTGATAAACCTTGTTTTTGCAGAACTATTTTTATTCATCATGGGATATCTTTGGTTTGTCCAAAGAACTAAAATCCCGCTCTTGTCACTACTTTTAACCTTGACTATTCTGGCCCTGATAACTAGTGCATTTGTCCTTCGATACAGGAAATCCTACAGAAAGAAAAAAATAGAAGCACGGCGTAAAGTAGCTAGAGACTTTTTAGCTGATGAACTAAACCAGCTAGGCAAAGAGAAATTCCAATGGCAGATCATGCGCTTACTGCTGAAATTAGATGGAATTACAGACATCAATTGCAGCGGAGATATCCTGGAAACTGCTATAGAAGGTAAGAAAGCAGTTATTGCCTGTCACCATGCAGGTCTTAAAGAAGAAATATCACCACGCCGTCTGTCTGCCTTTCTGAACCAGGCAAAGCTATCAGGCTTTTCCTATGCAATATATGTGACATCAGGTATATATCCGGAAACTTGTAGAGACTTAGCGAACAAAAAAGGCTCCCTGCAAGTACAGCTTTTAGATATGGAGGATCTTCTTGATCTAATGGAAGGCGTAGGTATGTTACCAGATGATAAAACCATAGATGGTATCATTGATAAGCAGATCTTTAACCGACGAGAAAAACTTCAAGCGGTGAAAAAGGAAATACTGACACCTAAGCGAATCCGAACATATGTAGGCTACTCTCTGTTTTTCATTGTCCTTTCCAGAATATTTGACCGAATGTCCCTCTACTACCTTCTTGTTGCAGCAGCCTTCTTAGCTCTAGCCTTGTTAACTTGGTTCTATAATCAGAAAAACCCCAAAAAAATAGAAGAGCAGGAGCCTTTACTGAAAAAACCAGTACATAAGGCGTAAAACCAATATTAAGGCAGTTGAATCCGGGGATTTTCCCTGGATTTTTTATATAACACAAATTTACTTCCAACCACCTGGACACCATCAGCACCAGTTTCTATTGCCAAGGTATCACAAGCTTCTTTGGGAGATAGGTCGGAATTGTCCAGTAGATGAACTTTAATAAGCTCTCTGGCTTCCAGTGCTTCTTCTATCTGTTTAATAACAGATGCACTGATGCCTCCCTTGCCTATCTGAAAAAGCGCACTCTCGCTGTTAGCCAGCTTGCGCAAATAACTTCTTTGCTTACTTGTTAACATGTTTGTTCCTCCTGTAATTCTATGGGAATTGATACAAGATACTGGATACTGGTAAATGGAAATTATCTTTTCGCTCTACTAATTATCTAGTATCTAGTATCTAATATCCCGTTCAATCCACAAAATCAAATTCTACATCCCCTAAATGCACAGTATCTCCATCCGTTACGCCTCTTTCCCGTAGTGCATCGATCATACCTAGTTTTCTTAGGGCGCGTTGGAAATATTGCAGGGATTCATAATCGTCTAAATTCACTTTACCTAATAGTCTGTCTACAGCAGGTCCTGACAGAGTGTATTCACCGTTTTCTACTGTGATTTCAAATGGAACCTCTTCATCAAAGCTAAAATCGTCCACTTCTTCATCTTCAAAGGATTCAAGCTCTGGAAGCTCATCCAACATACGAACAAGAGCATCCAGCAATGGGCGAAATCCCTGGTTCTGGGCTGCTGATACAGGAAACACCTTAATTCCCATAGGCTCTACCAACGCTCGCAGCTTTTCCATATTCTCCTCAGCACCAGGAATATCAATCTTATTAGCAGCTATAATTTGAGGCCTATTGGCCAGCTTTTCACTGTATTGCTTTAGCTCCCGGGTTATGATATTAAAATCATCCAAAGGGTCTCTTCCTTCTGAGCCGGATATATCAATAACATGTACCAAAATTCGAGTTCGTTCAATATGACGCAGGAATGCATATCCTAAACCTACGCCTTCATGAGCTCCTTCAATAATACCGGGGATGTCAGCCATAACAAAGGACTGACCCGGTCTGACTTCTACTACCCCCAGGTTGGGTTGCAAGGTTGTAAAATGATAATCAGCTATTTTAGGTCGGGCTGAGCTTAAAATAGACAACATAGTGGATTTGCCTACATTAGGAAACCCAACTAAACCCACATCGGCTATGGACTTCAGTTCTAAAATAACAGTCCGCTCCAGGCCTTTGCCTCCATCTCGAGCAAACCGAGGGGTCTGCCGTGTAGCAGTAGCGAATGCAGCGTTACCTTGACCACCTTTACCACCTCGCAGCAACACCTTTTGTTGGCCTGGGGTTTTTAGATCCGCAAGAACAAGATCTGTTTCATCATCTTTTACTAAGGTACCGGGAGGTACCTTTATAATTTCGTGAGCGCCATTCTTTCCAGAGCGGTTGCCGCCACTGCCGTTCTCTCCATGGCCTGCCTGAAATTTTTTCTTATAACGAAAATCCATCAGGGTATGTAAACCTGTGTCTACTTCAAAAATGACATCACCGCCATGACCACCATGACCGCCATCAGGCCCGCCCTTGGGAATATATTTTTCTCTGCGGAAAGAGACAGCACCATTCCCGCCATTCCCAGCTTTTATTTTTATAGTTACTTTATCTACAAACACTACTAATCACCTACTATAGGATTATACCACACAATTATCCTTCTTCAATTCCATTTCTTCGTTATTTGTTTTATGTTTATTTAAGTTTGCTTATTGTACCAGGGTTAGTTACCTTATTAGGGTTTCCTAAAACAGCGAACAAAAAACCACTGCTCATATTTTGCAGTGGTTCTTTAGACAAATTTTATATCT
>CAYFSR010000026.1:12854-22702 GCA_964345785.1 uncultured Eubacteriales bacterium | reverse complement strand
TTTTTAGAGATTTATAATTGCCAATAGTATATAATATTTGTGTGAAAAGGAGGATAACAATAATGAAGATAATAGCTCATAGATCTGGTCCTGGAAAATACCCGGAACAAGCAATTGCAGCTGCTACCCACTCTCTTGAGTTAGGTGCTGATTATGTTGAGATGGATATTCGATTCACATCTGATGGCATACCTGTGATCTGCCATGATGCAAACGCACTTCGCATATTCGGTAATGATAGTGAAATAGATAAGCTAACCCTTACAGAGTTTCTTTCTCTTCGTCATGTCACTGACAGGCGCTATCCGTCGCATTCTTTAAGTGATGTCTTTAGCTGTAATATTGCACCTATTTTACTGCATTGTAAAATAACCGGTCAGCTTATTAATGATTTACTGTTACATCTGCGTCAGTCCGACTATGAAGACAAAATTATTATAGGTGTATACCAGCCTGATGATGTAAGCAGAATCAAAAGCTTTAATCCAGATATCAAAACGTTGGCTTTTATGCATAGTCCAACTGATTACAAAACATACATACAAAATGGTGTAGACATCATCCGTTTGTGGGAGCAGTGGGTAACTCCTAAGGTTATAGAAGATATAGGCAATACCGAACGCAAGGTTTGGGTAATGGCGAATTCACCTCATTTAGGTGGTACAGGATATACTTCAGAAGAAAATATCCAATTATGGTCTGATATGGGCGTTGATGGTGTTCTAGTGGATGATGTTGAATGGGCATTGAAGGCTTTTACTAAAATATAATGCCATATTAAATTAGGCTGAACTAACTTATTACAAAGATAATATTAAGATGGAACTCGATGTTAGCTTAACAGAAAAGAGGTAAGTATGAAAAGTAAACCAAGAAAACGAATGCCTAAGAAGAATAAACGATTAATTTCTTTAGGGGTAATAATTATACTAATATTGTTTGTTTGGCTAAATAACACCAATCTATTTTATACCGATGAGGGAAACTACAAATTGCTGGCTCATAGAGGATTAGCGCAAACTTTTGATATCTCCCAGGTAGAATGGGATACAAATACAGCTGAAATTATATATGAACCGGAGCATCCCTATTTAGAGAACACAATCATATCAATGCAGGCTGCATTTGAATTAGGTGCAGATGTAGTGGAATTTGATATCAAGCTTACTAAAGATAATAGGCTTGCAGTCTTTCATGATCATGCTTTGGAATATCGAACTGACGGAACTGGTGAAGTTTCTGATTATACAATGGAAGAGCTAAAGAAACTTGATGTTGGATACGGATACACTGCTGATAACGGACATACTTACCCCTTCAGAGGTAAAGGGATTGGGCTTATGCCTGACATTGATGAAGTTCTATCTACTTTTCCAGACAAGGAATTATTGATTCATATAAAAGATGGAAATCTTAAATCTTATGAAGTTCTATGGAATGATTATTTGAGCAATATGACATCAGACCGTTTAGCACAGATAGCTGTTTATGGCGATGATGGAGGGATGGAATATCTAAGACAACAAAGTCCCACACTTCGCCTTTTATCCATGGCAATGCTTTAATCTGCACTGATTAAGTACGAACTAATTGGCTTTACAGGATATATACCAAAGGACATGTATAACATGGAAATACATATTCCACTGATGTATGCAAAGTTTCTTTGGGGCTGGCCTAACAAATTTGTTGAACGTATGGATTCAGTAAATACTCGTGTTGTTATTGTAGATGGAGATGGAAAATGGTCAGAAGGCTTTGACACAGAAGAAAGCCTGCTGACCATACCTGATGGCTATAAAGGTTATGTTTGGACAAATCGAATTGATAAAATTAATAAATAAACTATAATCGATAAGAAAAAATAAAAATATCGCACAAGATAAAAGGTCCGAGGGTGGCTCGGACCTTTTATTATAAATGTTAATCAAATTTATTATAGACTAATCTCTCTTAAATTGTACTTCCTTCTCATAAACTTCCATTTCATCCAGCCATGAAGAGCCAACACCTTTACCTTCTTTCATGCAGAGATAATCCCAGACCGCATTTGCCGGTAAGCTCTTGAACTCATCCATTAAGGCTAGGCGTCTAGTCAAGTTCTTGTTAACCTCGGCTTCCTTCAACAGATGACTGGGCTCTAATAGAGCTTCAAGAAGGGTCTTGCCAGCAGCTCTAATTCCAATTATCCATGAAGATACACGGTTGATAGTGGCATCAAAATAATCAAGGCCTAAGTCTACATTTTTATCGAATAGATCCTGTCTTTTAATTTCCAGTAAGATATTACGCAAATCATCATTTTGTATCAAGCAATGATCGCTGTCCCAACGAACACCTCGGGTAAGGTGTGTATTGATAGATTCTACAAAAGGATGAATAGCTGTAATTTTATCTGCTACATCCTCAGTTGGATGGTAATGGCCGGTATCGAAGGTAATTCCTATTCCATTTTTAATAGCATATGCTAACAGAAAGTCATGAGATCCAACAACAAAACTCTCAGTGCCTATTCCAAACACTTTACCTTCTATTACATCTCGCATATTCTTTTTGTCATAAGGTGTTTCTAGAATCCTGTCCAAAGAATCCTCCAGACGTTTCCTATAAGCCCCGCGGTCAGCAGGAATGTCTTTTGTTCCATCGGGTACCCAGGTATTGTTAATGCAAACCTGCCCCAGCTCTTCGCCTATATCGTTGGCAATTTTTCTGCCGGCAATTCCTGCTTTAATCCAATATTCACGCACATTTTCATCATCAGAGGCAAGTGAGCAGCCATCTTTCATCATAGGATGGGTGAAATAGGATACATTAAAATCTATACCTAAATTGTTTTTCTTTGCCCAATCGATCCATGTTCTATAGTCTTCCGTATCATATTCATTTCGCTCTTTTTTAACCTTGGGTTCTGCATACATACAATGCAGGTTCAGTTTATGCTTGCTGGGAGAGAACTTTAAAGCCTGTTCCAGATCTTGTCGCATCTCATCTCCATTTCGTGCTCTGCCAGGATAATTACCGGTTACTACATTTTCACTATGTATTCCTTCGGAATCTTCAAAGCCACTAACATCATCACCCTGCCAATTGTGTACTGAGATGGGTATGGTTTTAAACTTCTCAATTGCCTTTTCTACATCAACACCGTATTGAGCGTATATCTGTTTTGCGTTTTCATAATTGCTTAAAATGATTTCTTTGTTCATGATGATTCTCCTTTTCACAAATTTCTTACATCTATATCACTTTCATTTCCAGTCATAGTTATCAGTGCATAACTGAATGGCGCCTCACATAGGGCAGGGCATGTAAAATAGCATACATTATTCCTGATTTCTGCACTTGTTCCCCGATGCAGATGCCCGCTGACAGATAAGACAATATTATTTTTAGTATAGAACTCCATTACATTTTCCGCATATTTCAAGTTATATGGATAAGAACTTTCTATTGGCGGAAATATGGGATTATGTTGCAAAGCAATGACAGGCTGGTCAGGGTTAATGTCTTTAAAGGCATTTTCCATTGCTGACATGTCTCGCTCGGACGAGTCATCCTCCGCATAGCTGTCTGCAAAGCTAATAATTTGATATCCATTTACATTATGCAGTCCTTCAAAATCATTGAATATCTCAAACACAGTTTTCGGACAGTTATCATGATTTCCCGGTGCAACAATAACAGGCTTTCCCAATTTACTTATCTCTTTTTGCAAAGCCATCATGTCCTCTTCTGCTCCGGAAGCCTCTCCGTTATCTACAAGGTCTCCCAACAAAACAACAAGGTCGATTTTAGCCCTGTCTACTGATTCAAATACTTTTTGTATCAGATCCAGCGCTTGTTTAGATTTTCTTTCTTGTATACCGCATATGTGGTTTGCTTTGCCTACATAATGTATATCCGTAAGCACTAACATATTTAATTGCATACTCATCCTCCACTAATATTCCTAGGAGAAAAACAGTACCCGATCTCTAATCTCGCATACATTATCTATGTTTACATACTCAAGTATGAAGGGTAAATCTGGTGTATGCCTTTGGTACAAGCTAAGAAAGAGTGGCCAATCGATATCCCCATCTCCTACAGCTCTCCCATAAGCATCGTTTACCTTACGATCTTTTCCATGAAAATAAGCTATGTGAGGAGCAAGATAACGGAACATATCCTCTTCCGAGCTGTTTGCAATTAGATTAGCTGGATCCAGCAACACCTTTAGGCGATCAGATTCCACCTGGTCAATTAGATCCTTCATTCTTTTTGCACTGGGAACTACATCTAGAACGCAGGGTTCTAGAGCAACTGCCACATCATATTCTTCAGCCTTTTGTGTCAACCACTTCAAGCTTTCAAACAGACGTTGGAAAGCTGTCTCATAGGTATCAGCGAAAACACCTCGATGACCGGGTATAAATCCACATTCCGTAGCTACATAGGGTACATTGTTTTGGGAGGCAATCTTCATATGAGCCTCGAAGTAGTTCAGGTTCTTCTCCAGCTCCTGGTCGTCTGGTTCCAAGAGATTGGTGAATACCCCAATTGAAGTGACTTCTACACCCTTTTCCCTATAGTCGGAAACCAGCTTAGCTGCTTTCTCATCGCTAAGAGTGGATAAATCTGTCCTACCGTTATATGCCCAATACTTGGCATCGATACTGGAAAAGCAGAGCTCTGTCCAGCGAAAGCCATTACGACTTAAAAAGTCTGCTATATCACGATTCTTCAAATGAGGAAAACTTCTGCTTACAACACCTACATCCATGCAGGCGCCTCCTTCCTATATTAAATAATTTGGTTTTCTTTTTGAAAGGTAGACGGGCTTACACCCATAACCTGTTTAAACTGTCTTGAAAAATAACCTTGATCCTCAAATCCGACCTTCATGGCTACATCTGCAATTGAAACATCTGGCTGTTGCAACAGCTCTGCAGCCTTGGCAAGCCTTACATATCGAATGTATTCCACAGGGGTCAACCCTGTATATTGCTTGAACATTCTTGAGAAATAGTCGGTGCTTAAACCAATAAATGCAGCGATTTCTTCAACCAGAATGCTCTCGGTATAATATTCCTCAATATATTCCAATGCCTTGTACATGTATTGAGTATACCTGTATTCCCCAGCTTCATTCTTGTTACACTGCTCATGAAATGAACGTGAGAATAACACTAGAAACTCCATTAGAAGACCTTTCAATTTGATTTCCCAACCCAGCTGGTGATTCTTACACTCCATACGCATTCGTTCCAGATATGAAACAGCATCTTTACGAACTGCAGGCCCTAAACGAATCCGCTGCCACACAGAGCTGCTGTCGCTATCTAAAATTTGCTGAAGACCTGGTAGCTTTTTGATTTCATCTAAATCCTTTCCCAAGGCCTCCAAGTTAAACAAGCAGTTATAAAGAATGGTGTTTTTAGGATAAACATAGCCATGGATATCACCAGGGCGCATTCCAAAAACGTCACCAGGAGTCAACAAGGTAGTCGTTTGATTGTAAAAATGGGTAGAAAAGCCTCTGTCTATATACACAAACTCATAGAAGGAATGGGTGTGGTAAATGTTAGGACTATCAGTATTGTGCTGGGCAATTGTCACATAAATTGGAATATGCCCACTTTTAAAAAAGTTACTACCATCCAAACGGTTTACTTGTGACACAGATATCACCTCATAATCTACCTTGAATTGATCTTCTTATTATTTAACAGCTGATTCTTCATCCATGGGGATTTTACCAGACCATCCCCTTCTCGAAGCAGGGTTTCATACAGCTTTCTTCTTAGTTCCTGGATAAGCGGTTGATATTGGTCCTGATCAATTACATTATATAACTCATGTGGGTCATTGTTCAAATCATAAAGCTCATCAATATCTGTGGTATTCCAGATATATTTCCAATCATTATTTCTTATCATGCGCTGGGTATACAAGCCAAACTGCTGACCGTTATAGGTAGAAACTGCCTCGGTACGCCAATCCTTGACCTGCTCTCCTTGTAAAAGAGGGATCATGGACCTGCCGGAGAAAAAGTCGGGTATTTCCTTTTCCAGTATGTCCAGCAGAGTAGGAGGGATATCTAGAAAGTTGCATATAAAATCATCTATAACCGTACCAGGTGAAATAGCATCAGGCCATCGTATAACCAGCGGAACCTTTACAACATCATCGTACATGATATAGTGCTTATCAATCATTCGGTGACTACCGCACATATCTCCATGATCTGCTGTATAGATTACAATAGTATTGTCAGCTTGACCTGTGTCCTCCAAGGTTTTGAGCACCTTTCCAATAGCATGATCAATCTCAGTAACGGTGGCATAGTAAAGTGCTACGGTTTCACGCCAGTCTTCCCAGGTATAATCTTCTATATTCCAGCTGTAAAGCTGCTGTTTTTGAATAAGGGGCTTATTGTTAAAATCATCTTTAAAGCTCGGCCACGGAGGAATATCTTTCTCATTATATAGTTCCGCAAATTCTTTGGAAGGTCTGCAAGGTAAATGGGGGCCAGGGAAATCCAAGCGGATATGCCATGGCTCATCACATTTTGAGTACTGCTTTATCTGATCACTCGCATGCGCTGCCAACCAGTGAGAAACATTATCCTCGTAAGGTACAGAATCTACCTCTCCCATCCATTCCCTTTCATACTTCAAATTCGGAAATTTTTCAGATCTAAAATTTCCATATTCCTTAAGACTTACATCATGGTGAAAGCCGTACTCCATAGGTCCATGTTGGGGATGGCCAGCCCATTTGCCAATAAAAGAATTGCTATAACCTAACTTGTCTAGGTCCCTTACCCAGGTATACTCTTTAGGGGATAGAGCTGAGACTTCAAGCCCACCACCGTAATTCCATAAAGCCCCGAAGGTTTCAGGCCGTCTTCCGTTTAAGAATGCTTGCCTTGAAGGGGCACATATGGGTATAGGAGTATAGGCATTAGAAAACCATACTCCATCTTCCGCAAGTTTATCAATATTTGGTGTCTTAACCGGGTACTGCTCAGCGTAACCTATGCAGTCATATCTCTGCTGATCTGCAACTATAATTAAAATATTTGGTTTCTTCTTCACAGTTGTCATATCCCCTTAATATCTATCGTTCTGCCTAAACTCTAGTCCTATTTACACCTTGTAACATCTTAAACTCGTATAGCTAACTTTGGAGGTCATCCCGAGTATTGCGAGGGGTCTTTTCTACCCAGATTCCTCGATAAACTCGGAATGACACGAGTTATGTTTGTCATCCAGAGCACAGCGAAGGATCTTTCCTGTAAAGATTCCTCGATAAACTCAGAATGACTAGATTCTATATAGAATCCACGTCTACTACTTTGCCTGTATCAAGTGAAACAATTGCTGCTTGGATTACCCTTTGTGCTGCTAAACCGTCGGCTCCAGATCCATCTATTTCTTCCGGTTTAGCTCCACCCGCAACTTGTCTGACAAAGCTGCGAATTCTATCACGGAAGGTATCATCGAATCCAGTGAAACCGCCAAATACAGGATTGGTATATACTCTCTTTTCTAAATTTCCTGCAGGGTATAAGGTAGCCTCTCTCCACATATCTTCGAATATCAATCGTCCTTTGGTACCAGCGACCTCGCATCTCTCCATAGGATGGCCACGTTCGATATCGTAACTGCTGGTCAAATGACCTACCATTCCATTTTTGAATTGCATGTTAATTGAAGCTGTGGACCAAATGTTTCTGCCGGGAGCCTTCATTGCAAAGCAGTGTACTTTTTCGATGTCTCCACAGAAATAACGCATGATATCCACACTGTGTGGATTTAGAGCTTTCAAATGATAGTACGGTGACTCTAGCTCCTGAAACTTACCTATCCAGAGGGCCATGTTCACGAAGAGCAGGTCTCCTATTTGTCCGTCCAACTGCCACTTTTTAGCCTGGCGAGCGGCTGGTGTAAATCGATGATTCATATCTATTGCAAAACAAAGCTTCTTTTCTTTAGCAAGGGCAACCATTTCCTCTGCCTGACCTATGTCGTTACTGATAGGTTTTTCGCAAAGGACATGGCAACCAGCAGATAAGGCTTCCATGGTAGGTTTGTAGTGGTCACTTCCATACTCATACCCACCTGTAGCTACGCTGCAAAGATCCGGTTTAATTTTATCCAGCATCTCCTGAGCATCCAGAAACCAGGGAACTCCTAAACGTTCCCCGGCTTTTCTAGCTCGTTCTTCTACGATATCGCATACCCCTGCCAGCTCAACCAATTCGTCTTCCTTATAAATGCTTGCATGTTTGTTTCCAATAGGGCCCATGCCAATTACGCAGACTTTCATTCTTATTTCTCCTCCCCGTCTTCATCTCCGGCTTGCAGCTTTTGAGCTGCTTTGGGAGATCCAATGTGCATAGAATCATAGGCCTGCTGTGAGGTCTTGAATGGGCCAAATCCTTTTCCATGCCAATTGAGGTTGGTATACATGGGGTTTTCTCTGCCTGTTTCATTGGTTCTCTTTGCAATATGAGCTTCCATCCTGGCTGTTAGATAGGCTACAACTTCTGGCTCTTCTTCCGCTACATTATTATTTTCTCCAGGATCCTTAATTAAATTATACAGCTCAACTTCAGGCTTAAAGTGAAAGTCTGGTTCCAGGGCACGAATCAGCTTCCATTCAGGAGTTCTCCATCCATGCTTACGCATCCATGTGCATTCAGTAATATAAAACTCAGGTTCCTTCTCACGCCATTCACCTTTCATTAAGGGAACCAAACTTCTTCCATCGAACTCTCCGTCATAGTCAATGCCCATAATCTCAAGTATTGAAGGCATCATATCTTTATGCTGGGTGTAATCTAAATGCTTCTGTCCACTTGGCACCTTACCTGGATAGCGAAGGATGAGGGGAACAGTTAGGGTGCAATCATATAGTCCGTGGTGATCATAAAAGCAATCATGATCATGAAGGGTTTCGCCATGGTCAGATGTAATAACAACCAGGGTTTCTTCTTCAATGCCCAGCTCTTCTAATTCCGTAAAAATATTTTGTATGCAGGCATCCATGTAAGCAACTGCACCATCATATTGGGCTATGATATATTCCTTATCAGTACAGCCCTCTGGGAACCATTCTCTGAAATAATCTACAAAGGGTTTAAACTCATAAACAGGCTCCAAGGATTTGTTTTCTGGATCTAATTCATCACCGCCATAAAAAATTCTTTCATATGGTCTTGGAGGTAGATAAGGAGAATGAGGATCCATATGACGTAAGAATAGGAAAAAAGGTTCCTCCTGGTCCGCCAAACGATGCAGCTCAGGTATGGCAACTTTGTTCATGTTCTCTGCTTTAGGGCTTCTACCGGTTTCATCGGGACCCCAGCCGGAATAATCAATATATTTATCAAAACCGCGAGAAGCTGCATTTCCTGTAAAACCAATACAAGTTGTGTTGTAACCGTTTGCCTTTAATACCTCGGCAAGTGTTGGATATTCATCTAGCATTTGTCCCTCATGGCGGAGAGCAACTACATCTGTTCCAAAACAATCCTTACCGGTCAACATGGATGCATAACCTGGTGTTGTAGGGATGCTGGGACTGAATACATTCTGGAATACAACGCCACCTTCTGCAAACTTGTCCATATGGGGGGTGGTGAGACGATGATAACCATAAAGGCTCATATGATCGGAACGCAAACTATCTATTCCTAGAAATAAAAGATTAGGTTTTTTACTCATCTGAAATTATCTCCCTTCGTATATTCATATATTTGTATCATTAATTTCTTTCATAAGATCCTTCGCTGCACTCAGAATGACAATAATGACTGTTTAGGATGAAACTTTAGAGTTTGTGTCATAGCGAAGAATCTT
>CAYFSR010000026.1:0-12754 GCA_964345785.1 uncultured Eubacteriales bacterium | reverse complement strand
TAGCGAAGAATCTTATCTAGCACCCAACTTCTTTAAGCAGGCATTCAGATAACCATAACTCTCTGCAGCAATTATAGAAACTTCAGGCAATGAAAGGCTAGATGCACCAATGACCTCAAGGTTCACTGGACCGTTATAGCCACCATCTACCATGGCTTTACAATATGCAAATAAATCAATATTTCCTCTGCCGCAAGCTTGATTTGGAGGTGTTCCAGGGCTTCCTACCCTCTCGATGCAGTCTCTTATGTGAATGTGCTTAACTCTGTCCAGCACTTGGGGAAGTGCTTCTTCCGGGTTTTCTCCAGACCTGTAGATATGACTGGGATCCATATCAATTCCAAAACCTGTTGACTGAATCTCTTCCATAGCACGTAAGGTTGTAGGAGTATTGTAGATAGAAGCACCTACATGGGCCTTAACACAAAGGGTTACGCCAAAGGACTCTGCTTTGCCGGACATCTTGCTTAGATGAGCAATAGCATGTTGTAAATCCTCCTCGACCCCTGTCTTTCCGCCAGGTCCTACATTAATCACTGGAATTCCAATTTCTGCCCCTGCCTCAAAAGCTTTCATCAAGCGGTCTTCATCCAGTGAAGCCACCTCCATGGCTAAAAACTCCAGTCCAAAGTCAGATACTATCTGCTTCAATTCAGAAGCCTGTTCCTGCCATCGGTCCAGCTCCAGATGCTCACACATTCCCTTGATGGCTGAAACCTCCACTCCATCATAACCAGCCAAAGCTATGTGTTTTACAGCTGTTTCGAAATCGTATCCTGAGAAAAGTACCGAATTGACTCCCAATTTAATCAATGAAATCCCTCCTATATCATAATTGTTTATATATAATTCTGTTTAAGAACCTAGATTCTTCACTACGTTCTGAATGACAAGCTCTATAGATTCTTCGCTACGCTCTGAATGACAGGCATAGAATTGCTTACTCCTTTATTGCCCCCAGCATAACCCCTGTAACAAAGTACTTTTGAACAAAGGGATAAATACAAACAATTGGAAGTGTAGCAACCACAATACTTGCATATTTTAACTGAATTGCATAAGCCACCCTTTCAAAGGCGTCCTCCATTCCCTCCAGCAAATCCGGTGAATTCATAAGAAGAATCTTTCGAAGAAAGAGCTGCAAAGGATGAAGGGAAGAATCTCCAAGGTACAGGGATGCATTAAACCAGGCGTTCCAGTGCCCAACCGCATAAAACACAATTAACACAGCTATTATGGGAGTGGATAAGGGCAGCACTATTTTTAAGAAAATACCTATATCTGTACTGCCATCCAGCTTGGCAGATTCCGGCATGCTGTCGGGTATGGACGATTGAAAGTAGGTTCTTGCTACTATAAGGTTCCAGGTATTAATAGCTCCGGGGAGAATCATGGCCCATCTGCTGTTGTATAGTCCGAGATTGTTAACCAGGAGAAAGGTTGGTATTAAGCCACCACTGAAAAACATTGTAATAGTGATATATACCATAATGCTATTTCTGGCGAAGAATTCTCTGCGAGAAAGGGCATAAGCTCCCATTAGGGTAAAAACAACGTTGATAGTGGTACCTACGACGGTGTACCATATAGTGTTTCCATATGAAGTCCATATTTCCTTGTTCTCAAACACCATATTATAGGACCCTAAAGAGAATCCTTTCGGCATTAGCCAAACTTCTTGAGCAAGTACTGCATTGGGCTCACTAATAGACATGCTGATAATATAGACAAAAGGATACAGGGTGACCAGAGTCCCTATTATTAAAAGGAGCTCAATGAAAAAATCACTTAGTTTATATTTGCTATATGACTTTTGACCCTGTATAAATTGATTATCCATATTATTTCCCTCTACCATAATCCTATCTGTGTGTAGTACCTACTTATTCGATTTACACTAAGTAGTAATATAAAATTTATTATTGAGTTAAACAAACCTACCGCAGAACCAAAGCTATACTGTGCATTTAAGATTCCCCTTCGATAAACATAGGTGGAAATTACATCAGATACATCGTAGATAGCAGGGCTGTACATTAGGATGATCTTTTCAAATCCAACATTCATTAGATTACCTAGTGCAAGAATTAATAGCATCACTGCTGTAGCCCTTATTCCAGGAAGGGTTATATAACGCATTTCCTTCCAGCGATTGCAGCCATCTATCCTAGCTGCTTCATATAGCTGAGGATCAATGGAGGTTAGTGCTGCCATGTAGATTATTGAGTTCCAACCATAGCTCTGCCAAATCCCAGACCCAATGTATAATGGCCTGAACCAAGCCGATTCGCCCATAAAATTGATAGGCTCCATGCCAAACCTTCTTAGTAATTGGTTAATAACACCGTCGGAAGGAGATAAGAAGTTGGAGAGAATTCCTACCATGACAACCAATGAAATAAAATGGGGTAAATAGCTGATGGTTTGTATTGTGCGTTTGAGGTTTTTTCGTCTTATCTCATTTAGCAGTAGCGCAAAGATAATAGGAACGGGAAAGCTGAAGATTAAAGCCAAACCACTGAGTATAAAGGTGTTAGATATTAGCCTGGTAAAATAAATGGAGGAAAAAAACTCCTTAAACCACCTAATCCCAACCCATGGGCTTTCCCAAATACTTTGCCCTGGAGAGAAATCCTTGAAGGCAATTACTGCTCCGTACATGGGCAAATAGTGAAATACAAAATAGTAAATAAGGACAGGAGCCACCAGCAGGATAAGATACTTATCCTTTCGGACATTTTTCTTAAATTTTTTACTGGATTCACTAATTAAGATTTTCCTCATTTACCCCACAGACCCCTGTTTCCTCTTGTTTAGTCCATATACCTGTCATATTGGTCTTGCTTAATTTTAATGGCATCTTCAATGCCCAAGCCTTGAATTGACTTTGCATAATCATCAAATTTATCCAGGGGTTCTATACCTTGGATGAATTTAATAACCATCTCATCCTTATAGGTGGTGATATCTGCCATTATCCCGGTAAATCTGTCGCTTTCTTCCTTACTGGCTAAAACTCTTGGGAAGGATGGAACATAATATTGGGTTGCTATGTTGGATTGAGCTACTTCCCCTTCATATTGAAGAAATCTCTGCTCAATCATTTCTCGCATTAGAATACGAGGGAAGCTGCCATTCACACCTAAGCTGGCCTGGGCTATGCCAGAACCAAATTCGCTCTTTAATATATAATCCGTAAATTGGGGCTCTCCATCAACCATCTCGTAGCTAAGGTCCTCAAGGCCGAAGTTACCCATTAGAATTTTGCCTTCTTCACTAGCGAACATATAATCCAGCCACTGAATCAGCACCTTGGGGTCTTCACAATCTTTCGTTATAGCATAATGGATATTCTCTGTAGGTTGCTCACGCTCCATCATTCTATGCCCATTTGGCCCTTCTGGAGGAACGATTCCTTCCCATCTGGCATGGGGATAATCATTTACCATTCGCTCATTCCATTGTGGAAACTGCATGGTCATATCGCTGACAGATACCCCGCCAACATCGCCTATAGCTTTTGCAGTAAACTTATCCCGGTTTTGTATATCCATGTCCGGATCCAGAAGCCCTGCCTCATACCATTTGTTCATCTCCTGGAGCCAATCCTTCATTTTAGGTTCGATCCATTCGTAGACAATATTGCCATCTTCATCTGGATACCATCCATCGCTGAGAGCAAGGTGGAGTCCATATGACCAGGCAATCTTATATAGTCCGTTTATATTCATAGCTAGGAGGGGAATCTCATCCTTTTTACCATTTCCATTGGGATCCCCTTCCTTAAATGCTAGCAATACATCATACCACTCATCTATGGTATCTGGTTCTTCCAGATTCAAGGTCTCCAGCCAGTCTTTTCGCATGCCAATACCATTCAGGTTTACCATACTTCTGGCATCCACAACTGCAGATAGGGTATAAATTCTACCATTAGGCGCAACCATGGCTTTTTTAACCTCTGGTCTTTCCTTAAACAATGAGATGATATTAGGTGCATAGTCTCCAATCAAATCGTCGATAGGGATAATTACTCCACCTGTAGCATAGCGAATTGGATCATCAGGGACCCTTATTAAGTCCGGCAGATCTTTAGCTGCAGCTAAGCGTGTTTGCATAGTTGTGTTATATTGATCATCAGGAGAAGCTTCGAAATTTACGTGGATTCCCGTTCTTTTTTCTAGCTCCTGAAAGGCTGGTAGATTTTCATTATAGCTGTTGGAAATATCAGCGTTTTCCACTGTAGCAAATGTTATGGTTAGGGGTTCTGATACAAGGGGCAGCTCATATGTCTCCGCCACCCGATCCTCCAAAGGAATGGAATTTGGTCCTTTATCATTCCCGTCGAGAGAATTTCCTGTACCAGAATTACAGCCTGTTAATATAAGACTAAAGCTAAGCATGATAGCCAGAATAGCCACCAGAAATTCTTTTTTTCTTCTCTGCACTCTATTTAAGTTCTTATCCCTTGAGTTAGTTGTAAGTAAACTTTTCATAGTAAACCCCTTCAGTCCAATCATACTTTCTTTTTCACTGTATTACAGTTCAATTATCTTTCCTGTCTGGAAGGACTCTATAGCAGCTTCGATAATATACTGAGCTTGTAAGGCATCATGTCCAGAACCATTGATTTCGTCGTATTTTGCACCCGCATCAATCTGATCTATCCAATCACCAATACGGCTCTTGAATGTTTCACTGAAAGAGCGCATTCCACCTAAGTAATCATAGGTTTCCGTGGATATGCCTTCTCTGGGATAGTAAGTCAGATGTTCACAAGCGTCTTCCAATACAAAGCGACCCTTCGAGCCAACTACCTCACATTGCTCCAGACCATAGCTACCGCCTGCATCATAGCTTCCAACTAAATGACCAATCATTCCGTTTTTAAAGTCCAGCAACACTTGGGCATTAGACCAAATTGCACGGCCTTCACCTTTCATTAAGAAGGCTGCAACCCTCTTTACATCCCCTGCGAAATAACGGATTACATCAAAGGAATGAGGATGAAGTGCTCTCATGTGGAACCAGGGAGAGGTTTCAACTGGATTGTTTATCCACATTCTCATGTTTATCATATGAGGTGTTCCCAATCTTCCTTCAGTAACCCATTCTTTGGCACGTACAGATGCTGGAGTAAAGCGATGGTTCAGGTTAACAGCATAAGGAACCTGCTTTTGCTTAGCCAGTTCTACCATTTTTTTGCCCTCTTCCACATCATTGGAAATGGGTTTCTCACCAAGCACCGGTATTCCTGCTTCCAGCAATTCCATGGTTGGTGTAAAGTGATCGCCACCGTTTTCTACACCCTTGGTTGCCATACTACAGGCATCTAAATGAATTCCGCTGGCCAACATTTCCTGTACTGAGTAAAAAGCTTTAGCACCAAATTTTTCAGCAGCTGCATCTGCCTTTTCCTTGATGATATCGCAAACTGCCACCAGCTCGGTTTTAGGGTTCTCGTGGTATACCCCTGCATGGATGTTACCAATATTACCTACTCCAACAACACCAATTTTTAATGCCATTTGATGAACCTCCTGTCATTATCAGAATATTCTTGTTCTCATTATATCCCAATAAAAAAAGTACCGTTAGGAGAATCTCGGTACTTTTTTATAAATTTCCGTTGTATACTTCAGTTTTGTTATAAAATTATGTTATAATTAGATGACAAACATAAAGGGGGTCTTCAAAATGGGAAAGATGATTCCATATAAAAAGCTGCAAAAGAAAAAACAAAAAGAAATTGCAGCAAAGAAACGAGGCACCTGGGGAGATATCAAACCTATCACCAGGAAAGCACCAAATACAAAAGCATACAATCGCAAAAAGGCGGGCCGATGGGATGAACATTCATACCAAGACCTGCCTTTTAACATTTCATTAGATAAAGTTTATTTCTATTATAAAGAGCTCACTCAATAATTTTAAACCCATGCTGTTCAAAAGCTATTCGGACTTCTTCCATGGATATGCCTTTCATATCCGCACCCTTTGGAATTGTCATGAAACGACCAGCAGTTCTCAGCATAGCTGGATTGCTAATACTATCAAATCCAAGCGACTTCATTACTTCTATTATCTCAGGTTCCTTCTCACAAAGTTCATAAACGGTCTTAGATAAATCTACAACCTTTTCCATTACTCCACCTTCCTAAATACACTTTTGTAGTTCATGAATTATAATCTGTGAATGTTTCCCACTTATTTATGTTAAGAATACAAAGAAGGCCTCCACATATAGCTATCACACCCCACAGTAATACTGTAATCGTCCATCCAAGCCCATCCGAAACGACAGCAGTAGCATATGTAGATATTGCAGCACCAAGATACACACAGGAATTTAAAACACCGGCAACAAGGGAAACAATACCGAACCTCGCATAGTGCCTGGGCACAAAGCTTATTAGAAGAAGGTTTGTACCATTCATGGAACTAACCAATAATCCAAGCAAAATGACAGTCAAGACGGGATTCACTTCCCTGAAAACAGCCAATGCTGCTGCCATAAAGGCGCAGATTATGAACAATATTGATGCTAGTTTTAATTCGTTTTTTACAAAACGTTGTCTTATCTGGGATACTATATTAATTGATATTATGGCGAATATTGGCAGTATCACACCTGTTAGTATGGAAATATTGTTTCCTAGACCAAAGGTTTCAGAAATTAATGAAGGCGTCCATGCCGATACACCATCTCTTAGCATGCCTTGAAGAATTATAGCAAAGAGAATAGAAATCAACATGACTGACCAGGGGAAAGACGCTTTTTTCACATTCCCGCCTTCCTCTGTCTCGATATTCAAACCTATTAACGGGCATTTTGCCGACCAAATAGCCAGCATTACAGCTCCAGTAGCAGCTGAGGTGTAGAATACAGTTTTCCATCCACCTATGCCTATCAGGACAGGAGCTATTATATATATTAAAATATGCCCTAAATGTCCGCTGCTGGTAACTATGATACAGGCTTTGTTATAATTGTCATGATCAAACAACTCACTTATCAGCTTAACAATAGGGGGCCACATGAATGCTTGAGCCAAACCATTTATGCTCCAAATTATAGTCATCTGCAGTATGGATGTGCAAGACGGAATTATAGCATTCATCAAAACCGTAACTAACAATCCTAAGCCAATAATCCACTTAGGCTGTATTTTATCGCCGGCATACCCGCTTATAAGCTGCCCTCCGCCATAGGAAACTGCCATACCCATAAGAGGCAGAGACGCTGACGCCTTAGACATTCTTACTGCATCGATAATTTCTATAATTATCGTATTGTAATTCAATCGAGTGACATAGCTTACGAAATAAGTCAACGCCAGAAGTATTACAATTGCATTGGAATTACTTTTGTCAATCTTTTTTAACCCAATCTTTTTCAATCCACTATTTGTCCTTCCCATTCTACTGGAATATCAGCATCAAACAATGTTGCAATTGTAGGTGCAATGTCCTTTATGCTGAGCCCTACAATTTTTTTGCCTGCTTCAAAGGGATTTCCTAGAAAGAAAATCGGGATAGTCATATCTTCAGGCATATCCGTACCGTGCATTCTGTCATGGCCGCCGTGATCTGCTGTATAAATGATGGTGTATTCATCGCCTAGTTCGTTAATCAATTCTCCAACCATATCACAGCACTCATCTATTGCACGCATATATTCATCGCTCATCCAGCCATGTCCATGGCCTGCACCATCTGGCCAGCCCAGATATAAAAATGCAAAATCAATATCGCTGTTCTTAAGCATCTTTTTTGCTGTTTCAAAGGATTCCTTTGATGCTGCTTCGTTGCCATATTTATGACCTGAAACGTACACACTTCTGCATAAGTTATCTGGCCTTGTTATATCCCTAAGCTCCTCCCAGTTATAAAACATTGCGCAATTCTTTCCTTTTTTAGCAAGCTGTTCAATAAGACCTGATATAGGTCTCATCTGCGGGACATATGTATTTGTAGTTATGCCATGCCTCGCAGGATCTACACTATGAAACAATGACATGTGACAAGGCAAAGTAACAGAAGGCATTACCGTTTTCGCTCCCATGCAATATGTACCATGCTCCATTAAATGCTTGATTACCTTGTGGTCTGTAATAGCGTCCGGCCTCATACCATCACTCAAAACTAATAATATTTTCATCATAAATTCCCTTTCTTACAGCCAAACACTCTCATCCCCCTCTCATTGGACAAGAGTGCAGCTTTATTTTCATCTAAATATTTATGCTGCCAGCTTATGAACCTTACCTGCTTTTAGGACCAGCAGCAGTAGATACCAACACCTTAAGTCTTGCATCTGGGCTTATACATTTACCTGCAATAATATCCTCTTCCATGAAGGCTGCCATAAGTACTTCTCTATCAGCATATCTTTCGCGGTCGTAGACAATATATATTTTGCCATTCTCATCTTGTACTCCATCAGGATACGATACATTTATACGTTCATCAAGCACAAGTGGATCAGACCATGTCATACCGTCATCATCTGAAAGCTTGGCAGTAAGATTCTTACGGCTGTTATCATCGCTATCGTGATATACAAGCAACAATCGGCCAGACGATAATCTTCGAATAAAGAAACGACTATTTGGCCCTGTAATGCCGCTTGGTTCCCCTTTAGACCAAGTCCTGCCAGCATCCTCTGAAAAGCTTTGGCCAATGCCATACTGGGCACGAACTAACATCCATAATGTATTATCACGCTTTTCAACCACCATATGTTCATCAAAAGCCCGATTCTCAACATCAGCACCGCCGCGCCAGGTAAAGCTGTTACCATAATCGCATGACACATATACATTAGATGAAACTTCATGGGCTACCTCTGGATGATTCTCCAAAGCTTTATGATATTTTGACGTCCATACAGCAGCAGGAAACAGCCATTCTCCATTGCTGAGAACTGTAGGTTTATTCATCATAACACCATTTGCTATGCGTCTCGGAACGCTCCATGACGGAGTATCTGCATCGGGATTTTCGCTTACTATTACCCAAACCCCGTCTCTGCCATCAAACATTGTCTTGGATTGGGCCCAAATAAGCCATATCTTTCCCAGGGGGTCAAGCCAAACCTGTGGGTCAAATACACGCATTTCAGGGTCAGGATGCTCAACAGCAACAACTGCATCTTTCCACGTTTGACCGTCATCATCGCTTTGGACCAGAATAACAAAATTACCAGATTCCTCAGTCTTCATACCACTATAAAAAGCAACAAACAATCTTCCATTATCAGTGCGAGCCATGGATGGGATACCCTGCCATCTCCTGTTTTCTGATTTAAATCTCGAGTGTGTTGGTTTTATGTACACATTAGCGGCAGTTAGTGCAGAATCTCTACTAATCATCATAATCAAAAGTCCCCCTTTACAATTTTATTATGATACTACTTCCTGCAGGACCTTGCCTATACTCTCTCTTATAATTAAGTCAGCTCTGTTGTCATATGGAGTTGCGGAAAGATTAATCAATACCAGCTTATTGCCTTTATAATATTCAACTAGACCTGCAGCTGGATATACAGCTAAAGAAGTGCCTCCGACAATCAATACATCAGCTTTGGAAATTGCATGAACAGCCTTATTGAGGATGTCATCGTTTAGCATCTCTTCATAGAGAACAACGTCAGGTTTGACGATTCCATAACAAGCGTCACATTTAGGAGTGGTACTGGCATTTATTATGTAATCAAGGTTGTAACTCTTATTGCACTTCATGCAATAGTTACGCTGAACAGATCCGTGAAGCTCTAAGACATTTTTGCTGCCTGCTTCCTGGTGGAGACCATCTATATTTTGTGTGATAACGGCTTTTAGATTCCCTAATTGTTCAAGCTTGGCCAATGCCATATGGGCCAGATTCGGTTTTGCATCTTTATAGATCATTTGAGTTCTATAAAAGTCATAGAATTCTTCAGTATGCTCCATAAAATAACTATGGCTGAGCATATACTCTGGAGAATATCCATATTTGGACTTCGTTTGATAGATTCCGCTTTCGCTTCGAAAATCGGGTATATTGCTTTCGGTGGAAACACCAGCTCCACCAAAAAATACAATATTTGAGCTGTTGGTTAGGATAGATTTTAGCTTTTCTACTGACATATACTCACCAATCCCTTTCTGTTAGTTGATATTATGGTCTATAACAGTAGAATAATATGTTAGAGTTCAGAATCACATCAAGACTCAACTCTTATTCTTAGTATACCACAAGAAGGGAATCAAAAAAAATAATAGTTTTATTACTCTAATTAACTAGTTGTGAATAATAACTGTGCGCTTAGTATGTGTTCAGTGAATTCCCATAAGAAAGTTTTCAAACTTCTTTATGTTCTCTTTGTTGCCAACAACTACTATATTATCATTCTCCTTCAACACCAGATCTGGCGTTATATCAGTTGTGGTTTTGCCATTGTGCTCAAGAGCTATGATATTTAACTTATATTTCTGTCGTAACTTCGAATTAAGTACTGTCTGGCCATCTATCTTATCTGAAAGTTTTAATTCAGAGATGTTAATATTGTCTCGCATTTCTATAGATACCAGCGTCTTAGACGATACCAGTTTACTTGCCAAACGAAGAGCCATATCATGTTCAGGATAGACTACCCGGGCTCCAATTTTCTCTAAAACAAGACCATGCTCGTAGCTAAATGCTTTAGCTATCACCCTAGGAACACCCATGCTAATCACGTTAAGTGTAGTAAGAATGCTAACATCAAGTTTTTCACCGATGCAAACTATAACTGTTCCACAATTCTGAATCCCCGTATCCATCAAGGTTTCCCTATCTAAGGAAGATACAACAAAGGCATTGTCAGTATAGTTTCTAGCTTTTTTTATTTTGCTTTCATTACCGTCCAATACCAGAACCTCTTTGTCTGCTTCAGCCAGCGATTTTAAAAGTGCCTCACCAAACCTTCCAAGGCCAATAACCCCAAATTCTATAATAGCTTTCTGTTGATGCATATCTTTCTCTCCTTCTACCCTATGGTTATGGATTCTTCAGAATAACTTGCACTGGACAATGGCCTGTAAGACCAGAGCATGGCTACGGTAAGAGGACCTAAACGTCCAATATACATGGTTAATATGATAATTACCTTACTTAGCACCTTAAGATCCGGTGTAATACCTGTTGACAGACCGACAGTACCGAATGCAGATACTATTTCAAAAATTAGCTGTATGAAGCTGTACTGCGGTTCCAATAAACTTAAAAAATAAGTATTAATGCAAACCAAAGACAAAGCCAGTAAAGTTACAATAAATGCCTTCTTAACAACCTCCTCGGGAATTCTCCTCTTAAAGGCAGTATTATGTTTGTTGGTCACCATGCTAAATGCACTGTTAAATATAGAAAATGCTGTTGTGGTTTTTATACCGCCACCTGTAGAGCCAGGTGAAGCGCCGATGAACATCAATATAGTCAGCAGAAACAAACCAGCATTTGTGAAGTTCCCTACGGGATAAGTGCTAAATCCTGCTGTTCTAGCCGAGGTGCTGAAGAAAAAGGCCCCCAGCCAGCTGACATCCTCGCTTGCCTTCATCAGCAAGGTCCCTACAGCAAGTAAGGAAACTGTCATAGTAATAACCACTTTGGAATGCAGGCTGAACTTCTTGAAATTATGCTTGAATATAATTTCCCTGATAACTAGAAAGCCTAAGCCACCAAATATAATCAAGCCACAGGTAGTTAGGTTTAGTAAAACATTGTCCTGATAGGGGATTAAATTTTGTAAACCACCTAAGATATCAAATCCTGAGTTGTTAAAGGACGCTATGGAATGAAAAATGCTAATCCAAAGAGCGCGTAAGGGTGCAAAATCCTGTGAGAATACAATAAAGCTTAATATTATGCCAATACCTTCAAAACATAAAGTCATGATTAGCACAGACCTGACAAGCCTCACAATTCCTCCCATGGAATCCAAGTTCATAGCTGATTTCACTAGAGCCCGATCCTTAAAACTGACTTTTCCACCTGCAAGTAGAATAAGCCCGACTCCAACTGAGGTGACACCAAGACCACCTATCTGAATTAGTAGGGCAACAACAGCCTGACCGAATACAGTGAAAGTATCCAGTGTATCGATTGCGATTAGACCTGTAACACAAACAGCGCTGGTTGAAGTAAAAAGGGCATCGATATAAGCAACATTTATACCTTCCTTATGCGCAAAGGGGAGCATTAATAGACCAGATCCGATTAGGATTACTGATGCAAATCCCAGGGCAATGTAATGCTCTGGACGCAATTTTTTATGATTCGATGACATAACTGCATCTTTCTTTCTTATAATAAAGTAATCTTATCCTAGGTTGCCTTTCCCATTGTATCATCAATTTTTTCAATTGCTAAAATTCTGCTATGCATAGCACAATCGAAAAGACCAGCGTATTGATTTGAATATTAGCACTTTCCTAGTAAGAAATCAATCTGGGAAATTAACCAGTATAGATAAATTTCCTCCTAAAATAGATATTTGTACAAATTATTTAGCTGCGGAAATGAAAGTAATTTTTCGCGAAGATCATGAGCAGAAAGCTTCTGTCCTATCAAGGCTGCTTCCAAATCTGGTTCATTCGGTTCTATAGTAAACTGAGTAATAATTCCATTCTTTGCTTGGTATGAAAGGGAAATAGGGTTTCCATCCATCTCAAAACTCCGCTTATAAGTAAAAGCTGGAGAATTGCCATAAGTCCATTCCCATGATTTATATTTA
>CAYFSR010000025.1:16246-23111 GCA_964345785.1 uncultured Eubacteriales bacterium | reverse complement strand
ATATTTATATAGATGAAATGTATGTAAGGTTTATAATCGGGAATGAATCACTTGAAAATTTTGATAACTACATTCAAACATTAAAGGAAATGGGTATAAAAAAAGTGATTGAAATAAAACAAGCTCAGTATGATAGGTACATGTCCCAAAACAAGTAAAAGAGCCTCGGCAAGTGTATGAGGCTCTTTCTGTAAGGGGTTTGGGGGTTTGGGTAACTTACATTATTATGATAACCATGTTTCGGAATAATAAACGTTAAAATTAAAATATTTTTAATAATTTTTTTCTTTTTTTTCCTCAACTAATAGCTCCACCTCAAAACTATCAAAAGAAATGGTTTCCATAAAATTATCTTGGTCTAGAACAGCTTTATTATATTTCTCAAACTCCCTACCATTTTTAGGTAACCAAATAGGTCTTTGCAGATCTAGCTCGTAGCAAATTTCTTGGATACATTCTTGAAGCTTTTCCTCATTAGAAAGTTGGTCATCTTCATTACTGACTACTGCCTGGGCTATAATTTTATTGTTTTTTCGAAGTATTCCCCATACGCGATACATTAGCTCATCCTTTGCAATTAAATTCTTTGTACCATTATAGCAAAAAAAGGGCATATTAAACATAGGATTACGGAAATTGAATATCAACAATAGATCCATCATTACATTCAGGATGACAAAATTACCAATGATGTCATTTAGAAAGTAACGAGAAATCTATTTTATCGTGGATGACAATCGGTCAGAAGGCGGGCAGAGGATAGTGAAAAAGATATTTTTTTATATCAAGGAATTATATCGCAGATACATAGACGATGAAGTTGCTGTTTACGGTGCAGAGATGGCATATTATTTTTTGTTGTCGGTGTTTCCCTTTTTGATTTTCATAACCACCCTTGTTGGTTACCTGCCAATTACCGGTGACAACTTTTTAGAATCCATGGCTAATATACTTCCCTATGAATCTTATTTGGTGGTTCGCAAAAATGTGGAGCAGGTCATCCATACTCGAAGTCTAAAGTTAATGTCCTTTGGCTTTATCTCGATGGTCTGGGCGTCAGCCAGCGGTATGGGTGCTGTCATAAGAGGTATTAACAGGGCTCTATGTCAAAGGGATAATAGGCCTTTTTGGGTCGCCATTCCCTTATCTGTACTGTTCACCATACTGGTAGCGATACTTATTGTCTTCTTCATCATTTTGTTGATATTCAGTAGACAGATTGGAGCTTACTTGTTGGAAGCAGGGATGTCTCAATTGTATTGGAAGGGATGGCAGGCACTGAAATACACCCTTGGGATCCTTACCTTGATGGTGGTTTTTGCTATCCTTTATAAGTATAGTCCTTGCGTTAAAGTGCTGTGGAAAAACGCCATACCCGGTGCTCTCTTTGCCACTGTGGGTTGGATACTTGTGTCTTGGCTTTTTTCCTGGTATGTCAACCATTTCTGGAATCTTTCTTTGGTTTACGGAAGCATTGGTGGGATTATTGGTTTGTTGATCTGGCTATACATCAGCGCTCAGCTAATAATTCTAGGTGGAGAGTTAAATGCGGTTTTTATTTTACATCCTCTAGGTAAATGGGCAAAAAAAACCCCGGATTAATCCGGGATTAAAATACTATTATGAGAATAATATACTTAAACTGCCCTAATAAGCTATCAAGTTAAAAAGCTATGCTAATAACTATACTTCAGAATTAGTTGTGTAACAATCCAATATCTCGCCGTAGAACATAGTGTGGTAGTCATCTTTCTTGTAATGTCTTTCCTTAACACTGTCATCTAAAAGAGATGGTTCCATGGACTGCTTAAAAACCACCTTGCATTCAAAATGCAGTGTACATTCACCAACGATAGGCGCCTTAACCAATTTACCGGGAAGGGAAGTAAGGTTGGATTCTTGAAACTTGTCATAATCCCTTCCAGATTTGCTACCACAAAAAGCTATTTCCTTCTTTAAATTAACACCTAGTGGGACGCTGACTGTAAACACTCCAGTGTCATTTATTGCCTTCCAGGTATAACGACTAGTCCGAACAGGTACTAGGAAAATAGGTTTATTCCAGTAGTAAGTAAGACCTCCCCAGCCAATAATCATGGTATTGTCTTTTTCACCGCGGGTGTTTAGAAAGATCCCTCCATGAGTGAGGTGGTGAGTAACCTCCTTTAAATACTGGTCGTAGGAAACATGCTTTACCACATTTTCATTAGCATTGTGTTCTTCATACACTAACATCAAGCCTCCTTATCGATCATTCAAGGGCTTGTAATCCTTAATTTGAATTAAGGTATGGTATGCCGGACGTATAATGCGTCCGCCGCTTATCTGTTCCTCTATGGAATGAGCGCACCAACCTGGTACTCTTGCAATAGCAAAGATAGAGGTATACAGGTCTTCAGGGATGCCCAGCATTTTATATACGAAGCCCGAGTAAAGATCTACATTTGCACACAGAGGGCTGCCTTTGCGTTCGGCAAACAGCTCTGATGTGACTCTCTCTATTGTATCATATAATGCAAACTCGTTTTCCATATTTTTTTGTATTGATAATTCCTTTGCTTTTCCCTTTAGGAGAACAGCCCTGGGATCGGATAATGTGTAAACAGCATGACCCATGCCGTAGACCAGCCCGGAACGATCAAAAGCGTCTTTGTTGAGAATCTTAATTAGATATTCTCTCACTGCTTCTTCCTTTTCCCAGTTAGGCACATTAGCCTTAAGGTCTTTTACCATCTCCATTACCTTAATATTGGCACCACCGTGCTTAGGACCTTTTAATGAACCTACGCCTGCTGCGATAGCAGAATAAGTGTCTGTTCCAGAGGAGGTAGCTACTCGAGTAACAAATGTGGAGTTGTTACCGCCACCATGCTCAGCATGAAGTACGAGAGATAGATCCAGGATTTCCGCTTCAGTTTTGGTAAACTGCTTGTCTGGACGAATCATGTGGAGGAAACACTCAGCTGTACTCTGGCCATCTCGAGGAATATGAATTCGAAGACTCTTGTTATCTATATAATGACGTTTCGCCATATAGGAATAGGCAACAAAGGAAGGAACCTGAGCAATGAGATCTATGCAGCGACTTAAAACCTGATTTATGTTCATGTCATCTGGTGTTTCTTCATAAGAATATAAAGTAAGAATGCAACGTGCCAGCTTATTCATAATATTTTTACTTGGCCCTTTTAAAATTACATCCTCTACGAAATTATCTGGAAGAGTACGGTTTACCCAAAGAATTTCGTTAAAAGTTGCAAGCTCTTCTTTACTTGGGAGCTTCCCAAACAGGAGTAGGAAACAAACCTCCTCAAAACCAAAACGTCCTTCATCCTGGCAGTTTTGGACAATGTCTTCCACATTGATGCCACGATAACGCAGGCGTCCAATTGCAGGAACCTTTTTTCCTTCCTCCATAGTGTATCCATGTACATCACCGATTTGTGTCAGTCCGACCAGTACACCTGTACCGTCATTGTTACGCAGGCCCCTTTTCACACCATAGTGATCAAATAGCTGGGGGTCAATATAGTTGTTTTGTGCTGCAAAGTGATAAAGGTTTTCTACCAGTTGATCTTTGCCGTTATTTGCACAATTTGAATTTTGTTGATTCATATTTGAAAACTCCCTTATAAATAATATAGAGCTTACTCTTCATAATCCAAAGTTTAGTCAAACTTAGTCAATGCCTAAGATGGAACGGATAAATATATGCCTATTACTATACACCTAATCTTTTGTCCTATCAAGACATTTTCTCTAAAAATGAAAGAAATGTTTTTATAAATTTCAAAAATTAAGTTTTGAGCAGTTGGTATAGAAATAAAGTTCCTGTAATAGTAATAGTATAATTTGTTTTGTTATGGTAATATGAAACTAATAATCTTGAGATAGGAGGCTTGGATATGGTTGATGTGTTAATCCTAATCGCTGCTGTTGTAGCTGTGTTTTTTATTCTAAAAGTTGCATTTAAGGTTTTGAAAACCGTGTTGCTATTAGGTGTAGCAGCTTTGGTGGTATACTATTTGATGGAATACGGCTTCTTACAGGGAATATTTTAAAGTACTTGGTATTCAGGAGGACAAACCATGTTTTTTGTTTTAGGACGCACTCAAAAAATCCTGGACGAGCTTATGCTCCAGATGTTTTCAAGCACCACAGTTGTTGACAGCCTTAAGTTTAAAGAGGGTAATTTTTTTAGGCCATTGTTCTAAAGTTGAAAACCCATTTGAACGGCTGGGATCCAACCAATCCACAGCTGATTTTGTATATAAACGGAGAACTAATTCAAGGTATCGATGTTAATCATACAGAGGCTGTTTTAGAACACAACGTCGTTAAAGGTGCTACATATCAGATAGACTTGCATGAACATTTATTTACTTATTCACTTTATCCTCATAAGGGAGACTGGAAGCTGGCTGGAGGGACAGCCCCGTAGAGGTTTGTCCCTGTTTCATTTTGTATATGCTCATAATTTCAAGTGGTGAGCATTTTCAGCCTGGTTTCAGATGCTGGAATTAATTTTTACTTTGCTATGACATTAAACTTGCGGTTATCATCTATAATTTCCTTATATCGAAGAGCTACTTCATCGATTGCAGACTCCCAACTTCTTGTCAGGGTTTTAGTCGCATTATTGCCAATTTCCATTAATTCCTCTGGGTCTGAAACTGCATTTTTAATAGCTAAGGCATAGGACCTTGAGTCATTTTCAGCGAGCAGGCCGTTGTAGCCTTCTGTGATAATACCCGCAGCACTTGAGTTTTTGATAAGCAGCGAAGGGCATCCAGCAGATGCCGCTTCGCATACAACCAGGCCAAAAGTATCGTATACAGACGGAAATAAAAAGAGATGGGAACTGGCATAGATTGCATGTAATTCTTCGCGACTGCTTATCTTACCAGTAAATCGAAATTGCTTGCTTAAGTTAAGTTGGTGGACCAATTCCTTGATATCTATCAGGTCTCTACCTTCACCGGTCATAGTCATCCGAAAGTTGATTCCCCATTCTTTTAATAGTTTTAGAGCTTCTATTAGCAACTTGAGATTTTTGTGCCATACTTGTTGACCAACAAAAAGAAACTCAAAACGGTCATCTTTTTCTAGAGGTTTTCTTAAGACACTTTCTGCTGCATTTTCATTAAAATTCGTTGGAAAATCTATTCCCGGAGGAACAATATCTACTATGCCTTTATAACCATAAGAAAATAAGGTGTTTTTCGTCTCTTCATTTAAGGTCCATACTATATCCGCCTTTTGATAGAACTGAATCACATAATCTGTCATAGCACGAGCAAGGGTTTTACTTTTAACAGCGACTAAAAAGTCATCATAGAATTTGGTGTGAAAGGAAGCTACTAAAGGGATCTTCCTTTGTTTTGATATTCTTAAAGCAATTTGTCCCGCACTAAAAGGGCTATGTGCATGAACTAACTGAAAAGGTATACTCTCCAATTTATTTCTAAAGTCATAGGTTGTATAAGGTATACCTGCTCGATAAGGGTGTCTGCCAGGCACAGGTATAGAAGCATAGCGCAAAACATCAAAATCTTCATTGTCCTTGTAATTAGGCACGTAGGGCGCGATGACATAGCAACGGCCATACTTTTTATTTAACCAGTATGCGTAGTTATTTACCACATTTGCGACTCCGTCCATAATTGGTGGGAATGATTCATTGAATTGGCCTAAGGTAAAACTCATTGTATTGCCTACTTTCTCGGGTTTTGCTTAAATGGATAAGCTCATTATATTATAGCCAAGTAATAACATTATAACAAGGAAATTAGGTTTGACTTTCTTTATAGTTGTTATAGAATAAAGATAGACTAGGCACTAGATTATAGGTGCAAGGCACTAATACTAGGCTATAGTTCTCTAGGCAATTGGCTACCAACAATAAAGGGAGGAATGATTTGATGAAGTTAGGTGTTTTTACTGTTGTTTTAGGAGGATACAGCACAGAAGACGCGTTTAAGTATCTTTCTGATTCTGGTGTACAAGCCGTTGAAATTGGAACTGGAGGTTTTCCGGGTACAGCCCATGCTAACCCCGATGAATTATTAGCTGATGACAGCAAGGTTCAGGACTTGCTGGATTTAGCAAAGAAGTATAATCTTGAGATTAATGCATTGAGCTGCCATGGTAATGCAGTTCATCCTCAAAAGGAAATAGCAGACAAGTTTCATTCAGATTTTGAAAAGACAGTTCTGTTAGCTGAAAAGTTGGGTTTGGATAAAATAATAACCTTCTCCGGTTGCCCTGGTGACAGCCCCAATTCATTATACCCCAACTGGGTTACCTGTCCCTGGCCTGAAGACTTTCTAAAAATACTTGACTATCAATGGGATGAAGTATTGATACCTTATTGGAAGAAAGCAGCTGCATTCGCTGCAGACCATGGAATTAAGAAGATTTGCTTTGAGATGCATCCTGGATTTAGCGTATATAATCCGGAAACCATGCTGAAAATTCGTGATGCAGTTGGTGATATTCTAGGTGCAAACTTTGACCCAAGTCATCTGTTCTGGCAAGGAATCGATCCTGTTGCCGCTATTCGTAAGCTTGGCAAGGCTATATATCATTTCCATGCAAAAGACACCAAAATCGATGCTATGAATACAGCAGTTAATGGCGTTTTAGATACTAAACATTATGGGGATGAAATCAATCGCTCTTGGATTTTCCGTTCTGTAGGTTACGGCCATGATTATCAGTTGTGGAAAGATATGATAAGCAACCTGAGAATGGTTGGATATGATGATGTTATCAGCATCGAGCATGAAGACAGCTTGATGTCCGGTAATGAAGGCCTGCAAAAGGCTATTTCATTCTTAAAAGAAGTACTTGTTTTTGAAGATAC
>CAYFSR010000025.1:0-16146 GCA_964345785.1 uncultured Eubacteriales bacterium | reverse complement strand
CAGATTCTTTAAATCGTATTAATAAAGATCGTTTCTCATATAGCTCTCTGGTCATTTTAATACAATGCTGTAAGTCTTCCCGGAATTGGTGTTCAAGGCAAGAGGCTGCCTCTTCGTCATATATTACAGCATTAATCTCAAAATTGTAAATGAAGCTGCGTATGTCAAAGTTGGCACTTCCGACAGAAGCGATACTACCGTCTACAATAACTGCCTTTACATGCATAAATCTGTCATAGTCGTAGATGTAGGCCTGCACTCCGGAATCCAACAGATCGGAAAGATAAGAGGTAGATGCCCAATGCACGAAAGGATGATCGCGCTTTCCTGGTATAATAATACGTACCTCTACACCACTTAGGGCGGCTGTTTTTAATGCTGCGATGAGACTATCATCAGGTACAAAATATGCAGTTTGTATGTAAATGCTCTTCTTTGCATTACTAATCATCTTGAAATAACCTTGGTGAATGGAATCCCACTTGGAGTCAGGACCACTGGTGATAATCTGTACTCCCTTATGTCCGGTTTGTTTTTTAGTGGGAAAATACTTCTTACTATAAGGCAAAGATGTTTTAGAGGCAAATTCCCAGTCGGTTAGAAAGCAAAGCTGCAGATAGTCAACTGCGCTGCCTTCCACCTGGAAATGAGTATCACGCCAGTAACCATATTTAGGTGACTTTCCTAAGTACTCATCCCCTAGATTAAGACCGCCAACAAAAGCGGTTTTTCCGTCCACAACTGTAATTTTCCTATGGTTGCGGTAATTTAGTCGTATGTTTACATGAGGTAAAAAAGGTGGGAAGAACACGGCAGTTTCTCCACCAGCTTCTATTATCGGCTTGATATAACTTTTTGGAAGCGCCAGACAACCCATACCATCGTAAAGTAGTCTGACCTCAACTCCTTCACTAGCCTTAGCTGCCAGAATGTCGCGAACCTCTTTACCTATTTCGTCATTCCGGATAATGTAGTATTCCATGTGAATATGATGTCGAGCAGACTTCAATGCTTTGATTAGGGCAGGGAACTTTTCATCACCGTTTTTCAACACCTTAATTTGATTATCCTGGGTGAAGATGGAATTGGCATTGTGTAGATGCAGCTGTATTAAATCCCTGTTCGTTTCAATAGCAGGGTGTTGTAAATCAGAGCGTCCGTCCAATAGCAGGTTTTGCAAAAGGGTTTTTCTCTTTTTATCATCCTGTCTTTCTTTTTGAGCGAAAATATTGATTCGCCTGGTGTCCTGTCCAAGAAATAAATACAGTATGAAGCCTAAAACTGGTATGAACATCAACACCAGTACCCAAGCCCAGGTGGTGCCTGGATTTTTTCGACTTAAAAAAATAATTACAAAAGCCAGAACAATATTTGCATAGAAAACTATAGTGGTAAGATTGAGCCCCAATTCAGTTATCCTCATGCTATTCTCTCCTATTGATTACTGTTGACATCACCTGGACTTATTGCTAAGTTCTTCGTTCTACCAGTATTCAGTATCCAGTACCAAATTAGTATACCACAATTTAACAAGTTTCAGCAAAAACCTTCATAGAATATGCTTCTCTGTGCTATAATGAAAAAAGAACTTATGGAAAGGTCGGATGATAAAATGGACAACAAAACAAAACCAATAGTTACTATCAAGATACAAAATAAAGGTGACATTAAGATTGAGTTATACCCCGATAAGGCCCCTAATACTGTTAATAACTTCATATCCTTAGTGAAGAAAGGTTTTTATAACAATTTAATCTTTCATCGAGTTATCCCGGGCTTTATGGTTCAGGGAGGAGACCCCCAAGGAATTGGCATTGGTGGACCTGGATACGGTATTAAAGGTGAATTCAGTAGAAATGGATTTGCGAATGATTTGAAACATACTCGAGGTGTGCTCTCAATGGCTAGGTCAGGTCATCCTGACAGTGCAGGTAGTCAGTTCTTCATTATGGTAGCAGATTCACCTCATCTTGATGGACAGTATGCTTCCTTTGGAAAGGTAACCCAGGGCATGGAGATAGTGGACAGTATCGTCCAGGCAAAACGCGATCGTAATGATAAACCCCATGAAGACCAGGTAATGGAAAGTGCTGAGGTTGAGCTGAACGGTTATGACTATGTCGAGCCAGAAAAAATAGGCTAATTCAGATTATTATAATTCGGAAGTAAAAAGGCGGAAAAGCTCTATACATGATATTATTTGTATAGGGCTTTTTATTCATTGCAAAAGTATATTGTAAAAGGTAATATGGTTGTAGCGGATATACCAAATATATGTAATGGGGATAGTTAAATGCAAAAAAGACTTCAAGGAATACGTAAGGAATTGATTCTATATTTTGTTTTAATTTCTGCTACAGCTTTAGCCAATGGGTTAAGTGACAGTGTCTATTCAAATTATTTCAAAGAGGTATATCATGTTACGGCCTTTCAAAGAGGGCTAATCGAATTCCCGCGAGAACTGCCTGGCCTTCTATGTGCCATCGTGATAGGTCTGCTGGGCTTTCTTGGGGATTTGCGACTGGCATTCATCGCCCAAATACTTGCTCTTATAGGCGTAACAGTCCTTGGACTTTTTACTCCGCCTTTTGCAGTCATGTTAGTGTTCCTTTTCATAAATTCTTTGGGAATGCATCTTTTCATGCCTCTTCAAGATGCAATCGGAATGTCCATGGCCGAATCCAATTAGATAGGGCGTAGAATGGGACAGTACTCCAGCGTCCGTTCTGCCTTTGGATTACTAGCTGCCTTACTCGTCTTTTTTGGATTTCGCCTTGGTTTTTTCAGCTTCCAGCCTGCAGTAAAATGGATTTTCATTGTATCTGCTGCATTCTTTTTATTTGCTGTGGTAGTCGCATTTACCATGGTCAGGAAAGTAAGACCTGTCAAAACGAAGCCTAAAAAGCTAAAACTGGTGCTGAGGAAGCAATATAAATATTACTATTTACTTGCCATCCTCCATGGTGTTCAAAAACAAATAGCCTATGTATATGGAACCTGGCTGATTGTTGATTTGCTATTAAAAAAGGCAGATACCATTGCCCTATTGTCTATTATTATCGGATTTGTGTCCATTTTCTTCATGAATTTGATTGGAAGATGGATGGATCGTTTCGGACTTAAGAAAATGATGTTTATCGAAGCATTTGCCTTCATTTTTGTATATATATTATATGGCTTTGTCGCATGGGGAATTACCTCAAGGTTGTATCCTACTCATGGTCTGGCAGTGGGAGTTGTCTATCTATTATTCATTATTGACAGGTTATCAATGCAAATGGGAATGGTTAGATCTGTTTATTTACGCTCTATTGCATGGGATGAGGAAGAAGTGACTGCGACTTTGTCTACAGGGGTAAGTCTGGACCATGTTGTCTCCATTTTAGCAGCCATTGCTGGTGGCTTTATCTGGACCCAATGGGGCAGTCACTGGGTATTCTTTCTAGCAGCAGTTTTCTCTTTGGGAAATCTGTATGTCGCTATTCGTGTTCAACCTGAAGACGAAAAGGAAACAGCAGAAAAAATGCGACTTTCAGCAAAGGCAAATCAGTTTACAACTTAATAATAAGCGATATAGTATTGGACACCTGATATATGAATTAGCAGATAAGCGGACATATGATTTCGAATTTGGATTACTTTGGTTGCGGCTAGAAGTCGCGCTATGGTATAATCGTTAATGAAAACGTTGCGCTTATGAGATATACAAGCTAAGCGCCATAAACATAAATATTAATACAGGAGGCGAATCAAATGGAACAAAGTAAAAACAGTAGAATTAAAATTTTTAATGGCAAAATTGTAACTCCTTATAGAATTATCAATAATGGATGTATATTAGTGGAGGACGGTAAGATTACAGCCGTTGCGGAAACCGATATCCCTGTTGAAGATTATAAGGTGATAGATGCAAAGGGCAATTACATTAGCCCTGGTTTCATGGAAATACATACTCACGGCGGCGGAGGACATGATTTTTTAGATGGAACCTACGAAGCCTTCATCAAATCCTCAGAATTACATGCAAGATACGGCACCACATCAATCGTTCCTACTGCAACAACCAGCACCAATGAAGAACTAAAACTAACACTTCAGGCATTTAAAGATGCTAAGGCCAACAATCCTAAAGGTGCTGAAATGTTAGGGCTGCATATGGAAGGTCCATACTTTTCTATGGAGCAAAGAGGAGCGCAAGATCCGAAATATATTAGAAACCCTGATCCAAAGGAATATGAAGAAATTTGTAACATGACAGATGACATCATCAGGTGGAGTTCTGCTCCAGAATTGTCAGGTGCCTTGGAATTCGGCCGTTATCTGACTGAGAGAGGCATTTTGCCTTCAATTGCACATAGTAATGCGAACTACGATGAAGTACAGCGAGCATTTGAAAACGGTTTTACCCACGTCACCCATCTTTATTCAGGAATGTCAGGAGTACATCGTAAGAATGCCTATCGACATGCCGGGGTTATTGAAAGTGCTTTTCTGATGGATGAACTGACAGTTGAAATTATTGCAGATGGATCCCATCTTCCTGCCAGCCTGTTAAAACTTATTTACAAGATAAAAGGTCCAGATAGAATAGCATTGGTTACCGATTCAATGAGGGCTGCTGGAATGCCTGAGGGTGAATCTATACTAGGCAGCTTGGATAAGGGGCAACGTGTAATCGTTGAGGATGGAGTGGCAAAACTGCCTGACCTAACTGCTTTTGCAGGTAGTGTAGCTACAGCTGATCGCTTGATAAGAAATATGATTAACCTGGCTGACGTACCATTACACGAAGCGGTTAAAATGATGACGAAAACCCCTGCAACCATAATGGGGCTAGATAAACGTAAAGGTAGTATTGTAGCTGGCAAAGATGCCGACATTATTATCTTTAACGACAATATAGATATTCAGATGACAATGGTTGGCGGAAGAATGGTTTATAGTGTATAACATATAGGAAGAAATGGAGGATGACAGATGATTAAGTGGAAAGAAGCTTGTTCTAAGATTAAAGAAAAAGGGCTAAAAGTTGGGGAAGAAATTGCCTCATATGGTGTCTATCCCAACTCCCTTCAAGAATCAAATGGCTCATTTGTTTACCTGGTGAAGAAAGGCCTGGAGAAAAAGCTTATAATACAAGGCAAGAGCTCATTGTTTGAGTCTTTTTCCGGAGAAGTACAGGATATAGCAGGAGAACAGGTATTAGTTTGCAGCCTTACTCATGAAAACTGTAATGCTTTAAGGGAAGTCTTTCCCTATACAGCTCCTACCTCGGTTTTAAAATTTCCCAAATCCATTGGGCTTGGTGATAGGCTTGGTCTTGCATCTCCTGGACATATACGTCTGATAAAAGAATATGATATGAAACCGATATTAGCTCAACAGTCAATAAGAGAGCTTAATTTGACGGGCAGAAACTATGCAGAAGTACTTGATGATGCTTCCTGGGCAGTATTCCAAGAAGGTTATAAAGGCGGCTTCGGCGCAGATGGTGACCACTTAAAGACAGCTGAAGAGGTCAAAGGTGCTCTTGCTTGTGGTTATACCATGATTACGTTAGACTGTTCCGAGCACATTGATAACAACGTAGATAAGATGTCCAGCGATGAAGTGGATAATGCCTACGAGAACTTCAAACAAGAAAATGTGGAATCAAAGTATCTTGGTAAAGAATTTCAACTGGGAAATGGGATTATAATTTCCTTTGATAAGAATGATTTGAAACGTATAGTTCTTACATATAGTAAAGCTATTAACTTTGCTTCCGAAATTTACCATCAAATCATTAAGAATTATAGCCGGGAAGTTGACTTTGAAATTTCCATTGACGAAACCTTAACACCAACATCTCCGCAGGCACATTTCTTTGTTGCCCAAGAGCTTAAGGACAATGAAGTTAATTCAGCTACCGTAGCACCAAGATTTTGCGGCGAATTCCAAAAAGGGATTGACTATATCGGTGATGTAGAGAAATTTGAAGAAGAATTTATTATTCATACAGCCATCGCTGATTATTTTGGATACAAAATCAGTGTGCACTCAGGCAGTGACAAGTTTTCCGTTTTTCCCATTGTTGGTGAGAAAACTAAAGGCAGATATCATGTAAAAACCGCAGGAACCAACTGGCTGGAAGCCATAAGAGTAATTGCCACAAAGGACCCAGCACTTTATAGAGAGCTTCATGCATTTGCGCTAATTGTTCTTGAAGATGCGAAGAAGTACTATCATATTGGTGCTGACATTAATAATATCCCCCAACTTGATCAGCTAAAGGATGAGGAATTGCCAGGTCTTATGGATAAAGATGATTCCAGACAGGTGCTTCACATAACTTATGGGCTGATTCTTCAAGCTAAAAAAGAGAATGGTGAATACCTGTTTAGAGACAGAATTTATGATCTGCTGAATACCCATGAAGAAGCTTACTATGATGCTCTTTACAAGCATATTGGCAGACATATTAAGAAATTGGAAAGCATGAACTAAGCTTTAAGGAATTGCGGAACTTCTGTGCTCCTTTTTATATTGATAAGGCGTAATCCCCACATACTTTTTAAAAGTGCGGATAAAGTGGCTGGCATTGTTGAACCCAACATTAAAGCCAACGTCGGTTATATTATCATTAGTGTGGTACAGAAGTTCCTTTGCCTTTGATATCCGCTGCAAGAGCAAATAGGATTTAAAGGTGTATCCAGTGATTTCTTTGAACAAATGACACAGATAATACCTGTCTATATGGAACTGTTCGGACAGTTCAGCTAAATTTAAGTCTTGTGCGAAATTGGATTCAATATGTTTTTGGATTTCAATAATAGTCTTATATCTGTGGTCATCGGAGTTTGTATACTTGGATAGAGGAAAATAATTTTCGGATATCCGATATAGAGAAATAAGCATTTGATAAAGTATAAATTCTATAGAAGTTTCCCAAAGAGGTTTTTCCTCTTTAAACTCCTTTAGCATAAGATTAATTGAAGACATTATAAATTCTGTAGAGTCAGCATCCAGAACAATAAGGTGGCTAAAATCCTCCGGTCGATGATGGAGGATGGAAATCAAAAGTGGATTGTTGATGGTGCTGTGGATAAAGTGAGGTTTCATCATTATTACATAGCGCTTGTATGGATATTTTAACACCTTGTACTCATGAGCTTCCACGTTATCAATAAAGAGCAAACTATTCTTTTCAGCCACATAAGTCTTGTTGCTAATAGTAAACTCAATTTGTCCTTCTACAACAAAAATAACTTCGTAGTCATTATGATGATGGCTAAGCATTTCGATAGGATGATAATGCTCCCTATAGGCAATATCTATAGGCTTGGTTATAGGCTGATATTGAAACAAATCCAATTTAATTGGCCTCCTGTAAGTATAATATCAAACTAGAGCATATATATTCTATCATACTATTAATCAACTTTGTACAATAGAAAAACCAGTATCCATCGCCAAATTAGCATGATAACCCAAGAAATGAACACTTTGTAGCAATAAAATGTTAGATATGAAATTACTTGTCATATATAATATTAGATATAGAACTAGTAATATAAGTTTTGAAAGTAAATGCTTGGATTACATGAGAAAACAATTACTAACTAACATATATATGTAATTTTAACTGCATGGTTACACTTCGAATCAGCTATCAACTAATAAAACAAATGGAGGGGAAATAATGAAAGTAATCGTATTAGGCGCAGGTGGAAGAGGCCGAGTTTATGCACGTTTATGTAAGCAATATGGCGTTGAAGTTATTGCTGTTGCAGATCCTGATGTTAAGAAATTAAAAAAGCTGGGAAAAGATTTTGATGTATCTGAGGATAGGCTATTTGCAGACTGGAAAGACGCAATGGTCAGGGCAGAAGATGCAGATGCTTTAATTAATGCAACCCCTGATCGCATGCATTACGAGACCACAATGTCTGCCTTGGAAAGAGATTTACATGTACTCTTAGAAAAGCCTATGTCGCCTAGTGAAGAGGAATGCATCACAATGGTGGACACAGCCGAGAAAAAGGGCCTAATTCTTATGATCTGCCATGTATTACGTTATGCACCATTCTTTGAATTGTTAAAGGACACTATAGACAGTGGTCGTATTGGTGATATCGTTAACATAGAGTGGACTGAAAATGTATCCTTCTGGCATTTTGCTCACAGCTATGTTAGAGTGGCTTTTAGGAATGAAGAAACATCAAGTCCTTTTATTTTGGCTAAATCATGCCATGACTTGGATCTGTTCGGTTACATCACCGAGAAAAAATGCTTATCCGTTAGTTCAGAAGGTGGTTTATCACATTTTGCAGAAGCAAACAAACCTGAAGGAGCACCTAAGTTTTGCTTAGATGGCTGTCCTCATGAGAAGACATGTCCTCATTTCGCACCTGCCTTATACCTGAAGCAAATTACCAATGTATATTGGCCTACAGAGACTATTAGCGCAGACACATCTTTCCCTGCTAGATATAGAGCATTGGAAAACGGACCCTTTGGTCGTTGTGTGTATCAATGTGACAACAATGTAGCCGATCACCAAACAGCTGTTTATACCATGGAGGGAGGAATGACTATCGATTTTAATATGGTTGGTTTCTCAAGTGAAAACACTAGAACTTTCAGGATATTTGGTACAACTGGAGATATACGTGGTCATCTTGATAAGGGTGAACTAGAGCTTACTGAGTTCCTGAGTATGGAAAAAGAAATAATTAAGGTTAACGAGGAGGAGATTAAGTCCAGCCATGGTGGCGGTGATGCCAGATTGGTAAAGGACTTTATTGATGCTGTAAATGGTGAAGCGGCGCAAATGAGAACCACTGCAAGGCTTTCGCTGCAAAGTCATCTAATGGCATTCGGTGCTGAGAAGTCTAGAAAAGAAGGTAAAAGAGTTTATATACAATCTTAAAAAATTATACGAAGGAGAAGTACAATATGATTATTAACATTTCGCAAACAAGTAAAGAGTTAGGACAAAACGCAGCAGTTTATTGCGCAGACATTCTAAACAAAGCTATAAATGAAAACGGCAGTGCCAGGATACTTCTATCAACAGGAATGTCTCAATTCGACACCTTAGAGGCTTTGCTAGCTACTGATGTGGATTGGAGCAAAGTAGAAATGTTCCACTTGGATGAATATGTGGGATTACCTGAATCTCATCCAGCAAGCTTCCGTAAATATCTAAAGGAAAGAGTTTTAAGTAAGGTTACTTTCAAAAAGGCTTATCTAATCGACGGAGAAGGTGACACCTCTCAAGAAATAGCTGAATTGACCGAAGCTATAAGAAAATCACCAATTGATTTGGCATTGATTGGAATAGGTGAGAATGCCCATATTGCATTTAATGATCCGCCGGCTGATTTTGACACTATGGAAGCCTTCAGAGTTGTAACTCTTGATAGGAAATGCAGACAGCAGCAAGTTGGTGAAGGATGGTTCCCATCAGTAGATGATGTGCCAGAACAGGCAATTTCTATGACAGTATATCAAATTATGCAGAGTAAGGTAATTGTATCCTGTGTTCCTTTTGCGGTCAAAGCAAATGCAGTAAAAGAAACCATGGAAAATGATGTTACCAATCTGATCCCTGCTACAATAATGAAAACTCATCCTAATTTTTCATTATATTTGGATCGGGATTCAGCTTCTCTATGGGCTAATTATCCTACTAAATTATAAGAAAATTCCTCATTACTTTGGAATGACATATACAGTTGTCATCCAGAGCGTAGCGAAGGATCTTTCAGGAAATTAAAAATAAAAAGGAGGCTTATCATGAATAAATATGTAATTGCAGGGGCAGGCGGTCGTGGAATATATATGTATGCAATTCCTCTAGTGAGGGATTATTCCGACGTTGCTGAGCTAGTAGGGGTGTTTGATACCAACTATAAACGAAGTGAATTGCTTTCAAAAGAAGCTGGTGGAGATATTCCAGTTTATATGGATTTTGATGAGATGATACAGAATGCAAAGCCAGATACGGTCATTATTACAACAAAGGATAGCACCCATCATGAGTATATTGTAAAAGCATTAGATGCTGGTTGCGATGTAATAGTAGAAAAGCCCATGACCATTGACACTCCTCAATGTAAGCAGATTTTCGAAGCAGAGAAACGGAGTGGAAAAAAAGTAATCGTTACCTTCAATCTACGATTTGCACCTTTTTCAACTCGAATACGTGAACTTATCAGGGAAGGTGCAGTTGGTGAGATACTTAGCATCCATTTTGAGTGGTTTCTTGATACTAGCCATGGTGCAGATTATTTCCGCAGATGGCATAGAAGAAAAGAAAATTCCGGTGGTCTCTTGATCCACAAATCTACCCACCACTTTGATCTGGTTAACTGGATTATTGGTGAAGAACCAGTTCATGTAAATGCTTTCGGTTCTCGCAGAGTATATGGCCCAACTCGTGAAGAAAGAGGCACCAGATGCTTGTCTTGTCAATATAAAGATACATGCGAGTTTTATTTTGATATTACCAGCAACGAAACTGTGAAAAAGTTATACCTGGATTGTGAAGATGTTGACGGTTACTATCGAGACAGCTGCGTTTTCAGTGAAGAAATCGATATAGAGGATTCAGCCAGCGTCAGCGTAAAATATTCAGGGGGAGCAATCATGAGCTACTCTTTAACTGCTCATTCACCCTTTGAGGGATATCGCTTGGTTATTAATGGAACTAAAGGAAGATTACAAGCGGAAAATCTCCATGGCGGAGTAGGACCTTTTAAAGGTGAGCATATTCAAAATGTAAAAATCTATAACCGTAAAGAGGAAGAACTTAGTATTAAAATTCCCACTGCAACCGGATCACATGGAGGCGGAGATGAAAGAATACGAAATATGCTGTTCCGTGGTTACACCGAAGATCCCCTTGGCTTTATCGCCGGATCAAAACAAGGTGCAAATTCCATTTTAATTGGTATTGCAGCCAATAGATCTATGAAAGAAGGAAGATCAATACCTATTAAGGAATTAATGGGTGATATGTAAGTAGAATATTGAATGCTCAAAAACTTATACCCATGGTCTCAACAGAGGCCATGGGTAATCATATCAAGTGTGTTTGTTCAACAAATCAATCTTAATTGTTTGAGGTGTATAAAAATGGAATCAGTTTATTCTAAGTATATGGACAAGGTTACACTAAGCAAGCTGGGAGATTCAGAAGAAGCTGGCCTCTGGATTTCCTCTTTCCCCTTACCGGAAGAATTTCCTAAAGAATTGGAGCTCTCAATTAATCAAAACCAGCAGGGAATCAGTACTTACATTAAAGAACTAGGCAATTGGGCAGGAAAAGAAGATGGTAATCCGAGAAGACTATTATTATTTGCTGATGGTAACGATTCTGCACCTGACAAGCTAGGTCTTGTAGAGGCAGGAAAAGAACGTAGTAAAGACTCTTCAAGTCCAGCAAGTAACTACCAAACGCCTAGCATAGAAATGGAACTCATCGAAAAATGTCCAGATCCCGGCTTTGCTTGGGAGAGACACATGGTTGTCCTATCCTGGGGTGATAAGAAGATTGGGATACTAATGGGCTTGAAAACCAAAGATAAGGTTCATTGGTGGGAGGCCTGTAAACTAATTACCCTAGAAGAACATATCAACTGCAAGGAGATAGAAATCGGTGGTGCAATTCCTCTTGTAAAATACGATTCTACTGATACAAAAAGCATTGGCTATGAGAATCCTCTTTTACATAGGCACAATTGGCTCAACGGGCATATCTATGCAAGATTGCATTCCAACGGCGTATGTGAAGTTTTTGCCCACCATATTAATAGTAAATTCTTTGATGATGGTCTAGATCTTAAAGATGCTGTACCTGTCATAGGATTTAGAGTTTTCGATGAACAAGATGTTTGCAGTGATATCTTTGGTACGTGGACAGGTGACAAAAACCAGATTAACTTGGGAAACATTGAATTTGACATATCTGATGCCTGCCATCTAGCCACAGAAAAAAATCCAGGTAGTTTTGAATTCCATGATGACTTCATAGTGTGGCAACCATATGAAGGAGCTGAACTATATGGTGGAGCTGCAGCTAAAGCAATATTGGATGATGAGTTTATTTTCAGGGCAGAAGACAAGGTCATTCCCAGAGGAATGTCAAGAACTATAAGATTCTCATTTAGCTTGTCTGACCGCTCTCCAAAGGTAGTTAGGTATATAGCACCTGCTTGGTGGTATGGTGTATGCGAAGAATTTCTTCCAGAACCATTGCTACCCATTTCCAACGAATATGACAAGTTAATTGAAGGATCACGTAAATATATAAGAGAATATACAGTAAAAGGCGGATACGAGGATGGTAGTGTTCCACGGCATATCGGAACTCCAGGAGAAAACGGCAGGTTTGAACCTGGTTGGGAAGGTGAAATGCCTGGAGGTCAATTCCTATGTGCATATAGGACCAGCGATTATGAAGACTACGATCTTGCTATGCGTTCTGCTTATGTTTTTACTGACGTTTATGTTGACCATGCAGTAAAGGCGGTAAGAATGCATGGATTTCCTGCCTATGGATTTTCCGTTCCTATGAATCGCATACATGGACCGCTTTACGCTTATTTAGAAACAGGGGATCCTTATCTATTGCAGACTGCTAAAGCTGTAATTGACACTTCCTATTATACACATAAAAATTCATGGCCAAGGATGGCTGTTGGCAGAGATGCTTGTTTTATTAGAGGTGCGGTCTTATTATACCGTTACCTTAACGATCAACATTATAAGGAGATAGCAAGAGATACCATTAAGGACACTATTGCCTCACAACGAGAAGATGGCAGTTTTGGTGATCAGGGTGGAGGCACAGGAGTTCATCAATGGGCTGCATACATCATAAAGCCCTGGATGGGTTTAATGGCAATGGGTGGTATTGTTGATTATCTGGAACTTAATCCCGAAGAACCGGAAATGCTATCAGCGGTTAAGAAATTTGGTGACTGGCTGTTAAGGGAGAGGTTCGAACACATAATTAAGCCAAATGATACTAGGGCAAAAGGCTGGGCTTACCAACATTATTTTAGAGATGATGTTATGTTTCAATTAGGTAATCCAAAAAAGTGGGTAAATCTAAAAGCCCCCGATGGTAATCTATGGCATGTAGAATACTTGGCCCGCTTTCTAGGTTATTGCTCTATTACTTTCAACGACCCTGCATATCTGGATGCTTGGGCAGAAAGTTATGAGGCAAGTTATGGAGAAGTACCTGAAATAAGAGGCGATCATGCTGCAGTCCAAATATTTCAATACATTCCCTGGCTTCAAGCTAAGCTTTGGAATGCAAAACTCGCTAAAGACGGGGTATCAATAAAACCGTTTAACTTTGGACCTCGAACTGTCAGAGAAGCGACGGTGATAACACCGAACGGAAAGTTGGACGTGAAGTTATCTTAAGCCTAAAGTAAAATTGCTTTGAATTAGAAAAGAATCTAAATAACAGCTGAATTTAATTAGAAGAAGAATCTAATTAGTAGCTATATATATAAATGCTGAGATATGAATCTCAAGCTAAATGCTAAGACAAGCATAATAAATAAAAAGGGAGATGCAGAAATGAAGAAGCAAGTAAATATAGGGGTAATAGGATTAGGAGGACGTGGACGCGGTCTGCTTAATACTATACTCGGTCTGGAAAACATCCAAGTTCTAGCTGTATGTGATCTATTTGAAGATCGCTGTCAGAAAGGTGTGGAAGCAGTGGAGAAAGCTACTGGTAAAACTCCATTTTCCACTAATAACTACAAGGATATTTTGGCTATGCCTGAAATTGATGCAATAGTCATACCAGCAGCTTGGGCTGATCATATCCATATAGCAGTGGATTCTATGAAAGCAGGTAAATATGTAAGTTTTGAAGTAGGAGGAGCATATTCCATAGACGAATGCTGGGAGTTGGTGCGGACTCACGAAGAAACTGGAGTTCCTTGCATGATGCTTGAAAACTGCAATTATGGACAAAAAGAACTAATGGCGCTGAATATGGTAAAGAAGGGGATTTTTGGTGAGGTAGTACATTGCCAGGGTGGCTATCACCATGATCTAAGACACTCCTTAACTTATGGACGGGAAAACCGCCATTATAGACAGGCTAACTATATGCACAGAAATTGTGAGAACTATCCAACCCATGAGCTTGGGCCAATAGCTAAAATATTGGATATCAATCGAGGAAACCGTATGCTAAGCCTGGTTTCTATGGCTTCCAAGGCAAGAGGCCTTAAAGAATATGCCAAACGAGAAAAAGGCGAAGATGACTATGCCTCCAAGTTCGAATATGCACAGGGTGATATTGTTACTACTATCATTAAATGCGCTCATGGAGAGACGATTACCCTGACCTTGGACACCACTCTGCCACGTGCTTATTCAAGAGGGTTTCAGGTACATGGGACAAAGGCTTTATATATGGAGGACAACAACTCTCTGTTTATAGATCAGGTTCACAATGAGTACGACAGCAAATGGGTTGAGCAATGGAACAATGTAGAAGAGCTTAGAAAGGAATATGACCATCCCATTTGGCAGACCTATACTCCAGATGAAGAAGCAGGCCACGGAGGTATGGACGTTCTTGTGCTGGAAGCTTTCTTTGACAGTGTTCGTCGGAAAGTGCAAACTCCTATCGATGTTTACGATACAGCTTCATGGATGAGCATAACGACCTTGTCCGAAGATTCTATAGCAATGGGCGGAATGCCTGTGGCAATTCCTGATTTCACTAATGGCAGATGGATAAATAGAGAGGAAGCACCGAAAGGACCCTACTGCTTAGCAGAAGTGTGCGAATACGAAAAACCGTAAGAACCCTCTGCTTGATAGAAGTGTGCGAATACGAAAACTGTAAGGTAGGTGGGAATAGTGGTAACTGTAAATACCAAAAATATTATTGTTAACAGAATGAGTGACTCCAACGAACATTGTTTCTTTGGATATTACGATTTACCGGCTTTCAGTCGAGATAGTACTTATCATTTATGTCACAAGGTAGCATTTTGGGATAGAATACCGGAAAAAGATGATGTAGCAGTAATAGGCCTTATAGACACGAACACTCACGGTTTTATTGAGCTGGGAGAAACAAAAGCATGGAATTTTCAACAAGGTTCCATGCTTCAATGGCATCCCAGTAAAACAAACAAAATTATCTATAATAGTAGACAAAATAAGAGTTACCACGGAATTATTCAAGATATCAAGACAGGAACAAAGAGCAATTTAGACTTGCCGGTAGCAAGTGTTGACCCTGCCGGCAAATTTGCCCTGAGTGTTAATTTCAACAGGATGTATGACTTTAGACCCGGATACGGGTATGCTGGTATTACAGACGAATATAAGGATGTAATGGCCCCAATAGATGATGGCATATTCTTAATAGACTTAAATACAGGAAAATCCAAGTTAATTTTGTCATTATATGAAATTCTGGATTTAACGAAATCTACACTTCCAAACAAGGATGCAAAGCTTATGGTAAACCATATTACCTTTAATAATGATGGATCAAGGTTCGTTTTTCTAGCAAGATATTTCCCTGTTGAAGGAAGCAGATGGGGGACAGCTACAATAACTGTTAACACAGACGGTAGCGATCCATATGTACTGCATGGTTATGATATGGCATCTCATTATTGGTGGAAGAATAAAGAACGTTTGATGATATATGCAAATGGCGATCTGGGTCACCAATTATACATTCTAAATGATAAAAGTAAAGAATTTGAAGTATTAGATGCAGAGTTTTTTGCGGAAGATGGTCACTGTAGTTATTCGCCTGATCAGAAGTGGCTGCTGTATGACAGCTATCCGGATAAAGAAAGCCTTCGCCATCTGTACCTATATAACATAGAACAGAGAAAAGGAGTTACCCTGGGCTCATTCTATTCTTATCCAAACATAACAGGTGATTTCAGATGTGACCTGCATCCAAGATGGAATCGTACCGGGGATATAATATCATTTGATTCCATCCATGAAGGTAAAAGAGATATTTACTATATTAAGCTAGAGGATTGCATGCACCTATTTTAAGTAAAGGTTTGAAACATGATATTGTATCATCAATGGAGGAAAAAACATGAAAAACGTTCTTTTAATGGGTGACTCCATAAGAATAGGATA
>CAYFSR010000024.1:3874-23206 GCA_964345785.1 uncultured Eubacteriales bacterium | reverse complement strand
ATAGTAATTCTACTAAATAAACGACGAGTTATTGTACGGGATAAATAACCCGTTGAAATATCTTTATCTTGTCTACTCAATTGTATAGCCAACCCCCCATACAGTTTTAATGAATTTAGGCTTGCGGGAGGGTTCATTCATTTTTTCTCTCAACCTAGCTATATGGGCCATTACGGTATTGTTGCTATTCATATATTTTTCTCCCCATACCTGCTCAAACAATTCCTCAGTGGGCACTACTCTTCCTTTGTTTTCGCATAAAAACCACAAAATATTAAACTCCAGAGGAGTCAAGCTAAGGACTTCTCCGTACAGACTACATTTATGCGTATCTTTGTTGATGATTAAACCTGCAAAATCAAACTCATTTTTAGTTCTTTCACTAAAATCGCTACCAATTTTGTCGTTCCCAGCATGGTTATATCGCTTATATCTTCTTAACTGGGTTTTCACTCGAGCCACAAGCTCAATAGGGTTAAATGGTTTAGTTATGTAGTCGTCTGCTCCGATTGTCAGACCAGTTATTTTATCTATATCTTCCACCTTGGCAGTTAACATGATAATTGGGAAAAAGTAAGTTTCACGGATCTTTTTGCAGATGGAGAACCCATCCATATCCGGTAACATGACATCTAAAATAGCCAAATCATAGCTAGTAGTCCCTAAAGAAGCCAGAGCTGGCTTGCCTGAATGAAATATATGCACCTGATAATTCTCATTTTTCAGATATACTCCCACCAGATCCGCAATGGCTGGCTCATCTTCAACTAATAAAATGTTAATAATGCCCATAAAAACCCCTCAACTCAAAATGTTTTAAAAAGACCCTGTATAGCAATGCCATGTAGTTCATCTTTTTATTATATCAGAGGATTAATGACACGTCATGGTATTATGTAAATAATTGCCTGAAATGATAGCTTGTATAACTTATCATTTCTAATTAGACGAGGAATCATGGCTAGAAGGCAGATTTAAGCGCATCTGTGTTAGTGTCATTCCGAGTTCAACGAGGAATCTTTGCTGTTTATATTACTTTCAATCATACGTGACAGTGACAATAAACCCATCTACATTATTGCCAGAAAGTTTGTATTGTTTGTTCGAAGGCACAGGTACATCTAGTTTGTCAGTGTAATAAATTTCATATCGCTTTCCATCGCCATCTCTGACCCTTAAGTGCTTTTCTCCAAACTGAAATTCCTTCAAGTAATCGATATATTCCTCAAGACACATATTATATTCAGTTGCTATATATGAATGAGGTTTACCTATATAACGAAAATGCCAAGGTTCATACTCAATTCCTGTTAGAACTGATTTTTCTTCTGGATACCTAACTACAAAGCCAAAACGGTGGGCATTTTCATTAATCCAACTATATTTTCCGCTTCCTTTATAAGATTGACTTCTACCACTATCATGATAAATTCCAAAATCCAGAGCATAGCCAGTATGGTGCTCGCTTCCTCCTGGTTTAGCTACCCATTTCATAGCCTCTATTTCTCCATCTTCAGCTACCTTTTGCTTATATAAGGATTGCTGAAAGTCATAGCTACGATGACCACTGATAACGGTTACAACATTAGTTTCATATTGATTGTAGAAATCTTCCATAAGCTCGTTTAATGGCTCCAAAACATTCTCGTTAAGAGTTACAGTAAGATCCCTTACCTTATAAGATGAATTCTTGTAATCGTACACAGTGACTAAATCAGCGTTCTCTGAAAATGGATAAGGAATATTGTTGTTTACCAGTATGAGCTCGCCCTTCGATATATCGGATTTCTCTTTGCTTATGTAAGTATAATCATCTTTTTCAACCGAATCCACTATGCTAATATCACCTTTATAGTTAGGTTTTTCAATAGAGAAATAGTGAAATTGATTGGAAAGAAAAACAAAGCCTCCAAACACGATGATAACAAACAGTAACCTTTTGAAAAACTTCATATAAAACAACCCTCTCCAGCTTGATAAGTTAACTTTATCAAGTACTGGAAAAGGTTGCTTAAGTTTTACCTGACGAAATTCTTACGAAATACTTAAGGTTAGGAAATATCTCTATACTTCAGGTGTTGGCTCTGTTGTTGGTGATTCTGTCGGTTCAGCCGTTGGAGTTTCTGTTGGTGACTCTGTTGGGCTTGTACTAGGTGTCGCTGTCGGGGTTGCTGTTGGAGTTGGACTCGGCGACGGTGTTGGCACTGGCGTCGGTGTCGGACTCGGCGATGGTGACGAACTCGGTGTTGGTGTCGGTGACGGTGTTGGTGTCGGTGTCGCTGATGGTGACGGTGACGGCATCACTGATGGTGATGGTGACGGTGACGTACTAGGCGATGGTGTAGGATCTGATTCAAGTATAGTCACCTCAACTTTAGTAGAAATATCCTTATATTTAGCAGTCAACACAGCACTACCTGGCGCTACAGCCAGCAATGTGTTACCATTGATTTGTGCAATTCCATTCATATTGAATGACCAGCTAATGTTTTTCGTTTCATCTTTTTCAGTATTATCAGTGAATGTAACTAGACCTTGGATTTGCATAGAATCTCCTACTTTGAGTTCTATCTTTTCTATTGTATCAATAAAAGCAATTCGCATGGTAAGCGGTAAAGCAGAGCCAATGGAAGCTGCTTTTATTCTCTTTGCATACTCCACATCTTTTTTCTTCTGAACGATTTTTACGGTTGTACCAGCCTCCGCATTATTATAAACCCATTTGGCATCATGTGCCATTAAACGTATGCAACCTGCAGATGCAGGAGTACCTAGCGCATTGAAGGTGGATTGCCTTAAAGTCGACTCATTAGCTGCATCGTATAGTATAGAATGAAAAAGATAGCCTTTATAAATCCTTGACATGTATTGAGCCCATGTTCCATATTTATGGAAGTAATACCATCTAGCCCTATCTCTAGCGGCGCCTGGCATTGTATATGTCTTAAGAGGCGTTGGTGTAGATGCCTTTCCAGTGGAGCAAATCATCTGTCGCACTACCTTAGTATATTTCCCATCAGAATCCTGTCCATAGGCAGTTACCACCTGATTGGTTACATCCACCTCCAACATATATTTTAGTGATGGTTTTTTGGTAGGTGAAATAGTTGGAGAAGAAGTAGGCTGCAAGGTCTCTTTTGGTTTTGATGTTTTATCTGGCTCTCTCGTCTTCGCTGGCTCTGGTATATCTTCCGGTTCTGGTGTTACCTCTGGTTCAGGTGTCACATCTGGCTCTGGTGTAATCTCAGGGGTTTCCTCGGGAATGGAAACATCTTCTTCAGACAAATCTTCTAGACTAGCACTAGGCTCTGATTGTGTTGTATCATCCGGTTCCGAATCATCCTGAGTTACATCATCTGGTAATTTTTGTCCATCAGTAATGCTCCCTATGTTGCATGCGGACAAAACCATGACCATAACCAGCAACAATGCTAAGAACATAAAAGTTTTTCGATACATAATACCCTCCTGCATTTCTCTATATATTTATTTTGAATAAAGAAAACCATAACTATGAAATATGCAGTACAAAAATCACATACTCTGTATTAAATTAATTATATCTTATGTTAGCATAAGTTTCCAGTAGTTTAGACTCTATAATGTATTAAATATACTTCGAAGGTGACTATTCAGGTACCCAGCTATCGATCCCAATGAACTATTCTTCTCTGCACTCGCAAAATGTGCAGAATTTCAAGTAGTGTTCAATTTTTTTAAGTCTTTCAGTTGTGCCCGTATAATGGTGTAAATTAGATAAGCGTATATGCTACTCCTGAATAGTCACCTTTGACGAGACTTTTTTGATTATAAGGATTTGTTGTTTTTTAAATTAAACAGACGTATTATATAGGTATATATTTTAGTATATGCGTCTCTAAGGAACAATGCTTTATACTATAATATTAGTGATGTCAAATGCTTAAGAAATGACAAGATTGGAGAGCTGAATTTTATGAGAATGAAAAGAATTGATGAGATTGATAGCAATCTCAAAGTACAAACCAATATCGAGGAGACAGATATTCGTTTCCTAGATGTGAGACAGGAACCTTTTCAAGTGTACGGGCTTTACGATTATAAAAAAGAGCCAGTATTCAAGCGACTACCTGATGGAGTTGCTAAAGCAACCAATGAAGGTGTAGCCCAACTAAATTTGCATACCGCAGGTGGTAGGGTACGATTTTCTACAAACTCCAGGTATGTAGCCATAAAAGCAATTATGTCTCAGGTGAACCCCATGCCTCATATGCCACTATCTGGGAGTGCAGGCTTTGATATGTTTGTTGATGAAGGCTCAATTAGCAGATACCGTGGTACTTTTATGCCCCCAGTAGATATGAAAGATGGTTATGAGTCAATAATACAGTTTACCGAACCTGGAGAAAGAAATATAACCATTAACTTCCCCTTATATAACTGTGTAAATTCCCTATATATTGGTTTACAAGAATCAGCTAGCGTAGGCAGTGGCGCTGAATATGCATACAAAAAGCCAGTCTTATACTATGGATCGTCCATTACCCAGGGAGGATGCGCATCCAGGCCAGGGAATAGTTATCAAGCCATAATTTCTAGACGCTACAACTGTGACCATATCAATTTAGGGTTTTCAGGAAGTGGCAGAGGTGAAGATGTCATTGTAGATTACATGTCCGATCTAGATATAAGTGTATTTGTATGTGATTATGACCATAATGCACCTAATGTAGAGCATCTGGCAGCAACACATGAAAAGTTATATAAAAAGTTTCGTTCAAAGTCTCCCCTGCTCCCCATAGTGCTGGTTTCTATGCCGGATTTTGATAGGAATCCTTCTGAAAGCATAAAGAGACGAGATATTATATATAACACTTTTATGAACGCAATTAAAGACGGAGATAAGAATGTGTACTATATTGATGGACAAAGTCTTTTCATGGGTGAATACAGAGACTGCTGCACGGTGGATGGTTGTCATCCTAATGATATTGGTTTCCTTCGCATGGCCGATATGATTGGATATACTGTAGGACAAATCTTAGCTAAATCAGCCAATGATGGTAACCTCTAGTATGCTTTGACACTTAAGCTTTGTGATTATCAGCAATCTGAATAGAAAAGACTCCTCGCAAGTTACGAAGAAATTACGTATAAAATAAAGCCATACGACTATTAAACAAATAAGCGTATGGCTAAATTTTGGCACTCCCAAGGGGACTCGAACCCCTGATACCGCCGTGAGAGGGCGGTGTCTTAACCGCTTGACCATGGGAGCATATGTGAGCCTCGCACTTAGACGAGGCCCTTGGCTGCGGAACTAGGATTCGAACCTAGACAATACGAGTCAGAGTCGTAGGTGCTGCCGTTACACAATTCCGCATCATTGTGTCGCTGATTGGCGACAAAAACCATTATAACCAGCCTTAAGGAAATTGTCAACACCTTATTTTAGTAAGGACTCCCAAGATGCCGTCTTTCTATAATCTTACACCCGCCCCTCGGCAGGTGGGGGACCTGTTGCCAAGTTCTAACTTCCTCTAAAAGAGGCTTGTTATACGATAGCAAACCCGGAACCCCGTGGTCAATCTGTGGGTTAAAAAAATAGAATAACGCACACCTCAGGAGAACATTACCGTATCTTTATCTTAAACTAATCTTGTGTCCATTTCAAGTGAAAAGGCGAATTCTTTTTGAAAAGGTTTAAAAAACTTAAATGTTTGAACAATAAAACAGGAATGTCTCTGATAAATATATCTATAATTTTACTAACTTGTCTTTTTAGTTGACCATTTTCCACATCGGTCTCCCCATCTAGCTTGTACATTTCCCCCATTGGATAGTTCCACTACCTCACATAAATTTGTACATCCTTTACAGGCAAAAGATTTCGTAGTAAATTCTTCCTGTATGGATTGGAATCCGCAGAATTTTGTAAAGCCATTTTTCTGGGTCGCTTTATGAGCTAAAATACCAGCACCTATGGCTCCCATTACATCAAAATGCTCCGGTATAACCACTTTCTGTCCCAGCGCTTCTTCAAAGGATTTTCTGATACCCTCATTAGCAGCGACACCTCCCTGAAAAACCACCTGGGGCAATATTTCTTTACCCTTGCCAACATTATTCAGATAGTTTCGCACTAGGGCTTCACACAACCCCTTTATGATATCCTCCGAGCTGCAACCCATTTGCTGCTTATGTATCATATCTGATTCTGCAAACACGGCGCATCTACCGGCTATTCGGACGGGGGTTTCTGACTTTAATGCCATACTGCCAAACTCTTGGATAGGCACATCCAATCTAGCTGCCTGCCTATCTAAAAAGGAACCAGTACCGGCTGCGCATACGGTATTCATAGCAAAGTCGGATACAACGCCATTTCTTATTAAAATAACCTTAGAATCCTGCCCGCCAATCTCTAAAATGGTCTGAGCATCAGGTATAAACTGAAGAACTGCCATACCATGGGCAGTTATCTCATTTTTAACAACATCAGCCTGCACCATGGCCCCTGCTAATTCTCGGCCACTACCGGTTGCTCCTATCCCTGCTATACTACAATTCTCAGGCATAGATTGATGTATCTGTTCAAGACCTTGGCTCAATATGGCAATAGGCCTGCCTTGCGTTCTTAAATAAAGCTTTTCCAACACCTGATAGTTTTCATCTATCAAGACCAAGTTCACACTAACTGAACCTACATCCAAACCCAAATATAAATTATGACTGCTCATATACTTTTCCTTTCTTTTGCTCCAGCAAATCCACAAATGCTTCTAATCTGGTCATATACCCGGCCTCTCCCGTCATTTCATCAACCGTGAGAGTCATAGTTGGAAACTGACGCTCCCTAGAAATTGTAGGAATAATACTTTCTGCAACTATTTCCGGCATACAGCCAAAGGGCAATATTTGTATAACACCATCCATACCACTATCTGCATAGTGTACTGTACTAGCTATGGTTTCTTGCGCATGTCCACCAATGCATAAATCCAAATATTTTGCCCCTTTACTTAGCATTGCTCTTCTTTTTTTCTTATATTCTCTATCCATGGATAAATGAGTTTTTATCCAATCAGCTACGGTTATACCCCGATGCACCTCAACGCCAAGGGATCCAAGTTTGTTTTCAACATCAAGGTTCACATAAGGTTCGATTAGAGTGTAAATTTCACCAACCAAACCAATGCGTAAAGGATCTATATATGGGTCTTCTGGGATTTCTTCTGCTTCTTCCTTACATTCTTCTATATAGTTCAAAATCTCATTACTACCTTGATACTTCAAAACATCTTTTTCAAATCTGATTTGCTGCTGATTGGTTTCCCCTGGATTTTGTTCTCTTGGCCTTTTCCGTAAATAAATATCTATTAATACATCGGTTTGTTCAACTATTTTAGAGGCTTGCATAAAGGCTCTGGCTATTTTTGGCCAAGAGCTGTTCCCTGAAATTTTACGGATTCTCTGCATTAAAATGCGAGGATCCTTCCCTGGCGCATCCAGAATAACCACATCCATGTTATAGCCTTGATCCTGTAATATCTCCTGTTCCACCACTCCATAGTAACCAAATCGACATGGCCCGCAACTGCCAGTCAACACTATGGTGTCTGCTCCTTTTTCCATGCTTTGTATGTAGTTTCCCAAGTTGATTTTCAAAGGAAGACAGGCAGATTCTGGCGAGATGCGGGTTCCAATTTCCAAGGTTTCCTTACTAACAGGAGGCGGAACAACCACTTGTACACCTAGATCATCGAACAATGCCTTGACCGGTATGTAAACTCGACCCATGTGGGGGAAAGTAATTATCATATTTGCTCCTCCATTCCATCATATCGATAAATGCTTCCAATCTGGTATCAAAACCTGCTTCACCTGTATGCTCGTCCAAGGTAATCGTAGTCAAGGGAATTAGATATTCTCTATTATTTGCCCTAATGAGCAATTCATCGATAAAGGCATCTATTCCACAAGCAAAGCTAGTAATGAGAATTAAGCCCTGTACTCGTCTATCTTCCATCATAGATAGGCCACTGCCCAACAGACGCTTACCATAACTCCAAAATAGTTTCTTTGGATACCTGCCGCAAGCCACATCCACTTCCTCTAAGCTGCAGTTTTCAGGATAGACAACCTCATACCCAGAGGCTTTTAGCTTCTTACAGATATTCATATTGATATACGGGTCATAAACTAAGTATGGATGACCTATTAGGCCAATCTTGCCTTTCGTAGAGTTTGCTTCTACACCTTTACTCTGGTCCAGCTCCCGTTGTTCTAATCCTCTTTTGTAATAAACCCCCATATTGCTGTTTGCTTCTTTTGTTGCGGAATTATCTCTTCTAATATCCAGCAGATCCTGAGGACTGGAACCGTTCTCCAGCATATTAGTATATTCCTCTTGTCTTACTTGAGCTTTATTCAGCGCTCTATTGATAAGATAAAGAGTTGCACCAAGTTCTCTGCCAAGTTTTTTCATTCCATCATAAGCTTTCTCCATGCGATTATGGGCATTAAAATCCATAATTAACAGGTTAGAGATGCTGGGCAGGTTATTTTTTATCATCTCTGGCAAACCTATGAACTTCGGACAGATGAATTCTCCTGGATGAACGCTGATCAAACGAGGGATTAATATAACATCCACCTTTCCAACAAGGTCCATTACATGTCCATGGAATATTTTCACCGGCAGACATGCGTCGTCCACGCAATTTTTTACTCCATCGTTTAATATTTCCTGGTTGGTTTTACTGGATAATACTACTTCGTGGCCCAATTCTTCCAAAAAAGTCTTCCAAAGGGGCAGATAGATGGAATAAAGCAGGGCTCTTGGGATTCCTATTTTCAATTCTTACCTCCTAACAAGTATCAAACACCTTGATTATGAAATTTACAATATCTTGAATAGTATTTCCCTTATCACCAATCATATAACTCTAAGATGAATTTTGTTGAATATAGCTAAAAAGTGTAGGGAAAACATGCTTGTCTTAAAAATATTTGAATAAGGTATTGCTACTTGCTACTTGGTAGTGATATACTAAAGGTGTAAAAATGTATCAAATTATATTTGGGAGGTATTTCTATGAAGACAGTAAATATCAAACTATCATTGGCGGAGAATGTGAAAAATTTTGTTAATATCGTGAACAAGTACCCTTATGAGATCGATCTCCGCTCCGGTCGCCACGTCATTGATGCGAAGTCCATCCTAGGTATTTTCAGCCTTGATTTAAGCAAACCAGTTATCGTTGAAATCTATAATGATGATTGTGAAGATTTCCTAAAGGACATCGAAAGCTTTATCATCTAATCCTGAAAGCGTTAGGAATCTTTATTTTACTTATTTTTTATATTAGTAAAGAACATACCAGCAAGGCGCGTGCTTTTTGGAATACATCTACTGATGTTCTAAGAAAGTATGCGCCTTTTACATTTATGATCAATACTCAAAGAACTTCATACTTCTCCTCTAATATTCTCTGACGCAACTTTCCCCGACCTTATTGGTTAAAGTACCAGGTAAATACCGTGAAATGTGGCAAGCTCAAGCCCAGTATTATACCCCTTCAACTAAAGCATTGGCTTAAGTTATATTTATATGTTTATAATTTATATCTTGTAGAGATATTACCCTTCCTTTTCCGTCATTTTGTGCTATAATTGGATTACTCTAATTTTTGAAGGTGAATATTGATGAAAATGGCCGAATTGGCGGATAACAAGCTTTCTATATTGTATTACGTTCAATCACTGGGGATTCCTTTGACTAATGAGCAGATAACCGAGTTTTTTATCAAAAAATATTTGATAAATTATTTTGATCTACAGCAGCTATTAGTCGAGTTAGTGGAATCTCTTCATTTGGCGTATATGGAAGGTCGCCAAAACCATTACTATTCAATAACAGAAAAAGGTAGTGAAGCTTTAAACTTTTTCCATTCTAGAATAGATCATCACACCCAGCAAGATATTTTAATCTATGCTGAAGAAAATAGGATACGTCTACGTAATGAAAACCAACTGACAGCTGATTATAAGCAACTGGATAATCAGGAATATGAAGTTACCCTTCGAGTTATGGAAGGATCAATTAACCTAATGGAGCTCAAAGTTAATGTAACCAATTCCAAGCAAGCAAAAATCATTTGCTCCAATTGGAAGGCGAAAGCTCCGGAAGTCTATAAAAAAACAATGGAATCCCTTATTTAGGATTCCATCTTTTTAAATGTTGTCATTTCGAATGTAATGAGGAATCTATTACTAGCCTTTGTCTAAGAATCGTCCTGGCCTCTCCTACTAGATACAAGGAACCACTAATGATGATTACTTTATCACTTGAATCATTATTACTACCTTCTTCTTTGTCATTATCGGCTTGCACCCAATCCATGACCATATCTATAGCTTCTGGTACACTTTCACTAATTGTCACATCGGAATGATGTTTTCCAACAATAGTGGTTAATTCCTCAGGTGAAGTAGCACGAGGGCTATCCGGTTTGGTTACTATGACACGATCTGCCATAGAGCATAGTATACCGGTTACACCACTCACATCTTTATCATGCAACACACCTAATATTAAATAAATCTGTTTATTGGGAAAATAAAGCCGCATAGCATCAACCAAAGCCTGGGCGCCTGATGGATTATGGGCTCCATCAAGCAAAATTGTTGGACTCTCCCCCATAACCTCCAAGCGGCCTGGCCAGCGAGCCTGATCCAAGCCGGCATAAAGGATTTCGTCACTAATATTAAAGCCCTTTTCTTTTAAGATTTGTAAGGCGGTAATAGCACAAGCTGCATTTAACTGCTGATGTTTCCCAGGAAGATGAATGGCTAAATTCTCCCACGTATTTCCCTGGAAGGTAAAATCAAAATGCTGTACAGAAAGTGCAGTATCCCTTTCCTTAATCTGATCCTGTAAAACCCCATAGTAACAGCTACCACGTTCTAAAGCCAGCCTTTTAATTACCTCAGCTGCTTCTTCTAGCTGTGGATATGAAACCACCGGCACACCTGGTTTAATAATGCCTCCCTTTTCAAATGCAATCTCTGAAAGGGTGCTACCCAATACACGAGTATGATCGAAGCTTATGGATGTTATGACGGAAACCAGCGGATTTATAACATTAGTGGAATCCAGCCTACCCCCTAAACCTACCTCCACTACAGCAATATCTACCTTTTGTTTTGCAAACCAAAGAAAACCCAAGGTGGTTACAATCTCAAACTCGGTTGGATGGTTATGTCCGTCTCGTACCATACCGTCTACTTGTTCCTTTACCTGCTCTACAAGGAGAACCAGCTCTTCTCCGGGTATCTCTTCAAAGTTTACCTGAATCCGTTCAGTAAATCTCTCCAGGTAAGGTGAAATAAACATCCCTACCTTATAACCAGCTTGATGCAAAACCCTGGCTGTCATAGAAGTTACGGAGCCTTTTCCATTGGTTCCAGCCACATGGACGGATGGGAATTGTCTATGAGGATTCCCCAAACGTTTCAGCAACTCGGTAATATTGGTCAGCCCTAGTTTGGAACCAAATTTCACTGTATTGTGTATATATTGAACTGCTTCATCGAAATTCATATATCTTTTCCTGCCTTATCCCTATTAATATGTCTACATGCTACAAGTCAAATATTTTAATTATAGATTCTTCGCTTCACTCTGAATGACAGCCCTTATATATTAGTCACTAGTCATCTTGAATGCAGTGAAGGATCTTACTTCATTTTTTCCATATTAGAAATCTGCTCCAACACCTTATCCATCATGTTCTGGTACTTGTCCTTCTTTTCTCTTTCTTCCTGTACAACTGCCTCTGGCGCCTTTTTCACAAAGTTGTCATTGGACAGCTTTCCATTTACCCTGGCTAATTCTTTCACAAGGTTTTCTTTTTCCTTTGTCAAGCGTTCCATTTCCTTATCAAAGTCGATTAAGTCCTCTAATGGAATAAATATTTGAACCATATCCGTTACAACTGAAACAGCATTGGCAGGAATTCCTTCTTTGTTGTCCTGTACCATTACTTCCGATGCACTAGCTAACTTTTCTAAATAAAGCTTGGCATTTTCGAATACAGGTACATCCTGTGTCTCAGTTACCAGTATTAGCTTTGCTTTCTTTGAAGGTGCTACCTCCATCTCAGCCCGAATGTTACGTATAGACCGAATGGCATCCATGATAGCCTGCATTTCATCTTCTGCTTCCTTATTAATCTCCGCCTTGTCCTCCGTAGGCCAGGTAGAAATCATGATGCTCTCTCCCTCATGTGGTAGATGCTGCCACAACTCTTCTGTAATGAAGGGCATGAAGGGATGAAGAAGCTTTAAGGTGTTAGACAGTACATAAACCAAGGTATACAGAGCAGTACCCCTTGCCGAATCATCTGACCCGTAAAGTCTAGGTTTTACCAGTTCAATGTACCAGTCACAAAATTCATTCCAAGTGAAGTCATGAATTTTCTGAGCAGCCAATCCCAGCTCATATTTACTAAGATTATCTGTTACTTCGCCTACCAGACGTTGATACCTGCTGATTATCCATTGATCAGCAATCTCCATTTTCTCAGGTTTCAAAGCCTTGCCTTGCATGTTTTCCAGGTTCATCAAAATAAACCGGGTAGCATTCCAAATCTTGTTGGCAAAATTCCGGTTAGCCTCTACCTTTTCATAATTAAATCGCATATCATTGCCCGGTGTATTCCCGAGAATCAAGCTCATGCGCAGGGAGTCCGCCCCGTATTCATCAATAACTTCCAGAGGATCAATGCCATTACCAAGAGACTTACTCATCTTTCTTCCCTGAGAATCTCTCACAATACCATGAAACAGAACATCGTGGAATGGTATTTCACCCATGTGCTCAATACCTGAAAAAATCATACGAGCTACCCAGAAGAAAATAATATCGTAACCAGTAACTAAAACGCTGGTAGGATAGAAGTATTTCAATTCTTCAGTTTCATCCGGCCAACCTAATGTAGAGAAAGGCCACAATGCTGAGCTGAACCAGGTGTCCAGCACGTCTTCATCCTGCTTAAATTGATCATGCCCGCAGCTGCACTTAATCGGCATTTCTTTGGCTACTACTGTTTCACCGCACTTATCACAATAATAGGCTGGTATACGATGCCCCCACCAAAGTTGTCTGGAAATACACCAGTCACGTACGTTTTCCATCCAGTTGAAATAGGTCTTCTCTAAACGTTGCGGCACAAACTTAATTTCTCCTGAGCGTACTACGTCAATTGCAGGTTCTGCCAGGGGTTTCATTTTTACAAACCACTGTTTGGAAACAATAGGTTCTACTGTGGTAGAGCAGCGATAGCATTCGCCTACATTGTGCTTATGCTCCTCTATTTTAAATAATAGCCCTAAGCCCTTCAAGTCTTCAACAATGGCCTTACGGGCTTCATATCGGTCCATTGACTCATATTTACCCGCATTGATATTCATGCTGCCATCATCATTCATAACACGAATGATAGGTAAATCATGACGAGATCCTACTTCAAAGTCATTAGGATCATGGGCAGGTGTAATCTTTACAACACCTGTACCGAAATCTTTATCTACATAGGTATCTGCTATAACCGGGATTTCTCTATTCATAAGTGGAAGAACCACGGTCTTTCCGATTAAATGCTGGTACCTTTCATCATCGGGATGAACTGCAACTGCTGTATCTCCTAGCATGGTTTCCGGACGAGTAGTTGCAACAATAACATTTTCATCACTGTCCTTTACTGGATAGGCAATATGCCAGAAATAACCTTGCTTTTCCTCATATTCAACCTCAGCATCAGAAAGAGCTGTTTTACATTCGGGGCACCAATTAATAATGCGATCGCCCTGATAAATCATGCCTTTTTCATACAGACGGATGAATACCTCTGTAACTGCTTTGCTGCAGCCTTCATCCATTGTGAAGCGTTCTCTTTCCCAATCGCAGGAGGACCCCAATTTCTTCAATTGATTAATAATCCTGCCGCCATAAAGCTCTTTCCACTTCCAAGCTTCTTCCAGAAATCCTTCTCGACCTATATCATTTTTGGTCAAACCATCTTCTGCCAGCTTTTCAACTATTTTAACTTCGGTGGCAATGCTGGCGTGATCTGTACCGGGTAACCACAAGGCAGAAAATCCCTGCATCCGTTTCCAGCGAGTGATAATGTCCTGCAACGTATTATCTAATGCATGACCCATATGAAGCTGACCTGTTATGTTCGGCGGTGGAATCACTATGCAGAAAGGCTCCTTGCTTTCATCTACTACTGCATGAAAGTAGCCCTTTTCTTCCCATTCATTATAAAGCCGATCTTCTACCTGCTTCGGATCATAAGTTTTTGCAATATTATTCTTTTCTTCCATATCTATAACCTCCAAAAATAAAATCAGCCTTCATCCAAAAGGACGAAAGCTACTTCGTGGTACCACCTTTGTTCCGCTTGATGACAACATCAACAAACAGCACTCTATGCTTTGTAACGGAAGCACCCGCGCGAACTGTTAAATAACAATTGCAAGGCTCCAAAGCGACCTTCCACGTTGCCTTCCCAGGAAGCCTTTCAGCCGGTGAACTTCCTTCTCTGATGGATGCTGGCGTGTACTCCTCTTTGTCATTGCCAAAATATCATCTTTACTATTATACCCAAATTATATCGAATTTGTGTACTTTGTCAATCTTTTTTTCTCTTGACGTCTCTTGTCCCACCTTTATTCCACTTAAAGTTCAGAACTGCATATTGTATTAATGCTAAAATCGTGCTAATTAAGGCAGCTAATAGTATGTACTTTGCATAGGGAAACTCAAAAATCAAAGCAGTAACTGCAAGGTAAAACATAAATGTTGCCAATTTACCATAAACATTTGCTTGTACAACTACCTCACGCTCTTTTAAGAGGAATATTGCTCCTAATATCATAAGGAGCTCTTTTAATGCAATGATGATAATAACCCAGTAATGAATTACTTTATCAAGGGCCAAGCAAACGAGAACCATTAGAAGCATCAGCTTATCAGCCAAAGGGTCCATTAGCTTGCCCCATTTGGTTATTAGGTTATAACGCCTGGCGATCCATCCATCCAGCACATCGGTTATTCCAGCTAAAATGAAAACTACAAATGCCCATGCCTTATTATTAGCTATCCCATCATTGAAATAAAGGTAAGGAAAAACACCTACCATAAAAAAACGGGCTATAGTAAGGGCATTGGGTACATTCATATAAATCCTCCGATCATTCTACATTGTCCAAAATTGAGCTCATAACCTATAATATTTGTTATCCACTAATAAAGCAAGAAGATATTTCTAATATTTTTCTAGTATTAGGGTAATTCTATCACATACTCGGCATAGATAACAAGCACTCAAGCATATGTACACCAAAAAGCATGTCGCAACACGCCCAGTAGCTCTTAGAATAGGCTACACTGATTGTCTACTTAAATTATATTCTTGACAGCTACGGACTATCGTGATAGTCTATAGGTACAAACTACTACGATAGTCTGAAGGGAGATCAATATGGAAAAGATTAGTCTATTCGAAAGTGAACTAAAGCTGATGGAACTATTATGGGCTAACGAAGGTGCGACAGCAAAGGAACTTACCCTACTTGCCTCAGAAAAAATTGGCTGGAACAAGAATACGACATACACCGTCATTAAGAAACTGGTTACAAAGAGTGCAATTAAACGCTCAGAGCCTGATTATACCTGCCACAGCCTGGTTTCTCGAGAGGATGTAGGACGGGAAGAAGCACTAAAAGTCCTCCACTCCTTCTTTGATGGGTCAGCTAAAGCACTGTTTTCATCTTTTATGGCAGATGGAACACTTTCCGCTAAAGAAGCTGATGAGCTTAAAAAATTGATTGATGAACACAGGCAGGGGGAATGATTTATATGTTAAATGAGATTTTTTATCTCATCCTAAACATGAGCCTTGCATCCAATTTTATCATCACAGCACTATTGTTGCTACGACTTTTCAAACCACTGCCTAAACGCTTTGTGTATCCAATGTGGACGCTGGCTTTTTTTCGGTTGTCTGTACCATTTACGCTGACAACCAGATGGAGTCTATTTAATTTCACAGGAGGCCTTGTCAAGAGGCTTATCACCATTGAAACTATTACACATGGTACAGTGTCTATCCCCCTATCTAAGAATATGGCTTTTATGAACATGATCGGTGCCGCTGAGAACTATATTCCGATTACATACAAAACAGAATCGCTGCGACAGGTCTTTCTCATTGGCTCCATAACATGGACAATCATAACAGCAGCGATGTTGCTTACTGCTTTAATTCTATATACATTAACCAAAAAAGAACTCAATGAGGCTGTTCTTATCAAAGGTAATATATATCGCTCAGATATGCTTTTTACACCAGTACTGATTGGTGTGTTTCGCCCAAAGATCATATTCCCTCTAGGCTTGGACCCAGATAGTATCGAGGGTACAATGATTCAGGAACACGAGAATATTCACCGCGATAGGCTTGACAACCTGTGGCGGTCATTGGCAATTGGAATCACCTGCCTGCATTGGTTCAACCCACTTGTATGGGTGATGCTTAAGATGTTTTTTGTAGATATGGAACTTTCCTGCGATGAAGAAGTGATGCGACGCAGAAAATATAGCAAATCTGAGTGCATTGTCTATGCATCCACTTTGCTGCAATATGCAGAGGAAAAACGTTTTCTTATATCCTCCTCTTTTGGACGATCAGGTGTCAAGGTTCGCATAATCAATGTTTTAAATTATAAACGAATGACAGTAATTGGTACTATCGCATCAACAATATTTCTGCTAGCTATTGTACTAATCCTTATTACAAATCCAACTCTCAGGGGGTAAATTATTATGAACAAAGCTATCAAAAGATTCTATTGGCTTACATTGCTTATATTACTGGTCTTATCGGCCTATCCACTAATCAATGGTGTACGCATGATATATCTCAGTATCACTAACGGCTCCATTGAACCGGAACAGTATTCTAAATATGTTATTCCCTATGCAGCCTTGTGTGCTTCTATTATCTTTTTCGCAACCTTTCTACCACTTTTATACAGACTGAAAAGATCAGCCTTCCCAGTAGGTCTTATGGGTGCATATGCCATATTTGCCACAATCGAGCATTTCATGGAAGGGATACAGATTCATACAGCAGATATGACCCTTATCGACCCTGCCACGCTCTCTGCTGACACTGCGATTATAGCGCCTTCCGCTACGGTAGATGCTTGGCAGGCAAGTCTTTGTGTCATCTCACCATTGACTCAAGAGCAGTCCGTTGCATATGCTTATCAGGATCGATATTTTTATGTCATGGCCAACAACACTTATAAGATACACTACTATTTGATCTCGTTTATTCTAATCACAATGGTCTGCGGTCTTGTTTATGGTATCGGCCGTATGCTTAGTACGGGAGATTACAGTAGGAAAAAGCAGCTAATCCTTCAAGGCGCGACGACATCGACACTTATTGCACTTTGTGTGTTTGCCAACACCACAGCATTTTTTCGCCAGCCTGAAACAATTCAGACACCTCTTGCTTCTGTACTTACCTGCATGTTTTTTGTTGTTTTAGGCACAGCAGTAGGAGTATATGCTGGCAGCCTCCTGCTAGGGAAAGACAAAGGCTTGGGGTTAGGGCTGCCGGCAATAATATCTGTTATTTCAGTTATATTAATGTACATTGGTGAGTCTGTTATGATGGAAGGCGGATTATACCGTTTCGGTACAGGATGGTTTTTTGAAGGGCTTTCAGGTATTGCCCTTGCGCCAGTGGATATTCTGGTCATTCTGCTCTCAGGTATCGTAACATGTCTTATACTTCATCTAACGAGGCAGTACGAGAGCTGGCCAGGTATACGAACTACTATTTTCGTATTATTGCTATGTTCATTCATAATCAGCATCAGCATTTTCCTTTCGATGCCACAGGAAGCAATAGTCGACAATGATCTATTTGGATACTACGAGTTTGATGATTGCTTATACATGAATCCGCTTAGCTCAACACTAGCTGTAAAAGGTTCTATGCCGTTTCTATATGAATTAAGCGAAGATTCATTAGTTGTTGAAAACACAGAAACTGGTGAAACACAGAGGTTTTCAGCTCAGTATGTGAATACAGCTGTCGGCACAGATGAGTTTGAATCAAAAAGCTTCTTCACCTCTTTTCTACCACCTGATATCTCCCAATATGAAGAGCGTTGGCTACGTGCTGTTTTTAACGAAGGCGGAATAGTATATGGTCTATACCAGATGGACGATGAGATTTGGCTTGCAAGGCTAGGTTCGGGAAAGGTCGGTATATGGAGCATTTATCGCCTACATAGAACAGATAAATACACTTTTTCTGTAGATCTTATTCTTATATCACACTCTGAAGAAACCTCTTCCAAATACTTCACTGGTGTTAGTAATTGAGATAAATGCCTTCTCATCTACTTTCTTTATATAGTTACGTAGAGATTTTGCTTGTACAGCATCGAGAGCCGTTAGGATTACATACCTTTCTTCATTAGTGAAAGAACCATATCCCTTCCAGATCGTTGCTCCACGATGAAGTACTTCATTGATGTGGTTTGACACAGCTTCAGGATTTGTAGTAATAATAGTCAAACACTTCTTACGATTTATGCTGTCGATAACGGAATCTACTATAACTGATTTTATCAATAGACCTAAAACAGAAAACATTCCTGTTTTAATATCAAATACAAGTACTGTTGATGCAGCGATAATAAAATCCGAGGCTAGTAGAGCCTTGCCTATATCCAATGAAGTAAAACGTTTAAGTATCATGGCCACTATATCTGTGCCGCCTGTGCTGGATTCATGATTGAATAATATGGCAGAGCCTATAGCCGGCAACAAAACACTGAATGATAATTCCAGTAAAGGTTCATTAGTCAGAGGAGCTTTCATCGGAAAGCTTAGTTCGAAAATCTTAATTAATACGGAATATAGTAGGCTACAATATATAGTTTTAAATCCAAATGTCTTATTTATTAATAGGAAACCTGCAATCAAAAATATTCCATTTAAAAGAAGTATAATGGTTCCGGGTGTCATGCTGGTACTCAGTCTACCAAATATAATTGATAAACCACTGACGCCTCCAGTTGAAAAGTTATTTGGAAACTTGAAAAAGTATACCCCAGTAGAAACTAAAAGTGAACCAAAACTTAAAAGCAGATACTCTTTGATCTTATCCAGCACCAAATTAAACCCCCATGCAATATATGAGTACATATCTAGTTACCAACGTTTCTAAGTATGTGACTTAATAACGTTGTATAATTTTA
>CAYFSR010000024.1:0-3774 GCA_964345785.1 uncultured Eubacteriales bacterium | reverse complement strand
ATATCTAGTTACCAACGTTTCTAAGTATGTGACTTAATAACGTTGTATAATTTTACATCATCATTTTACTCTATTACTATGAAGATAACAAGATGTGAAAAATTAATGATTGCATAATAGATAACCAAAAGCTGGAATATCCATTATTCTTGAAGCTGAAAGTATCATGAATATACCTTACGAACCTGTTGACTTATAATGCCTTATACCTATCCTCCAGAACATAAGACAAGGAATGAGAAATAGAATTCCAACTAGTGGTAGAAGCATGTATACTATATTAGTAGTTCTACCGATGAGATATAAAAACGGATAATATTGAAATAAAGCGAGAGGTACGATATAAGTGAAAAATTTCAGCACTCCTTCACCATAGATACTAAGTGGATACTTTCCGAACTCTCTGCCGCCATCAGTAAAGATATTCATGAATTCAAGTCCTTCTAAAGTGAAGAAACATATGCTAGCATATATGATAAAGAGACCTGAAAACACAAAAAAGCCACCTGTAATCATAAAAATCACAGTTATAATCTTATCCAAGCTCCATATAACACCACTCGTAGGAATCGCATAGATGAATATGGCTATTGCCTGAAGGAGTCTACCAATTCTCGAAAACTCTATGCGAGAGGCCAGAACTTGCAGAATTTCATTTCTTGGTCTGACCATAATACGGTCAAATTCACCATTAGATATTATGCTACCGAAAGCATCAAAACCACGTACAAAGCACTCGGCTAGGGAAAAAGCAGTTAAAATTACTGCATAGCACAATAGTACTTCGCTAAATGAAAAACCGTTGACACTGTTAAATCGGCTAAACATGAAGTACATACCCAGAAAGGTTGTGAACGCAGTAAGAAACTGCCCTATTGATGTCATCACAAAGGACGCCTTATATTGCATTTGACTTCGCAGAATAATAGAAGCATATTTTATATATAAACGCATTTCAACCTCCTTGTACTACAACGTTTTTAAGTGCCCTAGTCATCATTAACCTTCCTACGATCACCAATCCAATAAGCCAAGCAACTTGCAGTAACATGCTCCATAGAATATCTGATCCTTTTACATACCCATTGTATATGAGAAAAGGTGTATTTTGCATTGACGCAAACGGTAGGATGTACATTATTGCCTTCACACTTTCCGGGAAAAATGGAAGTGGGATAATTCCACCTGCTAAAAAATCAACCACCGACGTTGCTAGGATACGTATTCCAAGTGGCGATATTGTGTAAAAAGTGGATATGTAGATTAGCATCGTAAAGGCTACTAGTACAAGAAATCCGAGAAACATAGATACAAGAAAAAGTAAACCTGCAATTAGAGACACAGGTAGGGAAATATTAAAGGGCTTTGGTAATAAAGCTGCAATTAGGAGAATGGGCATACAGCGGAGTACAACCCGTGATAAACGCACTGCCATGTTCTTTGTAAACCACATGGTATAAATACTCACTGGGCGACAAAGCTCATAAGCTACATTACCACTTGAGACAGCGTTAAATATTTCATTATCAAAATACCAAGCCATGAATAAAGCTAGAAAAGACTGCTGTAGCCATAGATAACTAGATAGCTCAGGAAAGGTCATGGGAAATTCGTTCTGTCCATTTTGATAGAATGCCCAAAACATTAAAATTGTCATACCACCCCAGGCAAACTGAGTAGAAATACCAGCCCAAGCAGCAGCTCGATATTGGAGACCATTAATGAATCTGATTTTGAAAAAGGAAAGGTACTTTCTCATATTTCAAACTCCTTATACAAGGACACAACCATCTCTTCAGCAGTTGCTCCCATTACTGAAATATCTGTGACGTCTACCTGAGCAGAGATTAACGAGATTGCCTGTGAAACCGGTAGCTCTAAGGTATCGACAACAAGCTCAGCATGTCCATCCAAGTCTTTGGTTATGGTTATTCCTTCTATGTCATTAATACTATCTCCTGTGTAGTCTACTGTCAGAGTTTTGTGAGTAGAATTGCGTTTTTTTAATTCATTCAAAGTACCATCCAGCAAGATTTTCCCTTTGCCTATTAATAGTATACGCTCGGTAAGCGCTTCAATATCCTGCATATCATGAGTGGTGAGTATAACTGTAGTACCCCTCTCCTTGTTCAGGGCTTTAATAAAGTTTCGCACAGCGATTTTAGATACCGCATCAAGACCTATTGTAGGCTCGTCCAAAAATAGAATCTTTGGGTTATGTAATAAAGAAGCTGCTATCTCACATCGCATACGTTGACCAAGGGACAGCTGCCTTGCCGGGGTTCGGACAATCTCACAGATATCAAGAAGCTCTATAAGTTCATTTAGATTTTTTCTGAAGGAAGCGTCATCAACTTTATAAATATCCTTTATCAGCTCGAAGCTGTCAACTACAGGCACATCCCACCAGAGCTGACTGCGTTGTCCGAATACAACACCTATCTCCTTTACATGGTTTATGCGATCCTTCCATGGAGTTCTTCCATTTATGGTACATTCACCACTATCTGGCGTTAGAATACCGCTCATGATTTTAATGGTACTGCTTTTCCCAGCTCCATTGGGACCAATATATCCTACCATTTCACCATCATTAATTTTAAACGAAACATCATTTAAAGCGTGTATATATGTATAGTCTTTCTTGAACAAGGTTTTTACGGCTTCGCCAAAACCTGCATTTCTTTTAGCGATTTTAAAGGTCTTATTGATACTCTTCATTTCTATCATTACACTCACCTCGCATAAGGTGTAGTATATCAGAAACAGATAACCAAAACAATCATTTTATAGTATTTTTTAGAATAAGCTATTAAAACTTAAAAAAGCTTTAGAACATGCTCAACTGAGCGCTTTGTACTGGGAATTCGCCTAAATATTTGAATACACTACTTGCATCACTCATTATACCGTGATTCTTGCATTCATTATGAAATATTTCCATCAAATGCCTGTGATCGTCGCTTATAAGCTCATAGGAATATCCATATTTACGATGATACTTTTCTCTCATTCCTGGAAAGTGTTCATCTAACTTTTGGTAAAAATATTCCCTATCTCCCTCCCGCAAAGTTACTCCAATTCCAAAACAGATAATACCCTTTACCTCCGCTTCAAAGCAGTAATTAAGTATTCCACGCAGATTTTCCTCTGTGTCGTTAATAAACGGTAGTAATGGAGTTAGCCAAACCACTGTGGGAATGCCGTTGTCGCGCAGAATCTTTAATGTTTCAAAACGTTCTTTTGTAGTAGAAACATTAGGCTCGAGAATTTTGCATAGATCCTCATCGTATGTAGTAAGAGTCATCTGTACAACTGATTTAGATTTCATATTTATACTTTTCAGCAGATCAAGATCACGTAATACACGATTTGATTTAGTTATTAATGTTATACCAAAACCGTATCTATCTATGATTTCGAGGCATTCACGCATCAACCCAAGCTGCTCTTCGCAATGCATATATGGATCGCACATTGAACCTGTGCCTATCATACATTTGCTTCGCTTTCTACGCAGAGCATCCTCCAGCAATGCGGGTGCATTCTGTTTGACTTGGATATCTTCAAAGTCATGCTTTATCTGATAGCATGTAGAACGACTATCACAATAGATACAACCATGGGTACACCCACGATATATGTTCATTCCGTTTTTAGCGGAAAGTATTCCTTTAGCATCTACAAAGTGCATGATTATAACCTAATCTCAACCTCCCCGCACCAAGTCAATTTTCACCAGTAATTTAAGTAACCACCGCTGTAATTTCGCTA
>CAYFSR010000023.1:17871-24995 GCA_964345785.1 uncultured Eubacteriales bacterium | reverse complement strand
TTTACATAGCCATTTGTATTAAGTATAATATTGTTAATGTCCAGAAAACAACAGTGAAATTGAACTTATTTTCGTATAAAACGTATATTAGGGGTTGTGTATATGTTAATGCCAGGTTCGTCTAATGATAGAATCAACGATGTCGCATTTAGTTTAAAAGATATAATGGTATATAGCAATAAGCCGGGGCACCGTTTGACGGTTAGTTTGAATGAACATTTTAGAATTGTCTATATTTCCAGTGGAAGTGCTGACTTCGTATTTTCTGACAGGAGTATTTCATCTCATGCAGGAGATATTTTGTATATTCCAAGTGAAACCCAATATACATCCAAGTGGGACACAGAAACTACTTCCACATTCTTTATGTTGGACTTAAAGCTATTAAATGATAATAACGCAAGTCTGAATTTCGGGGACGAACCTAAAATCCTTTTCCATGACGATATACATTTTTATGATGAACTTATTGAAGATATCGAACATTTAACATATGACATTCCCTACGGTTGGCTGAATCGCATGTCCTTAGCCCTAAAGGTACTATATTATATTTCAGCTGATTCCTCCAATGAAAAATACAGTAAAAGCTATTGGAAAATAAGAAATGGTATAAGGTATATAGAAGAGAATTTCTCATCTAATTTTCTTGTATCTGAGATTGCTGAGCTTTGTATGATGAGCGAGGGAAACTTTCGGAGGCTTTTTACCAGTGTAAAGGGAATGTCTCCTATTGCTTATCGAAACAAGCTTCGTATACAAAAATCTATAGAGCTGATGAAGAGTGGACTATACAATGTTTCAGAAGCAGGAGAAGCCGTAGGAATAAGCGATATTAAACACTTTTCCAAGCTGTTCAAACAAGTCATGGGAAACAATCCCAGTCAAATCCTTAAGAACTGATATTGCATACATTTTCTAGTTCAAGGAAAAATATTTTAATAAATAAAACTTTTCTAAGACTTTGTAGGTAACTATAGTAACAGGGCATCAGGAGGTGATGCATCCATGGATGAAGTTCTGCTGCAGCGGATATTAAACAAAGACGAACAAGCCTTCGAAGACCTGTATAATCAGTACTCTGCTTATGCAAACCGGGTAGCTCTAGCGGTTACTAGAAACAGCGCACTGGCATCCGATGCGGTACAGGAAACCTTTATAAGGGTTTATTTCAACATTGAAAAATTTAAGTCAGATAGCCCATTTGAACCTTGGTTTTACCGAATATTGGTCAATGAGTGTAAGCGAATTCTTTCTCGAAGGCCACCCGTATCATACATAAGCGATTACCTGGAAAACGAAATGGATATTTCTCATGAAGAAATACATCACTTTGAAGAATATGAGGATTTGTATCAGGAGATAGAGAAGCTAAGTGATAAACTCAGAATCCCAATCATTTTGAAGTACCTAAAGGGGTTTAAAGAGAAGGAAATAGCAGAAATATTAAACTTAAATTTGAATACAGTGAAGTCCCGTTTATACAAGGGAAGACAAAGATTAAAAGATGCAATGACAGATTTGAAGTAAGGGAGGACCTCCAATGGCACAGAAAAGTTTTGATGAAAAAATAACTGAAGCCTTGCATAGGGGCACAGATGAGGCTTCTGCCATGCAGGAGAAAAATTGGAAGCTCATTCGTGAGAGGATTCACGAAAAGGAGGGGGACAGTATGCCTAAAAGGTCATTAAGATGGAGAAGGGCACTTAGCATTGGAGTAGCAGCTGCTGCCATGGTTTTCGTACTAAGTACCTTTACCCAGCCAGGTCAAGCTGCATTGGAGAAAATAAAGAAATATTTTGAGCCAGAAAAAATAGTGAGATACGAGGTTGAAGGCGAAAATGAGAATATAGATAGTAGATTACAGCAAGGTGCTCTAGGCTATGTGATGTATTATGATCAAGATAGATATAAGGTTGTTGAAGATGGACAGGTAGATCGCTATGTAATGAAGGAAGCATCTGAAGGTATACCTGAGGTTTATATGGAGGTTTCTCAGGATATAGAAAGAACTCCGGAAGAGCTGGCAGCAATGTTGCAAGCAGAGCTCAAGGCTGATTTCAGCAAGGTGGATGCACCTAAGGAAGTTACAGATCCACTAGAAGCACTATACATCCACGCTATCGATAAGGGAGCAAAATGGGATGACCCCGTTGTTAATTACTATCTGGTGGACAATACCAAGGGTGGCAGTTTTGTTATCAAGACGAAATATTTCTTGGAAGCCGCTGAAGGACATGGAGCTCGATTCCACAGCATGCTGAAGGAATTTAAAATAGTACCTGAAGAGTAAAAAATTGAATACAGTAAGAATAAACAATGTGTAAACTACACACAAAACTATATATTATTAAGTACACAACAAAGGACTCGCTATGCGGGTCCTTTGTTGCAGTAACCATTGTTTGCAATGTGCCAGCTTGAAATTAGGCTTTACAAAGGAAGAGCTGGATCGGATTGATGATATTTTAGTACATTAACATTAAAGCAATTTAGTGCTATTGTTGTAGAAAAACAGCTTAAAGCGTTTGATAGAAATAATAAGTAGTATAGACATAAAAGAAGAGCAGCCAGAGGTGGGGTGGGTGCTCTTCTCTCTTTGATATGATGAAGTGATGGCCTTTCATCGTATAGACAGTATTATAACATAAAGATTAGGCAAAAGGTATACAAATTTATAAATTAGTTATTAAATTTTCTATATTATATAGTACAAACTTATAGAAACCGAAATCAGCCATATTAACGATTGGATAAGAAGCTCTAGTGTGGTAAACTTTACCTGGGACTATGAAGGAGTGAGATTATGGATATTGATACTGAAGTAATCGATTTACTTGGTACGGAACAGGTAAACCCATTAACGGCTGATTTGTATCTAATGGAAACAATAGAGATGGTTAATGTGATGAACCAGCTTGATATGGAAGTGCCGCGTAAAGTGGGCGAACAAGCTGAGTCCATTGCACGGGGCTCGCTTAGGCAAGGAAGTATTTTTAAGTGTAGATGAGTGAATCATTCAACACAGCTATAACTTATAACAACAAGGAGGGTGTATACTAAATGAGTATTAAAATCAATGTTAGTGCAGGTAATCATGATCGTAATTATTGTCCTGTAACATTCGCGTTATCGAAACAGACATTGGCAGGGAAAAATCTAAACTCTTTCATAGTTGTCGATGAATCTGGTAATGAAGTTCCTTTTCAGTTGACTGATAGGGGAGACCAGATAGAAGTCACAATTATGGTGGATAGTCTAGAAAAAGGTAAGCAGTTAAGCTTAAGGCTTGAACCAGGAAAAGGTGACTACGACGTTAAAAATGGCGTAGAGTTAAAAGAGCAGGACAGTAAAGTGGATGTGTCTATTAAGGGACAACACTACACTTCCTATGTTTTCGATAAAGAAATCGCAAAGCCTTACTTGGGGCCTTTCAGGACCTCGGAAGGAAATGATTTTACTCGATTGGACTTCAATATCAAAGAGCATCCCCACCATAGATCCATATGGGTGGCAATTGGAGATGTTAATGGTGTAGATTTTTGGAATGAACCAAACGAATCTTATGGCAAACAAGTTCATCAGAGTTTTTCAGAGCTGCTGTCCGGTTCAGTATATGGAAGTCTTACAGCTTCGAATGTGTGGACCAGTTACCAAGGCACGCCTTTTATAGATGAAGAAAGAACCTTCACTTTTTACAATACTCCAGCTAATAGAAGAATCGTTGATGTTCATGTTGTTTTCAATGCCAGATATGGACAGGTGGAGTTTGGAGCGACAAAGGAAGCCGGCCCCCTGGGCATTCGTATGTCTGAAACGTTGAAGGTAGACAACGGCGGAACCATGGTAAACTCCTATGGAGGAATTGGTGAATCAGAATGTTGGGGACGCCAGGCTCACTGGTGTGATTATTATGGGGAAACTAATGGCGAATGCATTGGAATTGCAGCTTTTGACAGCCCGGATAATATGGATTATCCCACTCATTGGCATATAAGGGATTATGGTCTGATGGCGCCAAACAACTTTTACTTCCTGGGAGGGAAGTTGTTAAAGCCGGGTGATAAAGTTGAATACAAGTACCGAATCTACTTCCATACAGGTGATACCCAAGAGAGCGGAGTACAGGAACAGTATCATAACTATATAAATCCGCCAAAAGTTAGTGTTGAATAGACTTCTTTAGAACTTATGCTAATACACTTGTTTACGATTAACTATCGAATATGTATATCCAATTTCTCATTGATTGTAATGATTAACTAATTTAAAAGCTACTCCAATATTGCTTAAAGGAGTGGCTTTTTTTCACCTATGTAATTTTTCGTAAATTGAGACTATAAGATGCAAATGTGGGACTAAAACAAGAATAGGTAACGATTGGATAAGCAGCTAAAATATGATAAAGTAAATAAAAGATAAAGAATGGCAACATGGCTATTAGTTGTACCTATTAAGGAGTGAGATAATGGATATTAATTCTGAAGTAATCGATTTACTTAGCACGGAACAGGTAAACCCATTAACTGCTGATTTGGATCTAATGGAAACAATAGAGATGGTCAAAGTGATGAACCGGCTTGATATGGAAGTGCCTCGTAAAGTCGGCGAACAGGCTGAGTCAATTGCACAGGCGGTAGATCTTGTAGTTGAGCATTTTCAAAAAGGTGGGCGGCTTATTTATGTAGGTGCAGGTACAAGTGGCAGGCTGGGTATTTTGGATGCTACTGAGTGCCCGCCTACCTTTGGGGTGGATTCAGATAAAGTAACTTGTGTAATGGCCGGCGGTAGAAATGCAATGTTTAGCTCAGCGGAAGCAAAAGAGGACGATGTGGAGCAAGCAAAGCGTGATCTGGAGGCCTTTGGTCTACAGTCAGCAGATGTAATAATGGCGATAGCATCTAGTGGCAGAACACCATATTGTATAGGAGCACTAACATATGCAAAAGAAATTGGTGCAGGACGAATTTCTTTATCTTGTAACAAGGGAGCAAAGATTAGCCCACTTGCTCAAGTATCAATTGAAGTGGATACCGGAGCAGAGGTTATTTCTGGCTCAACTCGTTTACGAGCAGGAACTAGTCAAAAGCTAATACTCAATATGATATCAACTCTCGCTATGGTGAAAACAGGTCGTGTCTATGGTAATTTAATGGTTTGCATGAGACCAACCAACAGCAAGCTTAGCAAACGTGCGATTCGTGTTTTTATACAGGCAACGGGTAATCCAGATGAGGAAAGAGCTCAAATGTTGTTGAACCAGGCTGGAGGGGATATAAGAACTGCCATAGTGATGGAAAAAACCGGTCTTAACTTTAGTAAAGCAAAAGCCTTGTTAGATCAAAATGATGGATTCATAAGAAAGGCTCTTCAATCCTTCGGTGTTGATGATTCTATTGATTATAAATTCATAATGGGAGAGAGTGAATCATTTTAATCCTAGGCTGATAGGCTTTTCATCGTTTTATGTGCAAAGTTTCAATTAGTGCATAGCTTTGAGCCGTTTTCAGTCACTACTTGAAATTTTTGCTCAAAAAAGCCAAAAAAGGACTTGACGTTGTTTTTAGCTGTCTTTAATCTGTTTTGCTCACTATTTCAAGTAATGTGTGGATTTGGGGCGTTTTCCAGCCGATTTTGCTCAAAAAATCAAGTAGTGAGTGGATTTTACGTAAAAAAGTGCTCATTACTTGAAAAAATGAGCGCTATGACCGGGTTAGCCAGTTGCTCGGGAAATAAATCCGATAACACTTGAAGATATTAAAGCGTTAAAGAAAAATGTAATGTATCATCAGGACCAGCAGCCACATTTCTTATGACTCTGCACTGAAATTGTAGTACAATGGTAATAGATTTAAAGTATTTATTAAGGAGACTCGCTGCCATGAATCAACCTTTTTCGTTACTTATCAAACCTACCTCAGCAGACTGCAACCTACGTTGCGCCTACTGCTTTTATTTAAAGAAAAGTGAGCTGTATCCCGAAAACAAGCAACACAGGATGTCAGATGAGGTCCTTGAAAAAATGATTTCCAGCTACATGGAAACTGATCAGCCTAGCTATATTTTCGGATGGCAGGGGGGCGAACCTACTCTAATGGGTCGGGAGTTTTTTGAGAAGGTTGTCGCTTTGCAGAAGAAGTATGGAAAAGGGAAAACTGTTTCCAACAGCTTACAAACCAACGGAACTTTGTTGGACGAGCCCTTTACTGAGTTTTTAGCTAAGTACAACTTTCTGGTTGGTATTAGTGTAGATGGGCCTCCTGAGATCCACAATCAATATCGAACCCGTGCTGATGGTTCGCCTACACATGCTAATGTGCTCCAGGGCATAGAGAATCTTAGGAAAAATAAAGTAGAGTTTAATGTATTAACGCTGGTAAACCAAGCCAACGTAAGCAGGGGTAAGGAAATCTATGACTACCTTTGCAAGCAGGATATACTTTTTCAGCAGTATATTCCTTGTGTTGAATTTGACGAGGAAGGAAATCTAGCTCCATTTGCAATAACAGGACAACAATGGGGGCAGTTCCTATGTGATGTGTACGATGCTTGGCACATCCAAGATACTAACCGGGTATCTATTCGCACGTTTGATGGCATAATGAATCATATGGTATATGGAAGTTATGCATCCTGCCACATGGCAGGTAGTTGTTGCCAATACTTTGTGGTAGAGCATAACGGTGATATTTACCCCTGTGACTTTTATGTGGAAGAGGAACGAAAGCTGGGAAATCTTTTGCAAGACTCCTGGGCGGATATGCAAAATAACAGCAAGTATTTAGAATTTGGAAAACAAAAAGCAGGCTGGGATAAGGAGTGCTCTCTTTGTGAGTTCTTAACTTATTGTGCAGGTGATTGCCCGAAGCATCGATCAAACAATGCAGATGAAGATAGTCACTTAAGTTGGCTATGCGACGGTTGGAAGATGTTTTATCAGCATTCATTGCCTGAGTTCCGAGAATTGGTAGAAAGCTTTATTCATTACAACCCGGCAAGTTTTAGCTCTAAACTGTTTATCGATCATAAATTTGATCGGAATGATCCTTGCTATTGCGGCAGTAACAAGAAGTATAAAAAATGTCATGGTGTCATGAGCTGAACACATGGGCTAAACCATGCCG
>CAYFSR010000023.1:12680-17771 GCA_964345785.1 uncultured Eubacteriales bacterium | reverse complement strand
GGCTAAACCATGCCGTTGACGTCAAGAGTTTAGAAGGTTATAATTATGTAAGCGCTTACATAAGTGAATGAATTAAGTGGATAAGTATCAGGACAATCGTGATGTGGAAGATTATATTGTACAGATGATTGTGCATTAGGATGATCGCATTGTATGGATGATTGTCGTAGACGATCACATAGCATGTGTGGTTATATCGAATTAGTTAATGTATTATGTAATATGATTACATTACATGGTTGATAGTATTGGAGTGTATAGATGAGTATCTATGAGGTAGCCCAAAAAGCCGGTGTTTCCATTGCTACGGTTTCCCGGGTAATAAATAACAGTGGCAGCGTCCGACCGGAAACAAGGGAAAAGGTGGAGGCTGCATTGAAGGAGCTAAATTACAGGCCAAATGCTATTGCTAGAAGCTTGGTTGTGAATGCTACCAATACTGTTGGTATTTTGGCTAGTGACGTTAGGGACTCATACTATGCCAATGCCATTTATATTCTTGAGCAGGAGTTCCGAAAGCTGGGCTATCATGTGATCCTCTGTAATACAGGTGGGGGACTGGAAAAGAGAAGACGCTATCTAGGCCTTTTGCTGGAGAAAAAAGTGGATGGTATGGTTCTCGTAGGTTCCATCTTCAAGGAGAAAAACGGAAACCCTCATATATTAGATGCTTCTGCTTCAGTGCCCATTATCTTACTAAACAGCTCTCTAGAAGGCGATAATATTTATTCCGTAGTATGTGATGATAAGACAGGTGTTTCCAAGGTAGTGGAAAGTCTAGCACGACGGGGCCACAGGGAAATTGCCTATGTTTACGATGTTGACAGCTTCAGTGGCCTGGCCAAACTGGACGGATTTAAAACAGGTATGAAATCCATGGATTTGCCCATTAAAAAGGAATGGGTTATTCAAACAGAAAGTGGAATAGATGGAGGTAGAAGTGCATTAAAAAAGTTGGATGAGACAGGGGCTTCTTGTACAGCCATCATCGCCAGTGAGGACGTCCTGGCAGCAGGCGTTTTAAAATGTCTTACACAAAAGGGAATTAAGGTACCTGATGACATGGCAGTCTTTGGGTACAATGATTCTATAATCGCTCAATGTACCACTCCTGGGTTGTCCAGTGTCGACAATAAAGTTGGAGCTATAGCAAAGGAAGCATCAAGGGTGCTTTATCAGGTTCTGCTAGGAAAGGAAGTTCCCCATCATAACGTCGTTGTTCCAGAGCTGGTTTTTAGGGAAAGTTGCCCTTAAGCAGCTGGGTGGTGTTTCGTGCTAAAAAAATTTGACAAGCCCATAGAGTGAAGGTAAAATGTTAGCAATACGGCAATTTTTTTATTGTAGCAAAGCTTAAATGAAAGCTAAAAAATGAAGTGGGTGAAGATGATGAAAACGTTAAATGTAGCCATTATCGGTCAGGGACGTAGTGGAAGGGACATACACGGTGCTTACTTCCATACCGATCAGGAAAGATTTAAGGTAGTTGCAGCCGTTGATGCCTTGGAAGAGCGCAGAAAAAGAGCAGCAGAGGAATTCCAATGTGATACATATGAAAGCTATCAAGAGCTTTTTGGACGAACTGATATCGACCTGGTAGTAAATGCATCTTATAGTTACGAGCATGCAGCTACTACAATTGATTTATTAAATCATGGTTTCAATGTTCTCACAGAAAAGCCCTGCGCACGTACTCCTGAAGAAGTGCAGGAAATGATAGATGCAGCAGATAAAAATAATCGCATGTTTGCTATTTTTCAGCAATCTCGTTTTGCACCTTATTTTGAGCAGGTGCAAAAGGTAATTGACTCTGGAGTTCTGGGCAGAATTGTTCAAATAAGCATAAACTTTAATGGCTATGCTCGCAGATGGGATTGGCAATGCTGTCAGTCTTTCATGGGAGGAAATCTGTATAACACAGGGCCTCATCCAATGGACCAGGCAATAACGCTGTTAAATTATCCTGAGGGAAATCCAACTGTATTTAGTAAAATGGATCGCGCCAATACTTTTGGTGACGCAGAGGACTATGTAAAGGTTATTATGACAGCTCCAGACCGTCCTTTAATTGATGTAGAAATTTCTTCATGTGATGCCTATCCACTATTTACTTATAAAGTTCATGGAACCCGTGGCGGATTGAAAGGAAACATGACCAATATCGAATGGAAATATTACAACGAAGAAACAGCTCCCGAGCAAAGTCTGATTAAGGAACCCTTAAAGAAGGAAGACGGAACACCAGCTTATTGCTCAGAGAAGTTAGAATGGATAGAGGATTCCTGGAAAGTTGAAGATGCAGGAACCTTCACAAACGCAACAAGAAGATTATATGATACTGTATACAATAATTTAGTTAACGGTGAACCATTAGTTGTTACACCACAACAGGTAAAACAGCAGATTTACGTCATCAACGAATGTCACCGACAGAATCCTTTAGATAAATTCTGTTAAACAAGGTAGCTCGGGCCTTCATCTCTATTGGGAGCGAAGGCCTTTTTTAAAATTATAGGATAAACAGGGAAAGAGGCAGTGTGAATATGTTAGATTACAATCCCCAAACAATAGAAAAGAAATGGCAGGAAATATGGGAAAATGAAGGTGCATTTTGTGCTTCCGACGACAAGTCGAAGCCAAAATTCTACGCACTTATTGAATTTCCATATCCCTCTGGACAAGGCTTGCATGTTGGTCACCCCAGGCCGTACACAGCTTTGGATATAGTTGCTCGTAAACGCAGATTACAAGGCTATAATGTATTGTTCCCCATTGGTTGGGACGCTTTTGGACTTCCTACGGAGAACTATGCCATTCAAAATAAAATTCATCCAAAAATAGTAACCGAACGTAATGTTGCTCGATTTAAGCAACAGCTGCAATCCCTGGGTTTCTCCTTTGATTGGTCTCGAGAAGTGAATACCACAGATCCTGATTACTATAAATGGACTCAGTGGATTTTCCTAAAGCTCTTTGAAAAGGGCTTGGCTTATAAAAAAGAAGCTTCCATCAACTGGTGCACCTCTTGTAAGGTTGGCTTGGCTAATGAAGAGGTGGTAAATGGATCCTGCGAGCGCTGCCATGGGGAAGTAGTGCGTAAGGTTAAGAATCAATGGATGCTGAAAATTACTGAATATGCAGAGCGTCTACTCCAAGATCTGGACACTGTGGACTATTTTGACCGCATAAAAATCCAACAGGAAAACTGGATTGGACGTTCCACCGGAGCTGAAGTTGATTTCATAGTGACTATTGATGATGGTAGTAACAGCAATGAAGATAACAGTAGCAACGATGGCATCAGTAAAGATAGCGCATCAATCAGTAAATTACGTGTTTTCACTACACGTCCCGATACGCTTTTCGGAGCCACCTACATGGTTATTGCTCCAGAGCACCCCTTAATTGATGATCATAAAGATCAGATAAGCAATCTGGAGGATTTAATTGCCTATCAGGACATGGCTGGTAAGAAATCAGATTTCGAACGTACAGAGCTTGCAAAGGAAAAGAGCGGTGTTGAAATTCAAGGTTTGAAGGCTATAAACCCTGCTACAGGCAAGAAAATTCCTATTTATATATCCGACTATGTTCTTATGTCCTATGGAACTGGGGCTATTATGGCTGTACCTGGCCATGATGCTCGGGACTGGGAGTTCGCCAAGACGTTCAACCTTCCTATCGTGGAAGTAGTTGCTGGTGGAAATATAGATGAGGAAGCTTATACAGATATCGAAAACGGTGTAATGGTTAATTCCGGATTCCTCAATGGAATGCAGGTTGAGGACGCGAAAAAGGCTATTACTGATGATCTCATGAAAAGAGGAATCGGGGAGTCAAAAGTCAATTATAAACTGAGAGATTGGGTATTTTCACGTCAGCGTTATTGGGGTGAGCCCATTCCATTAGTACACTGCGACGATTGCGGTTGGGTGCCGATTCCAGAATCAGAACTGCCCTTGTTATTGCCTGAGGTAGAAAGCTATGAGCCTACTGATACAGGAGAATCCCCACTGGCAAAAATGACCGATTGGGTTAATACAACTTGTCCAAAGTGCGGTGGAAAGGCTGAACGTGAAACCGACACCATGCCTCAATGGGCTGGTTCATCCTGGTATTTCTTAAGATACGCTGATCCTCATAACAACGAAGAATTAGCCAGCAAGGAGAACCTTGATTACTGGACACCTGTAGATTGGTATAACGGTGGAATGGAGCATACCACTCTGCATCTACTGTATTCTCGTTTTTGGCATAAGTTTTTATATGATATCGGTGTAGTTCCCACTGCAGAGCCTTATCAGAAGAGAACTTCTCATGGCATGATCTTGGGCGAGAACAATGAAAAGATGTCCAAATCCAGAGGGAATGTTGTAAATCCTGATGAAATTGTAGAGGAATTCGGTGCAGATACCCTAAGACTATATGAGATGTTTATAGGAGACTTCGAAAGAAGTGTTCCCTGGTCTGCCAATGGAGTAAAGGGCTGTCGAAGGTTCTTGGACAGAGTATGGAGAGTTCAAGAGTTCCTGACAGATGAAACAAGTATTACTCCTCAGCTGGAAACCAGCATCCACAAAACCATTAAAAAGGTTAGCGAGGATTATGAAGCTTTAAAATATAATACAGCTATTGCCACCATGATGGCACTGGTGAACGACTTTTATGCAGCAGGCAAGGTAAGTAAAGGTGATTTTAATGTTCTGCTCATGCTGCTAAATCCAGTTGCCCCTCATGTTACAGAAGAATTATGGACAATCCATAACAAGGATTCTCGCTTAACAGATCAAGAATGGCCTAAGTGGGATGAAGCCAAGACTGTAGAGGATACAGTAGAAATTGCCGTTCAGATCAATGGTAAGGTTAGAGGCAAGGCTGTTCTATCTGCCACTGCAACTCAAGAGGAAGCAAGAGATGCTGCTATGGAAGATGAAAAAGTTAGGAGCTTCTGTGAAGGAAAGCAAATAGTCAAGGTTATCTTTGTGCCAGGACGAATATTGAATATTGTTGTGAAGTAATAAATCAGCAAATTGTGTCTTTCAGAGCATAGCGAAGAATCTATAGCATGAAAATTAGGGCCTAAGATCCTTCACT
>CAYFSR010000023.1:0-12580 GCA_964345785.1 uncultured Eubacteriales bacterium | reverse complement strand
GAAGAATCTATAGCATGAAAATTAGGGCCTAAGATCCTTCACTTCATTCAGGATGACAACGATATACTACTACCTATGGAGTGATAGAATGCCCGTAAAAATCCCAGATAATCTGCCTGCAGCACAAACCCTGCAGGATGAAAATATATTTATTATGCAAGAAGGCCGTGCCGTAAGTCAGGACATACGGCCTTTGAAAATTGCCATTTTGAACCTTATGCCCAAAAAAATTGTCACCGAAACCCAAATACTAAGGTTAATTGGTAATAGCCCTTTGCAAGTAGATGTGGTGTTGTTGCACCCGGAAACTCACGTTTCCAAGAATACATCTCAGGAGCATTTATTGACATTTTATCAAACCTTTTCAGATATTTGCCACGAAACCTTTGACGGTATGATTATTACCGGCGCACCTGTCGAACTCCTGCCCTTTGAAGAAGTGGATTATTGGCAGGAATTGCAGGAGATAATGGAGTGGAGGAAGCATAATGTAACATCAACTCTCCATATTTGTTGGGGAGCTCAAGCTGGCTTATATCATCATTATGGAGTTCCTAAGTATACTGTGGACAAGAAGGTATTTGGTGTGTATCCACACAGCATCACACAAAATAATGTGAAATTACTTCGTGGTTTTGATGACACTTTTTATGTGCCTCATTCCCGTTATACTGAAGTGCGCAGAGAAGACATACTAAAAGTGCCTGAACTAGAAATACTTGCAGAATCTCCGGAAGCGGGAATCTATATAGTTGCTTCTAAAGATGGAAGAGAAATCTTTGTAACTGGTCATTCAGAGTATGATCCTGATACTTTAAAACAAGAGTATGAGAGAGATCACGCCAAGGGAGTAGAAACGGCTATACCAGAAAATTATTATCCCAATGATGATCCTACTAAAGAGCCTATGGTGAAATGGCGATCACATGCCAACTTACTTTTTTCCAATTGGCTGAACTATTATGTATATCAAGAAACGCCCTTCGATCTTATGAAAATTCGCTATTAGAATCATTAGAGAAATTTTGAAAAAAAACAAATAATAAAATATATTGCAGCCTGAGGGCCCGATGGGTTCTTAGGCTGTAATTTTATATACTGAAATATTTGTTAGTTGATAAATTAATGAAACTTGTATACTAAGATAGAGGGATTTATAATTAAGTATCAAGACGAACAGGAAGGAGTCAGACAATGCGAACAAATAAACATCTCACTTATGATTTTGTAGTAGTAGGAGGAGGGCTTGCAGGTATTTGTTGTGCAATAGCGGCCGCTAGAAAAGGATTGAAGACAGCTTTAGTGCAGGACAGGCCAGTATTAGGCGGGAACTCCTCCTCTGAAATTCGCGTGCCACCTTCCAGTTCTGTTGAAAAGAATGCATGGACAATGGAAACAGGGATTATAGAGGAAATTCTATTGAAGGAAAGAGCGAGCAACTTCGATATTACCTTTACTGGATACGCGAATAGTACATATGATTTATGTTTGTTGGACATGGTCAAACAGGAAAGTAATATTGATTTGTTTTTGAATACAGTGGTTTACAATGCTGAAGTAACTACCCATGAGAATAGCGAAAAGATCATTACTTCATTAAACGCTGTGCAACTTGGCAGTGGCCAAGATCATATATTCCATGCAAAGCAATTTGCCGATTGCACTGGAGATGGAGAAGTAGGATTTCTTGCGGGAGCAGACTTTTGGTATGGAAGAGAAGGACGTAACGAATACAATGAAAACATGGCTCCAGTCATCCCAGATCAGGAAGTCATGGGCGCTACTATTAATTTTCTAGCAAGAGATGCAGGTGAGCCGGTTGAATTTGTAGCACCAAAGTGGGCAAAGACTATCCGAAGCGAAGCTGATATCGGATACATGCGGGATATTGGCACCTTAAGCCCAGGTAAACGGTATGTTTTTGCTGGGTATTGGTGGATGGAAATAGGCGCACCACATCATCAGGTATACGATACCGATAATGTTCGTGAGGAATTACTTTCCCATATCATGGGTGTGTGGGACTATATCAAAAACTATAGTGATCAGAAAGATAATGCTGCAAATTATGCTCTAGAATGGGTAGGATCTATTCCAGGCAAAAGGGAGAGTCGGCGTCTAGCTGGAGATGTTGTGGTAACAGAACAACATTGCCACAATGATGAACAATGGCCTGATAGAATCGCTTATTCAGGTTGGTTTCTAGACACTCATATCCCAGGTGGATTGTTTAACAAATCTGCTCCACCAGAGCCTAGCTTTATTGATGAAAACTATAAGCAATATACTTTGGTCTCTCCATATACGATTCCTCTACGAGCTTGTTTCAGCAGGAACATAGGAAACCTTTGGATGGCAGGACGCGATATCAGCGTAAGTCATGTTGCCTTATCATCTGTGAGAGTGCAATGTACACTAGCCAATATCGGCCAGGCAGTTGGTATAGCTGCTTCATATGCAATCAATAACGGGATTAGCCCTAGAGAGACAGCTAGCAATCCGTATATACAAAAAGTCCAGCAAAGTATCATCAAGGATGATGTTCATATTCTTGGTGTTAGAAACAATGATAAGTATGATATAGCTAGGACAGCAAAGGTAACTGCATCCAGTGAGCAGGAACTATGCTTGGGTGAGCCTGATTTGACTGCATATGAAGAGCTTAATATGCCCAGAGCGCAGGTGTTCCCAGTCACTCAGGAATTTATTGAAGAAATTGATGTATTTGTAAAAAACGACTTGTCAGAGGAGAAGAAGGTAGAGGTCGTGCTTTCTGAGATTAACCGTATATGGGATCGAGATGATGGGATAATTATTAAGGAATATGAAGTAAATATTCCAGCTAATTTCTGTGGTTGGCAACCCATACCATTTAAAACAAGGGTGTCACCTAACAAACCGCATCGCTTAGTGCTAAACAAAGCAGATGGAATCAGCTGGGCTCACAGCACTTGTCAGCCAACGGGCACAAGTGCTCAGTATCAGTACAGTTGTCCTGGCGGTTGTGAGCCAAAAAATGCCAACAAATCATTCTTCCATTCAGACCAGGTTTTAATTCCTAAATTTAAAGCTTGGAGAAATTATGGGTACAGAAGAAGTTTTTCTTTTGCAATGCGTATTACTCCAAATTCTTTGCCATTTGGTGGGGAAAATGTGAATAATGGATATGCCTGGCCTTTTGATATGCCAAATCTTTGGATTTCTAAAGAAGGCTTGCCCTTGCCTCAGCATATAGTTCTGGATTTTGAAGAGGAAAAAGAATTTAATACTGTAATGGCTTCCTTTGATACAAATCTTAACCTATTACACACCTATATGCCTGGGCAATGGAGATCACCAGTTTGTGTAAAGGAATGGAAGCTATACGCAAAAACCGACTTAGGATGGAGTATCATATTCCATGAGGATAATAATTATCAGCGTCGAAGAATAGTCCACTTTGATTCAGTAAAGACAAGCTCCTTAAAATTGGAGGTCTTAAGTACAAATACTGATCGGGACAATAAGGTTATGGAAGAGTGTGCCAGAATATATGAGCTGCGTGTTTATAATGAAATAGATTAATTAAGCTTTGTTTTATACATACAATAATGATTCTACCGCAAGAACTCATTTTTGAGTGTACTGGCACTCTTTATGTCATTCTGAACGCAGTGAAGAATCTGAGGTTTGTCATCTTCTACTTTCAAGATTCTTCGTGACAAGCTCCTCAGAATAACAATCCAATGACTATTTGCAGTAGAATCAATAATATATACAAATCTAATTGCAGGAACTGATTTTCAGTTCCTTTTTTGATGAAATGATAGAAATGCCTACGTTATTCATAAATTGTGTGCTTTCAAATATTGTGTTTGAACAATAAACACCTAAAAAGAACCTAAACAATAATTGAGGTGCTGTAAATTAATGATTATTGAAGGTGTGGAAAGAAAGGTTTACAATTTGTTTCGAGGTAGGAAATTCAAAATCAAGAAAATGGGACGGGTTAGAAAGTTGGGGGGAACTTAACATGAGCCAAAGATCTGCAACATTATATAAGACTACACAAGCTGAAAAACAAGTAAAAAAGAACAAGATTAGCAGCAGAACGTGGAAGGAAAATGCGGAATTATATTTAATTATGTTACCCGTTTTGATTCACATTTTCGTCTTCTCCTACATTCCACTATACGGAATCCTGATTGCTTTTCAGAACTATTTACCAGGCAGGCCGTTTTTGTCATTTGACGGTAGTACCCAATGGGTGGGATTCAAACACTTTATTGATTTTGTACAATCACCTATGTTTTTTCGAATCTTCGGCAACACTATCCGATTAACCTTTATGGGTTTCATATTCGGATTTCCAATTCCAATAATGTTTGCATTATTAGTAAATGAACTTAGGGATAACAAGTTTAAGAAGTTTGTACAAACTGCAAGCTATATGCCTCATTTTATCTCAGCTGTTGTAGTAGCTGGTATGGTATTGACTTTTATAAGCGTAGATGGATTGATTAACCAAATATTTGCTCTGTTTGGTGTCAAGCCTCAGCCTTATAATGTAAGACCAGAAGCATTTCCATGGGTTTATACAATTACAAATATATGGAAGGGGTTTGGCTGGTCAAGTATTCTTTATCTTTCTACCATATCATCTATAGATCCGGGCTTATATGAAGCTGCAAAAATTGATGGAGCCACCAGGTTCCAAAGAATGCTTTACATTACTTTACCTTCCATGACTAATCTAATCATAATTCAATTGATTTTTACAATAGGCAGTTTGATTTCATCTGACTCGGGAATGATACTCCTGCTTTACAATCCAGCAACATACAAAACAGCCGATGTCATCGGTACCTATGTATACCGGGATGGATTAATGGGTGGCCGTTTCAGTTACGGAACAGCGGTTAACATTTTTTCTTCAGTAATTAATGTAACATTACTGGCAATTGCAAATAGAATCAGCACAAAAGTCACAGACTTTGGATTATGGTAAAAAGGAGGAATCTGAAATGAGAGAAGCTTCAATGAAACAAAACAAAATCAAGGATGGCAGCAAAATTGCCGATGTCCTTCTATACTTAGCAGCACTATTTGTATGTGTCATTACCATATATCCTATGTATTATGTTGTGATTAGGTCTATTAGCGATCCAGTAAAATCATTGGCCAATACTGTTACATTCTATCCTCAAGGATTATACTTTGGCACTTATGAACTGATTTTAGGGGATAAGCTAATGTGGCTTGCCTATGCAAACACTCTTTTTTATGTTGTTGCTGGAACCTTGTTGATGTTGGTAACTTCCATATTAGGTGCTTATCCCTTGACAGTAAAAAACCTGTTGGCTAGAAAGTGGATAGTGCGCTTCCTTTTGGTACCAATGTACTTTGGTGGCGGATTAATACCTTCTTTCTTGCTGATAAATAGGCTTGGTATGTATGATTCGAGAATGGCTATGATAATTCCTGGTGCTGTTGGTATTATGAACATTATACTGACCAGAACTTATTTTACTACCTTACCTGAGTCTCTAAGCGAATCAGCCAAACTTGATGGTGCTAATCATATCACTATCCTTTCAAGAATTTATGTCCCTCTGTCAAAACCCATATTAGCAGTTGTGGCAATTTACACCATAGTAGGAATTTGGAACAGTTGGTTCAATGCTATGATCTATCTTCCATCAGCAGAGAAGCATCCATTACAGATGTATCTGCAGCGGCTTTTAGTAGCTCAAACTGTGGACGTAAGATCCCTAAAAACACCTGAGGAATTCCAACAGGCACAGGAAAGAGCGTTAAGTGCTACTCAGATGAAGTACGCTATGATAGTTTTTATTACCATGCCTATACTATTTGTTTATCCTCTCTTTCAAAAACATTTCATTAAGGGTATTATGTTAGGTTCTTTGAAAGGGTGAGCCGGCTAGAGTTTACTAACTTTGTGATCTTTTTCCGTGGCTATCAAACCCGGAATCAGATAAAATAAAACAATAATAAGGGGGAAGTACAATGAAATCGACTAAAAAAGTACTAAGTATCATGTGTCTTGCATTATGTACAGTGCTATTATTTGTAGCTTGTGCAGATACTAGCGGCACGACTCCTGATCCAACTGAGACACCTAAAACTACAGTAGCACCGACTCCGACTCAGGAACCAGAAGCAAAGGTTCATAAATTAAGGATAATGGGACCTTCAGCCTTTGCGAATTTTGTGAAATGGGATGACAGAGAAAATTACGCTTCCTGGCAGCTGTTTGATGAACAGTTAAAGGAACGGAACATTGAACTAGAGTATGACTGGATAGTACCTGAACAATATACCACTGTTATCCAAACAAGGATGGCAGGTGCAGTTGACCTTCCTGATATAGCTAATATCAGCGCGTTGGACGACATGACAGCTATTAGTTTGGGAATGAGTGGTACAATTCTGGATGTCAATGGTTTAATTGAGCAATATAGTGACGGAACTATTGAAACTACTTATGAGGAAGGCGATTTGGTTTTCGCTAAGCAGTTGACTACAGCTCCAGATGGTAAGAGATATTGGTTCTCTAATGCTATTGCTTCCGGTACCATCGAAATGCCGGATGGGCATCTTGCAACTAACTTAGAAGTAATCAATAATGCCATCCGAAAGGATTGGTTGGATGAATTGAATTTACCTGTGCCTACAACTGTCGATGAATGGGTTGATGCTCTGCGTGCTTTCCGAGAAAATGATATGAATGGAAATGGAGTAGAAGATGAAGTACTTCTTTTTGATAGCTATTCTTACTCTTTCTTTACCGGTATTGCGCAATGGTTTGGCCTGGTTCCCGATATTATAGCAGTAGACACCTCGAGTAATGAAGTAGTAAGTCCCTGGTATCAGGAAGGTGTAAAGGATTACTTCCAGCTTATGAATGAGCTTGCTGAAGAAGGAATCTTTGATGTTAGCCTGGTAGGAGCCACTGATGAAGTTGGCAGCCAGAGAATTGCTGAAAACAAAATATCTGCTCTTCGATCCTATGCTATTGCCTCTTGGTGGGAAGAACTAGTTGAGGGAGTAGAAGCAGAATACATCATTCTGCCTCCACTTAAAGCAAAAGAAGGTATTACCCCCTTCCTCTTGGGCGACTCTGCTGACCTGGCCTTTGATAAGTTCGCAATTACTAAGGCTTGCGAGGACGTAGAAGGGGCTATCAAATTGTTTGATTACCTGTTCTCAGAAGATTATGCAAGAGTATCAGGCATCGGTGTTCAGGGGATCGACTGGGAATATGACGAAGAAAAGCTTCCCGATGAATTCCCCAAATCGATTCATGAGGGAAAGACTGGTGAAGAAATTTATAAAGAAGGCAAAGGACGAATGGGCGTTTTTATTGGTGGAGTATTCCCCCGTATTTCAAAAAGGAATCTTAACCCTACTACAGCTGAGAAGGCCCTTGAAAACATGCCAAATGATAAGCAGAGATCTGCAGTACAGCGTAGATTTGATATGATGGAGTATAAACCTTTTGTCACAAGTCCGTTCTCAGGCACCTTGTACTCACTTCCATCAGAAGAAGAACTGGAGACGACCAACAAATACTATACTGCATTGAAGACTTATTCCGAGGAATTGGCAATGGGATTAATTCTAGGCAATGATTCTTTAGATGACTGGGATAAACACATTGCAAAACTTCAGGAACTTGGTCTAGATGAAATGATAGAAGTTTATGCAGCACGTTACGAAAGATATATGGGAGTAAATTAATTAATTATAGGAATGTAAGGTGAGAGTAGAACTGGTTCTGTTTCCGGCTTGCGGCTTTTATCCGGTGGCGAGCCAGTTCTGCTTTAATTTTATTAAAGTTTTACATACTATTTAATCTAACTTGTCAATTGTACACATGATAATATAAGATGGTATTAGGTATGAAATCAAAGAAGGAGCGATTGATATGCTGAAACAAGTGATTGGCAGTAAGCTGTTTAGAAAAACCTTCTTCACCTATGTCCTAATACTAATGGTACCTATTTTTATATTTAGTTTAGTTAATTATACACATGCTTCCGGTAAGATTCGAGCAACAGCAGAGGTACAAAGCAAAAATGATGCAAGGGACATGGTTGATGTAATTGACGATCAGTTTGTCAATATCCAATCCTTAGGAAGCAAAGTTAACATGCTTTCCTGGGTGTGGAAGTTGTCTACTGAGACTAACACTTTTGAAGAAGATTTTGATCAGATTCGGAAGAAAGAAATTATTAATGACTTGCGGATTCATCAATCAGATGGAGGCCCTGTAATCAACATGATCTTGTTCTTTCCAACGAAGAACATCGCAGTCTCCGCTAATGGGTGGTTTGATATAGATTCTTATTTTAATTTTTTGGGAAAGAGTGAAAGTATACAATCCTTAAAGCCGTATTTGCACGGACGCTATTCCTATACAATCTTAAATCAGGAGCGATTGGTTATTCAAAATCGTTCGGTTTTGTGGATGATGCATAGTATAGACCAGGTGAGGGAGCCTCGTGCTCAAATTGTCTTTCTAATCGATGAGGATAAATTTACTCAATTGATTCGATCCATATCTACGGATAATCTTAATAGTATTCTAATTACTAAAGAAAATCTTCCAGTATTCCAGATTGAACGTGATATACCATTGAAGGAATCGAATTCAATGGTACTGAATACTTCTTCTAGGGCTTTTGGGTGGAATTATCAGATCGTTTACGATGTCAGCTCTGCTGATGAGCAACAAAAGCAATTTCTTTTTCTACTAGTAACTTGTCTTGGTACCTTATTCCTAGGGCCACCGATTGCTTTTATGCTGGCTTACGTTAGCTACCGACCATTGAGAATATTAATGGGGCTCATTCTTCCAGAGGGAGGATCGCCACAGATACATAGAGCTGCTAGTAATGAATATCGTATTTTGGAAAACACATTCCATAAACTTAAAAGTGATAACCAGAGGATGAACAATCGTATTCAGGAATACCGTAAGTATACTAAGAACGATATGCTAGTTCGCTTATTGAAGGGATATTTCTATCAAACCAAGATGAATGAAGACTTATCCTATTACGGGATTGATTATTCTGAGGGAAATCAATTTTCTGTTTTGATTATCAGTTTTACAGACTTGGGAAGTGTAGTTTTGGACCGGATACAACGGTTGGTAATAGCAAGGACGCTGCTAGAGGGCATCATGGAGTATGAAGCCTATAATGATAACATTATTGATGTTCTAGGGGAAGACATAGTTATTATTCTATCCGACCAAAACTGTGATTTGGAGATGTCAGGTATACAGACTTTAGCTGAGAAAATAAAAACGGTCTTAAATAATATTGAGAATACTGAAACCAGTATTTGGATAGGAAATATTGAGTCTGGTATTATAGGGATCAGTAAGTCCTATCAAAGCGCTAAAGAAGCTGCAGAATTAAGCATTCTGACTCAAAAAAGCCATAATGTTGCAAAAATTGCAAAGAGCTTCTATTATCCTACAGATTGGGAGGTTCAATTGATTAACAACCTAAAAATGGGCAATGAGGAGTCAGTAAAAAATATACTTGATGAGATTCGTCTGGAAAACGAAGAAAGAAATTTAGATTCAGAAACCCATGATTTCTTATTCCGATATATTAGCAATACTATTACCAGAGTTACAGCGGAGTTGAATATCCAAGTGACCAGTGAGCAAATTGATAAGCAGATATCCGTGTTAGATGTGGATGTTGCGCAATCACAATTAGTTCAGCAGTGGAAATATTTATATGGTATTAGCAGCTTGGTATGTGCAAGGGCAAGAAAATCCAATCCTGCAGATGTTGATATCCCAACTCAGGTGATTAAATATATACAAGAAAATTATATGAGTCCAACCTTTTCCCTACAGGAAATATCAGACCAAATAGGACTATCTACCTCTGCCGTTTCCAAAGCTTTTAAAAAGGCTATGAACATCAACTTTTATGATTATGTAAGCCGCTTGAGGATTGAAAAGGCAAAGGAATTATTGTTGGAAGATAACCTTCCTGTAAGTAAAATTGGCAAAATGGTAGGATACGCTAATGAATTTTCATTCCGCCGTGCTTTTCAACGCTACGAAGGTATATCGGTAAGCGAGTTTAGGGAGTCCATTTATTAATATAGAAAAAACATGAAAGAGGTAATACAAAATGCAACAGATCACCCTCCCTCCAGAAGGGATTTTTGTCGGCTCTGGTGTTTACCCAACAGACACCGATACTCTAATGTGCACTATGATTGGGCACTATTCCTGGCAGTGCCAGTATTTCAGTCCTATGGACATGATAGAGAAGATAATTGAAGATAACCAGGGAAACCTTGCCCAGGTTTGGGGCTATGCTCGTGGTTTTTCGCCACGATTAATTGCAGAATGGTTTTATGCATTGGATGAGGTTGGAGTGGACATTCCAGCACCGGACTGGGAGAACTACAAGAATCTTATTGCATCTGAATATAAGGATGTGTTTGAAAAGTACAAGGATCGTTTCGGAGCAGGGCTTGTCCGATTTATCCGGGAAGCAAAGAAAAAAGGAATATATACAGCTTTTCTATATACCAGCGCAGAAACTGAAATGGTACATAAGATGTCTGAAGTTGGCGGGGAATACTATCTTGGTTATGACTTTGGTGAGAGATATAATATTGGATTAAATGATGCTCGGGAGATCTTAGCGGAAAGTGGAGAACTCACTTTAAGTGCATTAACCGACCGTCTTATTAATCAGGTGAAAGAACATGTTGATGAAAGGCATGAAAATGGTTGGGGCTTTATCATGGCAACGAGCAGCAATTTCCATCTGGATTATGAGGTGCTCGGTGGTGCAGAAATGCCAGTAGTAGAGGACTTTGCCTTCCCTAGTCTTAACTTCTCAAGTGGTTTTTCCAGAGGATTGTATCGTCAGCATAAGCTGCCCTTATGGGGTTCTCATCTGGCACATGAACACTATTCCTGGTTACCTAATAACGATTCCCACAGATATGATATGCTTCGCAGCTCCATGTACCTGAAGTATATGGCAGGAAGCAAAATGATTATCAATGAGTCTGGCAACTGGTTTGTAGAGCATACATTATCTCCTGATTCACCAAAGCTAAAATTACCACAGTCTGCACGAGAAAAGTATGGTTCTATGGGCTGGGGTGAGGTTAAGGAATTGCTTGCAAATAAGCCTGAAGAACTGAAACCTTTCTTGGAAGAGGCACGACCTTACTTCCCAACCTTAAATTATGATTCTGCTATCTGTAGGAAATATAGGGAAATAATATCTGATTTCTGGGATTTTGTGAAAGCCAATGGTACTCCTGAAGGTCAGCCTGAAACCACAATTGCCCTGGCTAAAGGCAATAATGACTTAGCAACTGCTAGGTACAATCATAACTATGCCATCAGCGGATTATATGACATCGCTATTGAAAATCCGGCTTGGTTTCAAGGCACTCCAGAACGGGGTTGGAAGCTGGCCAGAGAAGTTTTCTACCCAGAAGTGCCAGTTCTTGAACCATATGTAAATATTCATCTTTCTGGAACTCCATATGGTCAGGTCGATATAGTGTCTTTTGCAAAGGACAAGATTGACGCTGATGTTCTAAATAAGAATTACAAAGCCCTGATTTTTGCAGGCTGGAATACCTGCTCTGAAAAACAGTATGAGATTCTTAAGGAATACGTTTACAATGGAGGAACCTTGTTTATTTCTATTCCGCAGTTGTCTACTAATGACACAAGGAGCCTCAATTTCGGTACTGATGAACTGGTTAATGGTGGCGATTTCAGTGAATTATGTGGTGTAAAAGTACTTGGCAGAGGAGACAACTTTTACTGGGCAACTGTTCCGATAGGCTCTGATAAGCTTGGCTGTAGCTTCCCAAGACGTTTCGGCATTCTTGGTGTGCCCATGGGTAATATTGAAGTAACTGACGAGAATATTGAAGTGTTGGTTATTGATGATGAAGAAGCAAGACCTATTGTTACGTTGCATCATTATGGAAAAGGTAAATGCTATTTCTTAAATACCTGGACTTATCCTGGAGCACTGGATATGGATGAAGGCCCTGGGAGCTTAGTTGGTTCCTCAGGCCTGTTAGGCTACATATACCGCGCTATCGCAAATGAGAATCGAGGATATGTTTGGATTACAGATGACAAGGTTAAACCCGGCAAAGAGTGTGATTATGTGGCATTCAGCTACTTCCCTGAAGCAGGTAAGATCTGTCTACTGAACATTGACTATGAGAATGAACATAGTTTCTGGCTGCACGAGTTTGGAATGTGCGAGAAAGTAACACTCTCGCCAGCAGAGTTTAGAATGATAGATATATCAGGCTCTAGACGATAGGACTCTGTCTGCCTAACTCTGTCTGCCTAACTCTGTCTGCGACCTAGAAACGTAAAATTTGACAGGTTTGCCATTATGTATTACTATATAAATAGGTTTTACAATCAAGGTAGGTGAGGCTACCGCTAGAATTAAGATTGCCGCCGTAAAAGGATGGAGACATTCTGCACTGGTCAACAGTTGTTATCGATTCAAGGTTTCAACTAGAGCAAGTTCATGTCTAGCGAAGC
>CAYFSR010000022.1:0-25874 GCA_964345785.1 uncultured Eubacteriales bacterium | reverse complement strand
AAGTCTTTTAATGATATGGCGGATACCATTAATGAGTTGGTTAATAACATGGAAGACAAAATAAAATCCAGGACCTTAAAACTGGAAAATGCTAATAATGAACTAAGTAATAGTAGGAATCACCTTCAGCTAATACTAGATTCAACCGCAGAGGCAATTTTTGGAATAGATGCTGATAGTAATTGCACATTTTATAATGCCAGCGGAATCAAAATGCTGGGCTATGATCAGAATGAATTAATCGGAGAAAACATACATAACCTTTTTCATCACACTAGACGTGATGGCACTCCAATTCCTATTACCGAATGTGAAATGTTAAAAACAATTAACACTGGAGTCAGTTATTACACCGATGATGAAATATTTTGGAAAAAGGATGGTAACTATATTGATGTGGAGTATCATGCATATCCTCAGTTCAAAGACGGTGAAGTAGTAGGTGCGGTGATTACCTTTATGGACATTACAGAATCCAAAAAGGCTAAGGAACGTATTCGCTATTTAAACTATCATGATAGAGTAACAGGCTTATATAACAGAATGGCTTCTGAGACTGAACTGGAGAAAATAGATCAAGAAGAGAACCTACCTTTATCCATTATTTATGGTGATGTAAATGGACTAAAGTTGTTAAATGATATGATGGGCCATGAAAAAGGTGATGAATTACTAAGAAAAACTGCAGAGGTACTGACAAGGGTCAGTGGAGATTATGGCATTATTTCCAGAATAGGTGGTGACGAATTCGTAGTCCTTCTTCCAAATACAGACCTCATAACCGCAAATAATTTAGTTCAAAGAATAAAGACTGAGCTTGCATTAGAAATCATAGCTGGAATTAGTGGGAGTATTTCACTGGGGACTGCTTCAAAAACTATATCCAGCCAGAATATCAAAGCTGTATTAAAAAATGCTGAAGAAGCAATGTATACAGCGAAGACAATGGAGAGCCGGAATGTCAATTCCAATATGTTAAAGGATATTATGGAAACATTATATGAGAAAAGTCCAAGAGAAAGATTGCATAGGGCTAATGTCTCACGATTGAGTGAAGAGATAGCATCCAATATGGGACTGCCAGAAAATAAAGTGAGCAAGGCAAAATATGCTGGGTTTTATCATGATATAGGTAAAATTGTATTAGATAAGAGTATTCTAAATAAAGGGAGAAAGCTAAATGAGGAAGAATCAGAGGAAATGAAACGTCACCCATTGATAGGTTATAGAATACTAAATTTGTTCAATGAAACCTTAAATATAGCTGAAGCTGTTTTTTCACATCATGAACGTTGGGATGGTAAGGGCTATCCTAAAGGTCTAGAAGGGGATGAAATTCCTTTGACTGCGAGGATTATTGCTGTAGCAGAAGCATATGATTCAATGCGTAATATGCAAGGCGGTAACGGGATCACTCATGAAGAGGCTCTGGAGGCAATCAGGTCTCAAGCGGGGAAGAAGTTTGATCCTATAGTTGTAGCTAATTTATTTAAATGACAAAAAGGTTCGCTTCATTTAGATAAGCGAACCTTATATTATATAAAGCCAAATATTCGAAGCTAAGTATACGAAGTCAAATAAAAAAATCGAATGTATGAAATCGAGAATTTTCAATCTAGAACTCTTTTAGGCAGCCTAAGCCTCAGCCGGCCAGCCACCATTATCCTTCTTAAAGAAGGGCATGCTTTTAACAAGTTCATAATGCTGTTTAAGCAATTCTTTGTCATTTTCGTTGAGGGGATTAGAGAAACATTCATCAGCATGGTCTACCATAAAGGAAAAGTTCTCCCAATTTCCAGGTGGCACAAGGACATCTGAGCCCATGGCGATGGAGTATTTCATAGCAGCTATACGTAGCTCCTTTTGATCCACATCGAAAGGCTTGCACCAGGACTTGGGGTATTCGCTGTTCTTACGTTCAACATCGTCATTCCATGCACGTTCAATTAGGGTTTTCATCCCCAGCAAACCAAAGCCTTTTTCCTTAGCTTTTTTGGCTAGTTCGTTTCCAATGCCTTCGTTCATATCAAGCATATAATTCATTGGAAATAGAGCTGTGTCAAAATCGTATAATTCAAGGCATTTAAGTGCTGCTGTTTCGCTATGGGCGGAAAAACCGAGCTTGCGGAGTACGCCTTTTTCTTTAAGTGGAATTAACAACTCCATGATGCCACCGGGTCCAAAAGCTTTCTCTACGTCCTCTGGTTTGGTCATGGAATGCAGCTGAAAATTATCAAAATAGTCGGTATGTAACAGTTCCATTGAGCGTTTAAGCTCTTTTTCTGCATCTTCTTTCATGCGTTCAGTTGTTTTACATACAAGGTACACATCCTTGCGATAGGGTTTAAGTGAATTTCCTAGTTTTTCTTCTGCGTCACCATAGGTGGGGGCTACATCAAAGTAGTTTACACCTTGATCGATTGCCCACGATACATATCGATCAGATGCGGCCTGGCCTTCATTCATGGAGACAATACCACCGTATACAACGGCTGATACCTGATAACCTGTTTTACCAAGTAAACGTTTCTGCATCAGTAATTCCTCCTTCTATTGAGTTGGCGAGACATATGCTAGATACCCATATTATAGCTGTGTCAAGCTGATTAGGTCAAGTTATGCACAGTCTGTTTGCCGTTACACCGGTAATATATAAACATCGTAATCAATATAGAAACAAATACCCTCAAATAATTGACATGTGATAGTTACGCATAATACAATGTAATAACAAATAACATAATATGTATAGTAGAGGATAGACAATAACAAGTAGTACCTTTTGTCCTATAGCTCAGATAAAAGAGGTGCGAGATGGAACAGCTTCTTAACCATAGCAAGTGTAAAAAATGGGCTATAATCCTTAGCTTTTTTATTATGTTTACCTTTATATCTGGATGCAAAAACGCTAACTTACCCAGCGATGTTTCTAAGCCTACACCAAGCCCGCCAGTTCAAACCCAAAAGCCTGTTGAGACTAAAGCGCCTATTGCAACAGAGGCAGTGCCTACTCCAGCTCCTACACCGATGCAGGATATTTTAAAACCAGAAGATGTCATAGTTGAAATCAAAGAAATTGAAGATAACGTGGTAGGTGGTATTTTTACTTATTATGAATCAGAGTTAGATGGATTGAGAAAATATGGTGCTAATAAAAACGCTGGCTCTAAGAAGGATTTTCAAACCTTTGTAGTCGCCTGTGATATGAGGGTATACTGGGAAAAACCCATACTGAGTTGCGATCAGAATGGGAGAGTTACATGCATAATGCCTTTGAAGGCTATTTTGATTAATTATCTATGCCGATGCTTTGAAACACGATAAATAAGTCTGCCAAAATGGACTGCTACCAGGGCTGCTTCCCGGAAAGGAGATTCTCTGCTAAAAAAATAATCTACTAGAGCCTCGTTATTCATAGGAGCTGGGTGATAATCCTGCAGGCTTCCATGATAGCATAGATAGGGATTGAGCAATTCATCCATTTCATTAGGTGTCATGGGCTTAAACATGGATTCCAACAGGTTAATTTCACCGTGCATTAAAGCCTTTACTACAAAGCTTGTGCAAACATCAGCCTTATAGGTATGGGTTCCCAGGCCAAATGGATAACCTATAACCGCCAGAGAATTATATAGGCATTGATCTTGATCAGCTCTGACATCGTCTATAAACTCGCAAATTTTATCGTATTGCTCTTCACTTACCGGCAACTCGAATACTTTAATTTGAATATCAGTATCCTTTCCAAGGGTCAGCCTTTGAGGGAATTCCTGAACAAAGCCACCTACCAATGCGTTATGAGCACGATAGCGTGCAAAAGAGTACATTTCGCTTAAGTCTTTCGTAAGGCTAATGGAGGCATGATTAAAAGAGCTTCTGGTGAAAAGCCGAATTGTTCGCCCTATTTTAGTAGGCGTAGCAGACAAAATAACATATATCTGTTTCATATATGCCCTCCATTCTAATATGACCAAGAAAAATGAGGAATTACTCAATGAAATCCCTCGGCTTACTCGTTAATGACAATACTTAAGCGCTACTTTATACATATATACTTTCTATTACTACTATACCACAAAGGCTTGGACTTTGTGAGATCCATATTAAACCAGTATATAGCGGTGATTAGAAAGGTACTTAACGAGCATAAGAAAGTTGTATAAACAGCAGAAAATAGAAACAAAAAAAATGCCGGAAATTCCGGCACTTCAAAATTTAAATCGCTATAGCAAATTTTGTGTTTGTATTAAGGCTTGTATATTTTTGCTTATTTCATTCGGTTGTTGTAAATCCCACGAATCAAGAAATAACCAGCTACGCTTCCTGCTGCCCAAAGCATTGTTTTGCCTACAGTGCCTGTTCTTTTCGGAGCTATACCTAGTTCTTTCGAGAATTCCGTCATCTTTTTAGCTAGATCCCGGCGGTTCATTTTCATGATGAATTCACTCCTTTTATTTAATACAAATAGTATCCCAAATTTTTTGAGTTTTTAGCCTCAAAAAAATAGACAGTTTACCTTGTTTTTGTTATCATGAGGAAGGAATAAACAAAAAAGGAGTTTTTAGATGACAAATCAAAAAGTTTTAGCCACTGTAGAAGGCAGAAATATTACAGAAGATCATGTGGAACGACTGCTTGCCAGCTTAGGACAACGAGCTGCTCAATTTAATTCCCCGGAAGGAAGAAAAACCTTATTAAATGAGTTAATTACCCAAGAATTGATTCTTGTGGATGCACAAAATAAAGATTTAGATCAGGATCCAGAGTTTCAGGCGGAATTGGATATTATGAAATTTGAGCTTTTAAAACAATTTGGAATGAGAAAGCTATTCGAAGATATTGAGGTATCTAGTGAGGAAGCATTTGAATATTACAAAGCACATCGCAGCGATTTCAAAACTGAGGAGTCCATTCAAGCAAAACATATTTTGGTTGATAACCCAGAAAAAGCGGAACAGATATATTGGGATTTGAAAAAGGGCTTATTCTTTGAAGAGGCTGCCAAACAATACTCTTCCTGCCCTTCAGCTTCAGTTGGTGGAGACTTAGGTCATTTCTCTAGAGGACAGATGGTGCCAGAATTTGAAGAAGCAGCCTTTAAGCTTGAGGCTAATGAAATCAGCAAACCAGTCAAGACTCAGTTCGGTTATCACATAATCAAGCTGGTAGAGAGAAAAAAAGCTGGCACTAGTGACTTTGATGAGGTAGAAGAGCAAATTAAAAACATCCTTACAGGCAGCAAACAAAATAGCAAATATGTAGAGGAAAGCAAGCGACTTCGAGAAAACTACACTGTTTCTATGGTTAAGTAAACAAGCATATATTTATACCAGATTATTTGGAAAGAAGGCGGTAGTATATGATCGAACTCATCAATTTAAGCAAAACCTATGGCAACACTGTAAAGGCAGTGGATAACATGAATCTTGTCATCCCAGATGGTGAAATATTTGGTTTTCTAGGCCCCAACGGAGCTGGTAAAACCACTACCATTAAGTTGATTGCAGGAATACTAAATGCCAGCAACGGTTCTGTTAAAATTAATGGTCTGGATACGGAAAAGGATGCCCTGGCAGCTAAGAAACTAATAGGCTTCGTGCCTGATACCCCTAACATGTTTCTTAGACTGAAGGGCATGGAGTATCTCAATTTTATGGCAGACATGTATGATGTATCTACAGAGGATCGCAAGGTGAGAATTGAGAGCTTAGCCCAACGATTTGATATGTCGGATGTGCTTTTGGATCGTATACAGAGCTATTCCCACGGAATGCGCCAGAAAATTGTAATCATGGGGGTTATGATACATGACCCATCGGTCTGGGTACTTGATGAGCCTATGACCGGACTGGATCCCCGTTCTTCCTTCCAATTGAAGGAAATGATGAGAGAACATGCGGACAGTGGCAACACAGTGTTCCTTTCAACCCATGTTCTTGATGTAGCAGAAAAGGTTTGTGACCGTGTAGCTATCATCAATAAGGGTCAACTTCTGTTTTGTGGTACTCTGGAGGAGATGAAGGAACACTTCAAACGAAATACATCCCTGGAGAATATGTTCTTGGAGATGACAGGAGTATGAAAAAAAACAAGACCATTCTTTTAGCTAAAACCCTTATTAAAAACGGTGATGGCCTTAACCTAAAAGGAAGCAGTACCTTTGCTAAGGTGGCTGTTATTGCAACTTTCGCCATACTCTTGCCTATTATTATGCTTGGTATCAGTGCACTTGTAAGAAGTTTAATAAGTACATTGCAGCCTGTAGGACAGGAAGGCATTATTTTAAGCTGGGGCATTTCAATTAATTCCGCTATGGTATTTGTGTTTGGAATATTTTATATCATCAGCACCTTCTACTTCTCATCTGATGTGGAAAGTCTTCTGCCGCTTCCTTTGAAACCCAGGCAAATTGTAGGGGCTAAGTTTCTAGTGGTAACCATTTATGAATACCTTACTACGGCTGTAATTTACCTGCCTATATGGTTGACATATGGAATCGTTACAGGTTCTGGCTTTTTATATTATCTATATGGTTTGATTGTATATATGCTTTTGCCCATTACCCCTTTAGCTGCAGCATCTCTTTTAGTTATGGTAATTATGCGATTTACCAACCTGTCCAAACACAAAGACATGGTTAAAGTTATAGGAGCAATGTTAGGTGTATTTTTAGGAGTCGGCATCAATATTGTTGCACAACGCTTTGGTGAGAGCATGAGCCAGGAGCAAATTATTGATTTAATTCAAAAAGGCGAAAACTCCCTATTGGGAATGACCAGCGGAATATTTCCAACCACACTGTGGGGCGCAGAAGCTATGATTTCTTTCGGTGAGTTGTCAGGGCTTTTGAATATCCTACTTTATATCGGCTTTTCTATTTTTATTTATGTTCTTATTCTTTGGCTCGGAGAATTAATTTATCTTCGCGGAGTTGTAGGTATGTCGGAAACTAACTCATCAAGGAAGAAGAGCGATTCTATGAACCTGGATGAGAAAGCGGAGCAAAATTCTGTCGTTATCGCCTATACCTTGGTAGAGCTCAAACTGCTATTCCGAACACCAATCTACTTTGTCAATTGTGTCATGATCAATTTTCTATGGCCAGTATTTCTGATACTTCCATTTCTTATAGAGCCAGAGTCGCAGAGTATATTTCAGGAAATTACTCCTATGGTTAATGACCCCAAATCAATAGGCATAATTTTGATGGTTTCTTTCTCCATTGCATTTTTCCTGGGCGGCACTAATGGAACCACGTCTACTTCTATTTCCCGAGAGGGTCAAGAATTATTTATAAAAAAATACCTACCTGTGAGCTATCGGCAGCAATTAACAGCAAAGGTATTGTCTGGCTTTATATTAGGAGTAATAGGTGTTCTTATGTTGGTCTTAAGTGCCATGTTTTTTCTGAAATTGTCGATATGGACGTCACTAATCATATTACTAACAGCATGGCTGCCTATTTTACTAACCAGCATCACCGGCCTTATGATAGACCTTTATAACCCCAAATTGGATTGGGATAGTGAGCAAAAAGCTGTTAAACAGAATGTAAATGTTCTATATAATATGCTAATCGGATTAATCTTTGCGGGGCTTACATGGATACTATTACCTATTTCATCCAACCTGGTATTGACGGTTGGAATATTGGTAGTTGTATATGGACTGCTTTGCTTTATCCTAATGAAAGCCTTGTTCACCCAAGGTGTGAGGCAGTTTTGTCGATTGGAAGGCTAACATCAGTTGCCCTGGTAGAACTGATGGTTCGATTGTTCAATAAAGGCAGTGATATATTCGTCCAGCAGCTGACTTAAGGCCAGCACCTCAGGATGAAGCAGATTATCACTGCCGTGTTTTATAATCAATCTGTTAAGTTGATCTTGCATGTCCTGAATTACTACTTCGTCAATTATTATTTTCTTTGGTGATGTATTCATTTTCATTTCCTCTTTTCTGACACCTTTACTTGCTGCTTACCACGGCTTGCATTGTAAGTTCTAAAGTTAAATAGTCCAATGAATAGAGGCCCTTTCGTATTAGTGTCTATAGATAAACTGAAATTATATCCTTTAGTCAGTAAGATAATTAATTTTTGTTAAAATTAATTAAATTTCTCTTAAGATATTTATTAGTTACCCATTCACAAAAAACGCCTCTGCTTCAGTCAAAGTATTTTAAGCAGAAGGCATCTTGACGATATCTCATTAAGGGCGCAAACCTACCTACAATTCTATGTAACATTGAGAATTCCTTCTTTAAAATAAAAGTTTTTGTTATTTTTGTTTTGTGTTAAAATTAGAGCATTAATGATGTTTAAAGGGAAGGAAAGACAACAAGTGAAAAGAATAAAAAAGCTAACACTTTTAATATTAGGAGCACTGTTATTGATAACTTTAGTTTCTTGCGATAATGGGGGAAATAAGCGTATAGAAGAAAACCTTTTTGCACTGGATACCTACATCACGTTTTCCGTATCTACAGGGAAGGGGCAGGATTCTAGAGCTGGACTGGACCTAGCTATTAAGCGAATCCAGGAAATCGAACAGAGGATGAGCGTGACCATAGACGACAGTGACATAAGCAAAGTTAACAATGCCGCAGGAAAAGAAGCCGTAAAGGTGAATCCTGATACCTTCTACGTTATCCAAAAAGCTATACAATATGGAGAACTAACTCAGGGGAACTTTGATATTTCTATTCTGCCCGTAGTCAAGCTGTGGGATATCTCCGATGGCAGCCCTCGCATCCCAGATGAAAAAGAAATAGAACAAACACTTCCATTAGTGGATTATAAAAAAATTATCTTGGATGTTCAGGAGCAGACAGTATTTTTAGAGCAGGAAGGGATGTCCATTGATCTGGGGGGCATAGCAAAAGGATATGCTGGAGATGAAGTAGTGCGCATTTTGAAGGAGCATGGTGTAACCAATGCATTGATTAACCTCGGAGGCAACATTGCAGTGATCAACGGCAAGGAGGATGGCTCTCCCTGGCGTATTGGAATACAAAACCCACGCTTGGAAGACGACAGTGAAAAGAGAGGGCATGTAGCAGCGGTCCCCACAACAGGTAATTCAATAATTACATCCGGCGATTATGAACGATACATGGTAGAAGTATTTCAGCAAACCGGAGAAAGATATCATCATATTTTTGATGCTTCAACAGGCTATCCGACAAAAAATGGCGTAATAAGTGTGACCATTGTAACTGAAAGCGGAATAGATGCTGATGCACTAAGCACCGCTTTATTTGTGGCAGGGGTAGAGGAAGGACTAAAATTGGCTAATGAATTGGAAGATATAGAAGCTATGATAATCACTGAGGATAAGGGAATCTATCTAAGCGAAGGCTTGAAGGATCAGATAAGCAGTGTTCATTCTGATTATCACATAGTTGAGTAACAGTGTACTTTTCAGTTGAATGCTTAAATTTTGTTATTTCGCTAGTATAGTTTAAATTTATCACATTAAGGATCTCTATAAGCTCAGGGTAATATTAACAGAATTGTTATTAGATAATAGGAAACGATAATAGAAAACCGAAATCCTGCAACAAAATTTTGTTAAGATTATCATAAGAAGTTATATTAAAACAAAGGAGTGAGATCCATGAAAAGTATACAGTTGAGTATAAAGATAAGAACAGCCCATATTTTGAAAGAAGAGTGATCAGAGAAGGTATTGGAGTTGTAGATTTTACTCGACTCTACATTACAGACGAAGGAAGTTACGAGATTAGTTATTCTCTTTATGAGGAAGCATCCGGTTATGATAAATAAAAAATAAATACCCTTAAGGTCGGATTATTCCGGCCTTTTAAATTTTTAAACGTTACTATTTTTATTTCCTGTAATTGCAAAATACTAAGATAGATAGTATAGTAAACATAGAAGAATAATAAGCAAAAGCATTGCTGGAATTTAATTAAAGGAGAACGGTCATGGACAGGGAAAAGATACTGGTGACCTTTCCTCTCCCAATGGAAGGTATTCAGGATTTAGAAAAGCAATTTGATGTAATTAGATATAAAAAAGGTTCGATGCCTAAATCGGATCTGATAAATTCCATAACTGATTGTGCAGGAATTATTGCTGCTGCAGTTAATATAGATGAAGAAGTAATGGATGCAGCACCAAAACTGAAAATCATCAGTGTATATGGAGCAGGCTATGATAATATTGACATTAAAGCTGCAACCGAAAGAGGCATACTGGTAACTAACATACCTGATGTGGTAACAGATTCAACAGCAGAACTCACCATGGGCTTAATACTGGATGTAATGCGCCGAATATCAGAAACTGATCGCTTGCTTCGCAGGGGTGACAGCTCAGCTTGGGGAATGCTAAACAATTTAGGCCGGGTATTGTATGGCAAAGAACTTGGCATAGTAGGTATGGGCCGTATTGGACGTGCAGTGGCTAAGAGGGCATCGGCATTTGGTATGCGAATATCTTATTATAATCGTAAGAGGTTAGATCCAATTATAGAAATGGAATTAGGTGTAGCTTACAAAAGATTGGATGATTTGCTTAAAGCAGCAGATGTGGTAAGCATTCATACGCCTCTAACGAAAGAAACTAGGCATTTAATTGGAAAACGAGAGTTGTCCTTAATGAAACCAAGTGCTTATCTCATTAACACGGCGAGAGGTGCTGTCATTGATGAAAAAGCATTGGTCAAAAATTTAATGGAAGGAAAACTGGCTGGGGCAGGCTTGGATGTTTATGAAGAGGAGCCAGCCATCTCCCCAGAACTGATTAAGATGGACAATGTTGTGCTCACTCCCCATATTGGAACCAACGCCATCGAAACCTGCCTCCATATGACCAGTGAATCGGCGCAAAATATCATCGATTTCTTTAGCGGCCGACATCCTTTTCATGCTGTAAACCCTCAGGTGTTCAGGGAATAGCTTAGGCTTTAGCTTTATTTATTGCTCGTGTACTTTATTTACTTCTTTCTTAGTTTTGTCTATGTGCTCATGGGCTTCATCTGAATCTTTTTTGGTTCTATGGACCGTACCATGTGGATGCTGGGGCGGAGCATAAATGGAATACAGTTTCAGAGGCTCATAGCCAGCGTTAATATGGTTATGCCATTTTCCTGCGGGAACTAATATGGCACAATCCTTATATACCACTCGTTCAAAGCATAGTTCATCTTCGCTATCGCCCATAAGAACCAGACCCTGCCCTTGTTCTACACGAAGGAACTGATCCACATCGCTATGGAGTTCCAGGCCAATCTCCCCATCAACTGGAATAGTCATTAAGGTCAGCTGCAGGTGTTTTCCTGTCCAAAGGGCTGTTCGAAAGTTCTCATTTTGTAATGTAACACCTTCCATATCAACTACAAAGGGCTCTGGACCGTAATCTTTAAGAGGAATATGTTTTCCAGGACATCTTGGTGCCTTTGGAGGCATTTCGTTCCAGTCTGGACAGCGCTGTTGCGGTTCTCTTGAGTAAGGGTAGTATGGATAATTCAAAAAACTCATTCCTTTCCCATATTAATCTGTATTATCATATGTATCTCGCTGAACACAGGTGCCTTTACCAAATGTAATATGTGGTCACCTTGTATGTCCCTTTTCATTTTTTCAATGAAATCTATTAAACAAGGAGTTTTTTGCGCAAATTACCTTGTGATTACATACTATGAAGAAAAGGAAGGGGGATATCATAAGTTGGCTGGATAATTTGGAATTGAACTAAGGTTCTAGATGCAATGAACTAGAGCTGTCAATTTAGAGTATATTAGATCGGAAGTTGGAGAACGGAAGTTGGTTGACAAAGCTTTGCTATGGTTGTAAAATAAGACTTGTTCTTATGAGCACCCGTAGCTCAGTAGGATAGAGCATCGGTTTCCTAAACCGCAGGCCGGGGGTTCGAATCCCTCCGGGTGTGCCAATGTAACCCGCTTCCGTTAAAGGTAGCGGGTTTTGTTATTTGTTCCACAATAAATCCAACACTTGATTCAGCTACGAATGTCAAAATCCTACTCAAAAAAAAGAAAAGATGTTGTTTCATCTGAGAGATTAATCAGTCAAGAGACGGTATTAACAAGGACCATAATCAAGGCATATAATGGACTAAGGAAAAGTAAATATGCTGTATAAAAAAAGACATAGCTGATATGAACCCAACACAGGCAGAAAAATCAAAGGTAGCAATGGTTATAAAATAAAAATATTGTTAAGGAGTGAAAACATGACAAGTAAAAACTTCAAAATTTGGTTTAAAGCTGCGGGAATCAGAGCGATTAAAACCGTAGCGCAAACGGCAATCGCTACAATTGGAACAAGTGCGGTACTGGCAGAGGTTAACTGGGAAATAGTCTTAAGCGCATCTGTACTGGCTGGTATTCTATCACTATTGACATCTGTTGCAGGCTTACCAGAGGTAGAGAAATGAAAGGTATAGACGTATCTTCCCATCAAAACAATATTGATTGGGGGAAGGTAAAAGCTGATGGAATCCAATTTGCAATGTTACGTGCGGGATTTGGGAATAACAATATTGATAGACAGTTTATCCTAAACGCTCAAGAGTGCAATCGTCTAGATATTCCGATAGGTGTATATTGGTTTTCTTACGCTTACATAGTAAGTATGGCCAGACGTGAAGCAAGGCAATGTATAGAAGTAATAAGACCCTTCAAAATTGACTTTCCTGTTGCTTTTGATTTCGAATATGGATCAGTAAATTTTGCCAAAGGAAAAGGAATCAAAATCACAAAGAGCACAGCAACATCATTCGCAATAGCTTTTTGTGAAGAAATTAAAAAAGCGGGTTATGTCCCAATGATCTACACTAATAACGACTATATGAGAAATTATTTCGATATGTCTAAACTGAAAGATCATGATTTATGGTATGCGTACCCAACAGGGAGCGTAAACAAAGACAGGTCCAACGAATGTGATATATGGCAGTATTCATGGAAGGGCAGAGTCAACGGGATAATAGGCGATGTTGATATGAACGTTGCATACAAGCATTATTCTGCAAAGGAGGAAGGTGACACATTGTTTACACGTAGACTTAGATTTGGAGACACTGGTGCTGATGTGGGGCAAGCACAGCGATTTATGAGAAATTTAGGGCTGTACACCGGCCCTATTGATAATCGTTTCGGACCTGGGCAAGGGTTCTTGAACGCAGTTAAAGCATTTCAGGGGCAACAGGGTATAGAAGTAACTGGAGAGGTTGATACTGCCACGGCAGAGAAGATAACAGACATCCTATTGGCAAGGATGGAAGCACCACTGGTACCTCAAGATCCTGAACTTATTAAGAAAATAGCAGAGCAGGAAGCTCAATTAAAAGAGTATAAAGACTTTTTTGCACAACTGAAGTCATATATGCAAGAATAACCAGAATACAACCCGCTTCCCTTTATGGGGTGCGGGTTTTGCACTATCAATTAGAATTAAAAATAATGTCTTGGTTATATTGTATGTGCTATAATGGCTTTGAACAAAAGCCGGGACATTACTGAGAGAAATAGAAGATGTCGTTCATAATGAACTGGATAAATTGACATCAGAAATTTGAAGTTAATAGTTGTAAACAAGCAGATGGAGGTAGTAAAATGACTGAACTAAAGGCGAATAAGAAGAAAACAGGAAAAAAGAATTTAATGAAATTTTTGGCAGTGCTTATTATAGCAGTATTCGGTTTCTTTTTTGGTGCCTTCATATCTGAATATATAGGCAATGGTGAAAGATCAACAGGCGAATATCTATTATCACTTGCAGGTATTTTATTAGCATTGTATTTAGCAATCTTCTTACAGATTATACTACATGAATTAGGTCATTTGATTTTTGGAATGATGACTGGTTACCAATTTTCATCATTTCGCATTGGTAGCTTTATGTGGGTTAAACAGGATGAGGTCATCAAACTCCGTAGACTTTCAATAGCAGGAACGGGTGGGCAATGCCTGATGGCTCCGCCAGATATGAAAGATGGTAAAATACCATATGTACTGTATAACTTAGGTGGTTCCATAGTGAATATTCTATCAGCAGCAGTGTTTATGGGGTTATTTTTTCTAAGCAGGGAGTTTCAATTTACTTCTGCCTTATTTCTCATAATATCTATGATTGGGACTTTTTTCGCTTTAACAAACGGAATTCCATTGCAACTGGGTACTGTCAATAATGACGGACATAATGCACTTTCACTGGGAAAGAATTCTGAAGCAATGCGTGCTTTTTGGATTCAACTAAAGGTTAGTGAATTAAATACAAAAGGTGTGCGGATAAAGGATATGCCAGAGGAATGGTTCGCCATGCCGTCACCACAGTCTATGAAGAATAGCCTGGTTTCAGTTATTGGTGTATTTATTTGTAACAGGTTGATGGATGCTATGGAATTTAAGATAGCAGATCAGACAATGGAAGAACTTCTCAAGATGGACACTGGTATGGTTGGACTACACCGCAGCCTATTGATGGTAGATCGTATATATTGTGAGTTGGTTTCTGAAAACAGGCAGGAAATTCTTGATGAAATGTTAGATAAAAATCAGAAAAAATTAATGAAAGCAATGAAGAACTATCCTTCCATATTGCGAACTGAATATGCCTACGCCTTATTATCACAGAAAGACTCATTGAAGGCTGATAAGATAAAGGCTGCCTTTGAAAAAATTGCTGCTAGCTATCCCTATCCCCAGGAGATTGGAAGCGAGAGAGAATTAATGGCATTTGCTGAACAAATTAAAATAACACTCTGATTCAAAATACTTAACAAAATTAGACAATTTAATTTTATGGGAAATATTTAGGAAATACAAGGAAAATTAATAGAAATAAAGAATATATTTAAACTGAGATACGGGATACTGGGAGAACGAACGGATGCGGGAAAAGTTTGTTATGATTACCGTATTACGGGTTAAAGATTATGAAGCATGACCCGTGACTCGCAAGATATAATACCAATACCAAGTATCCAGTATCCAGTATCATCTACCCATAAACACAACATTAAACTAGGAGGAACAAGATGGAGTATAAAAGTGATATTGAAATTGCTCAAAGTGTAGAGATGAAGCCTATCAAAGAAGTTGCTGCGACTCTAGGAATTCCTGAAAATGATATTGACCTCTATGGAAATACCAAATGTAAGGTAAATTACAACATTTTAGACAGTTATCAAAACAAACCCGACGGAAAGCTTATTCTGGTTACTGCCATCAATCCTACACCTGCCGGAGAAGGTAAAACCACAACCACTGTTGGCTTAGGTGACGCTTTGCACAGGTTGGGCAAGAAGAGTGTTATAGCTCTTAGAGAGCCTTCCTTAGGGCCTGTGTTTGGAGTAAAAGGCGGAGCTGCAGGTGGCGGATATGCTCAGGTAGTTCCCATGGAAGATATAAACCTACATTTCACTGGAGACTTACATGCTATTGGAGCAGCTAATAATCTGCTGGCCGCAATGATAGATAACCATATTTATCAAGGCAATCAATTGGGTTTGGATGTCAGGAAAATAACCTGGAAGCGATGTATGGATATGAATGATCGTCAACTGCGCTTTATAGTCGATGGGCTCAATGGTAGAACCAATGGAGTACCTAGAGAAGATAGCTTTGATATAACAGTAGCATCTGAGATTATGGCCATCTTATGCCTCTCAAAAAATATTGATGACTTAAAAGAGAAGTTACGAAATATTATAGTTGGTTATACGAGAGATGATCAGCCCGTTACTGCAGGGCAGCTGAAGGCAGAAGGCGCGATGGCAGCACTATTAAAGGATGCACTTAAGCCTAACCTAGTGCAAACATTAGAACATACACCTGCTTTTGTCCATGGAGGGCCATTTGCGAATATCGCCCACGGATGTAATAGCTTGATGGCCACCACTATGGCTTTGAAACTAGGTGATTATGTCATCACTGAAGCTGGTTTTGGTGCGGATTTGGGAGCTGAGAAGTTCTTGGATATCAAATGCCGTATAGGTGGTTTAACGCCGTCTGCAGTTGTTATTGTCGCAACAATAAGGGCCTTAAAGTACAACGGAGGAGTTTTACGTAAATCCTTAAACCAGGAAAATTTAGATGCTCTTGAAAAGGGATTACCGAATCTTCTGAAACATATTGAAAACATCACTGAAAAGTTTGGTTTACCAGCTGTTGTAGCTATCAACCGATTCCCCACAGACACAGAGGCAGAGTTACAGCTGGTTGAGGAAAAATGTCGACAGCTAGGAGTAAGAGTGGCCTTGTCTGAGGTTTGGGCAAAAGGTGGAGAAGGTGGTATTGATCTGGCAAATGAAGTAATTAAATTAGCAGAAGGTCAAGCTAGTAAATTTAAGTTTATGTATGAGAGTGAGCTTCCCTTGAAGAAGAAAATTGAAGCCGTAGCTAAGGAAATCTATGGAGCTGATGGTGTGGACTTTAGCCCTGATGCTTCGAAGGAACTCTCCAAGCTGGAATCATTTGGTTTAGGTAACCTACCTGTTTGTATGGCAAAAACACAGTACTCTTTATCTGATAATCCCAAAAAGCTTGGGCGTCCCACAGGATTCCGCATTACAGTTCGAGGTGTTAGAGCATCAGCTGGTGCAGGCTTTGTAGTAGCGTTAACAGGGGATATCATGACAATGCCGGGTCTACCTAAGGTGCCGGTTGCGGAAAGCATCGATGTTAGCTCAGCGGGTGTAATATCAGGGCTATTTTAGGAATAGCTATAATTTTAAGGGTCTAATTTTCTGCTAATTCATGTATTTCTTATTGAGTAAGCGTAGGGTGGTTAGATATAGTATAAAGGAAAGCGATTGAGAATATTGAACAGCAAAATAAAGTCAATAGAATATATGCTTCCATTTTGGAATACGTTGGATGCAAACCAGAAACGTTTTGTCCAGGATAAGTTAGTGGAGCGTCGCTTTAGGGAGGGTCAAAGTATTCACGATGGAGAAGAATGTACAGGGCTGATATTGGTGAACAGCGGCCAATTGCGCAGCTTCATTCTTTCGGAATCCGGAAAAGAAATAACCTTGTTTCGACTGTTTGAAGGTGATGTGTGTATTCTTAGCTCATCTTGCATCATGAAGAATATTACCTTTGATATACAGGTTGAGGCAGAAAAGAATAGTGAAATTCTAATCATGCCTGCAAGTGTGTTTAAACGGCTCAGTGACGAAAATCGGGCAGTGAAGGATTTTCAAGCGGAAATCACCGCTGCTCGTCTATCCGATGTTATGTGGGTTGTAGAGCAGGTGGTGTTTATGAGTATGGACAAACGTTTGGCTAACTTCTTGCTTGAACAGGCTTCTGTTGAAGGAGCTGACGATCTTTCCATAACTCATGATGTTATTGCCAGACATTTGGGAACTGCTAGAGAAGTAATATCCCGAATGCTAAAATATTTTGAGAACGAAGGCCTAGTGGCCTTGTCCCGCGGTAAGGTGACTTTAACGGACCGAAAAAGGCTTATGGAATTCAGTGAGTAGGTTGTAATGTGATATATATATACAACATCTTAGGGGTGGAAGACATATATATAAGCAAAGGTGCAACTAAATGTTGCACCTTTGTCAGGTTTACTAAATCTATCTATATTATTGCTGGATTACAGTCCCAGCATATCTTTCATGGCGTTCTTATTAATAGCTCCAACTTTAACATTTGACACCTTACCATCTTTGACAACTGCCAGTGTGGGGATGCTGCCTACCCGGAAAGCAGAGGCTAACTCTGTTTCTTCATCCACATTAACCTTACCTACTTTAGCTGCACCATCTACTTCACCACTTAGTTGATCCACAATAGGGCCTACCATTCTACAAGGGCCACACCAGGGTGCCCAGAAGTCTAATAGTACAGGGACATCGGATTCCATTACCTCTTTATTGAAGTTCTCCTTGGTTATCTTAATTGCTGCCATTTTATTTCGCTCCTTTTATAATTCTTATATGCTCTTTCATTTATTTCATTATTAATAATTTCTCTTATAAAATTCATTCTTAAAATATCTATCTAAAAAACAACTTAGTTCATACTCCTGATCGGTTGTTTTGCAGTTTCAGCCTTGCCAAGACTAGTAGGCATGAAATATGCAACGCCAGCTAGCAAAATACCCATTATCAGTAGACCGGAAAAACCTAAATTTATAACTGATGGGAATGAATCTGAGAGGTTGAACAATGTCAATTTACCAAGATTCATCGCATCAAACAATCCTAAACCTTGAAGCCAACCATAGCTAAGGGAGAATACAAAAGCTCCCAACAGGGCGCCGATAATCGCGCTAATTGCTTTTTTAATACCATCACTGCCAGCCGCAGCTACGCAAGTACCAGGACATGTGCCAGCTATTCCAAAGCCTATGCCGAAAATAAGTCCTCCTAAGATAACACCTAGGTGAGCGGTTTTAATACTCAGATGGCTTACGTCAAACAATCCAACCAAAGAGGAAATTGACAACAGGATACTGGCAAAGCCTATTCCAAAGAGGATTGTTTTCATCAATGAAAGATCTTCTAAACGTAGTGCAGCCAATAGCTTTTTAGGGTCTGATGCCCCTGATTTATGAAGAGCAAAGCCAAATAAGCCACCAAGAACAATTGCTGATAATATAGTCACATTAACCAACCTTCCTTTCCATAACAGACTTTCCATAATAACGGGCCATGGGGATACCTGCTAAGAATACTGCTGCGGCAAATATAAAGCCACTTACACTACCTTGCATGATACCGCTGAACATATGTCCACTTGTACAACCATCTGCCATTCTAGCTCCGAAGAGGAGTAAGAAGCCTCCAATAAAAGGGGGTAGATAGTTTCTTGCAAAGGTTGTTTTAATCTCAAGTTCCTTCAATTCTGCTTTATTAAAATCAGGGACTGTAAACCCAGATTCTGAAGCTTTCATGGTATTCGAGCTACGTTTTCTATATTTGTCAAACAAATAGCCAGCTAACGCTCCAAGGGGAATGGCCAATACAAATATAAAGTCATAGTTCATGGGATGTTTGATGGACTTCGCCAGTTTTCCTTCTGATTTATCATAATAAGCATTTGTGCTCCGATACCCCGTTTCACGGGTTTCGTCTACTTGTATCGTATCCGGATCCAATGCGCTGTGTACAATTCCAGAGGCTACACTAAACTGGGTGGACACACCAATTGGTTTTACGAGAAAAGCCGCGAGAAAAAATACAGTACCCAGCAACAGGGCTCCTTTTAACCATTTCCAATTACTCATACCGATTTCACCTTTCCTTCACAATTATTTCTCTTAAGACCACCTAAATCACTAAGCGATGCTTTCAATTCTTATTATACTCATGATCCAAGAAGCTTCAGTGACATTGTCACAAACATAGAAATCACCTTAATTCATTGATTTGGAGACTATTTTTTGGTAATATTGATTTGTGTTATTTTTAGGAGATAATTAGATATGGGACAATTAAATTAGCATAAGTGTCTTACTCGGTAAAATTAGTGTCTGAAAGGAAGATATAGAATGCAAAGGATAAAAATAGGTATTGTAGGATATGGGAACTTAGGTAGAGGGGTAGAGCTGGCATTAGCTCAATGCCCGGACATGGAGTTGGTTGGAATCTTTAGCAGAAGGCCTCCAGAAACCATTCAACCAGTAAATAATACCACAAAAGTCATGTCAATAGAAGAAATAGAAACCATGAAAGATGATATTAATGTAATGATTCTATGTGGAGGTTCAGCTTCAGATTTGCCAGAACAGGGGCCTCAGCTAGCCAAGTGGTTTAACACTATAGACAGCTTCGATACCCATGCAAAGATTCCACAGTATTATGAGGCAATGGATCAAGCAGCCAAGAGTTCTAGATGCATTAGTATTATTTCTGTCGGTTGGGACCCCGGATTATTCTCCATTAACCGCATGATTACAGAAGCTATCCTGCCTAATGGTGGAACCTACACCTTCTGGGGTAAAGGTGTCAGCCAGGGTCATTCCGATGCCATTAGAAGGGTGGAGGGAGTAAAGGACGCCAAGCAATACACTATTCCTATGGAAGATGCAGTGGAAAAAGTAAGGAGTGGAAGCAATCCAGAACTGACAACTGGAGAAAAACATCTTCGAGACTGCTATGTGGTTGCTGAAGAAGGAACCGATAAAGCAAGGATTGAGGATGAAATAAAGTCAATGCCCAATTATTTCGCAGACTATGAGACTAGAGTAAGCTTTATTACAGAAGAAGAGTTAAAACGCGATCACTCTGCTATGCCCCATGGAGGATTTGTAATTCGAAGTGGTATTACCGGAGAAAATAATGAGCATTCAAATATTATAGAATTCTCATTGAAGCTTGAAAGCAATCCAGAATTCACAGCCAGTGTATTGGTTGCTTATGCCAGGGCAGCCTTCCGGATGAATCAAGAAGGACAGTCCGGTGCTAAATCCGTATTTGATGTTCCACCAGCTTATTTGTCTCCTAAGACTGGAGCTGAGCTTCGCAAGGAATTATTGTAAGCATTGATAAAATTGATTGTATGCTAAATAGCTGATAATATAAGAAGAAATAAAGATATGGAAATACACTTGGAGGTATGTAGGCTTATGAAGGCAATTATACTAGCGGCAGGATATGCAACGCGCTTGTATCCATTAACAGAGAATGTACCAAAGGCATTGTTGAATGTAGGAAGTAAAGCAATTTTGGATCATATTATGGAAAATGTATTGCAAATCCCAGTCGTTGATGGTGTTTACATTGTAACTAACGAGAAGTTCTATCAACATTTCCAGGATTGGAAGGAAGATAGCAGCTACACTATTCCTATTACCATATATAATGATGGGACAACCAATAATGAGAACAGGCTTGGTGCTTTAGGTGATCTAAAATTCGTGCTAGATAAGGGAAGGATATCAGAGGATATTATTGTTCTTGCAGGAGACAATCTAATGGACTTCTCTCTATTAGATCTTTTTGATTACTATAAGGAAGTAGATAATTGTTGTGTATGCGTTAAGGAAATCAAGCCTCATGAAGTTCCTAAAATGGCTATAGTACTTACGGATGAAAATAATCGGGTTACTGACTTTGAGGAAAAGCCTAAAAATCCTAAGTCCTTATTGGGGGCATTTGCAGTTTACATATATAAGAAGGAAACGTTACCTCTATTAGATGAGTATTTGCATACAGGCAATAACCCTGATTCTCCAGGCAACTTCCCAGCATGGCTGTACAAAAGAGTACCAGTTTATGCTTATCAATTTAATGGTAATTGTTATGATATTGGTACTCATGATGCTTATGCAGAAGTGCAAGAGCTCTATAAGGATAAATAGGAGCGGATGCAATTGGACACGGTACTAACTCAAGAGTCTTCGACGCAGGAGGCCTTTATGCAGGAAGCCTTAGTTGAAGCGCAAAAGGCCTATGATTTAGACGAGGTGCCTATTGGTGCGGTGGTTGTAAAGGACGGAAAAATTATTGGACGTGGTCATAACCTGAGAGAAAGAGAAAAGGACCCCACCCTCCATGCCGAAATCATCGCAATAAAGCAAGCCGCCAAAGTCTTAGGTGGATGGCGTTTAACGGATTGCGAACTTTATGTTACAATTGAGCCATGCCCTATGTGTGCCGGCGCTATTCTGCAAGCTAGAATTCGTCAGTTGGTATTTGGGGCACGGGATCCCAAGTCGGGCTGCACAGGTAGTTTGTATAATTTGCTTCAAGATTTTCGATTTAACCACCAGACTGAAGTAGTTGAAGCTGTACTGGAAGAAGAATGCTCACATATAATGAAGGATTACTTCAGACAGAAAAGAAAGAAATCGGATTAGTTTAGGTAATGGATTTGTCAAGGGAGGTATTTTGTGAAGAAAAAGACTATCATTCAGGTAGTAGCTATTGTAATTGCTTTATTGATGATTGTACCGCAGATTCTATCTATGCTATTGTAATGGTAACAAACACTAGCAGAAAAACGTAAGTAGGCTTAGCAGACAAATTTTTCAGTTGAGATTGAGGCTTAGTTATGCTAAAATAATCAAGTGCAGATGTCTGTGTAAGCAATTGTAAGATATTAAAATATGGCATCATTTGGAGAGGTATCGAAGTGGTCATAACGGGGCTGACTCGAAATCAGTTTGGGAGCAATCCCACGTGGGTTCGAATCCCACCCTCTCCGCCACATTTTGTTTGAAAACCCGCTAAAATAGCGGGTTTTCAGCATTTTAAATTATAGATTTTAATAGGTGTTCCTTTACTTGTCATAATAGCTCACATTCTTTTAAAATATTTTCAATGGATTCCCAAATGGAAAGTGCCGGATTTTCTTTATAATATTTATACCCCTTATACTGCTGCAAAATATAGCCAGCGTCTTGATTCTGCTGCATTATAGCCTTCGATCGCTGGATGGCATTACGAACATTATCCAAAGTCAATTGGCTAAGAATGCGCTTGAAATTATCTTCATGTTTATATTGATCTAAACTTTCAAACTGTTGATCATAGGCACGATTGAGCGGTTTTAGATACTGATGGCGATGGGTTAGCATACCGTTGCAATCAGTTTTATGCACAATAATCCAAAGCTCAAATGTAAAATTACTGTATCCTAACTTATACTTGATGTCTTTTCCAGAATCCTGTGCTGCTTTCATCCGATCCAATGTAGTTTTGAATTGTTGTACATGGACGGGCTCTTCGCTCTCATAATCGAAAATATGAGTGACTTCAGTTTTGCCAACAATGGTTAGTTGCTTTGCACGAGCAAGGGGATCTTTTTGGATTTTGATGTCTAGTTTTACAGTATACCTTGCTGTGGGATCAGCGTTAATCATTTGCTGGAGCCACTTTAAATACCATTGTTCAGTTTCGCCCTCAACAGAAAAATAGTAGGTTATATTCTCTTTTCGCATATAATCACACCTCTTTTCCACGCGACATTAGTTCCTCAAAGATAGGTGTGAAATCAACGTCCTTAATGGCACCATACCGATCCACGAAATAATTCTTCATGTAATCCTCATTTTTACGAACACCAGATTTTCCTGTGGTTCCAAAGTCCGAGAGTGAATAATGGCTGCTTAAATGGGTTACTTCGTCACGTTCCACAAACTTAATCTCATCTCGCCTATATAGGTTTGAATTTAAGAAAATAGGATTATGAGTGTTAAAAATTAGTTGCGCGCGATGAATGTTTATCTCATCATTATGGAATATGTTTACAATATTCAACAAAGCCATCGGATGGATGGAAGCATCGAATTCATCTACTACCAAAGTGCCACCGTTCAAAAGAGCGTTGACTACTAAAGGAAACATATTTACAAAGCGAATTGTTCCATAGGACTCAAATATTTCAGCGCGAACCGCAGTTCTCTTTTTAGCTTCATTGAAAAGGGAAAAGAGCCTTGCTTCATTATTTTCTCCATCTACCACATAACCAAGTGCATTCGAGTTGATTCCGAAATGGGTTGCCGCTTCATTCAGTGTCTTTTCAACATACACGGACTTTTTCTTGGGATCACTAAACTTTCGGATAATATTAAGGGAATCGGCTCTGTAAATGACCATGAATTTGTTGTCCAGCCAACTGCTAAACAGTGCAACCAACTTGGAACTAAACATTGTTTTGAAGCCATTCATCAGAAAAAGTTCTTCGTCATTTAAATTACTTTTTGACAAAGAAATTGCGCTTTCTGCATTTTGTTCAAAAGAATTCACAAGGAGTTCCTGAATCGTATCTAAAGAATCAAACTTCAAGCCGTCATTTCGTGAAAAAATTAATGAATTATTAACCTTTAGTGTTTCAGATAATACCTTACGCTGATAATCAATCTCTAAAAATTTACCCAAGTCGGCAGAAAAAGAATACTCTACCAACATGCCATCTGTGATAAATTTAATAGCAAAACTAACTGGACCAGTACTTTCATTGGAGTTGTTCGGAATTAGCTCCAAGGCAGTTGCTGCAGCATTGGGATCGCTCTTATCATCATCATTGCGGATATTGCCTCGTAAAACAACTGATTTGAAAGTATCCATTGCACCAATGATATTGGTTTTTCCTGAGGCATTTGGTCCATAAATAACGGCAGAGCATAAACCTTTATAGCTTTTTTTATCGATGGTTTCTTCTAGCACACTATAATCAAGACCCTTTTGTTTGGGGGCTGGAGTAAGAGAAAATACGAGTTCATCTTTAAAAGATTTGTAGTTTTTAGTTCTAAACTCTAATAGCATATAATTTCCTCCATTCTGCAAGTATACTGCAAAATTATATTTTAAATATATACTATTAGTACCCATGTGTCAATTATTTATTCCAATTTTGAAAAAATATTGCAAAATGAGATTTTATAATTTTTAGACTTTAACGTAACTAAAAACATATATTATTAGAACTTATACAGAAAAACCAATATAGAAGATATTATCGCAAATATCTATATTTATTTCTTCCGTTTTTGAACATACTGTGATACAATCCGAGTAAGTGGTTACCAGTCATATACCTTATAAAAACGAGGTGGGATCTAATGGATGTAAGCTACAATAAATTATTCAAATTATTGATTGATAAAAGTATGAAAAAAACTGATTTGCGTCTTGCAACAGGCATAAGCCCGAACACACTCACAAAATTGTCCAACAACGAATATGTATCCATGGAAGTTCTAGTAAAGATTTGTCGAGCCCTTGACTGTGATTTTTGCGACATCATGGAAATAGTGCCGATAAAAAAGTAGGATGAGGGGTAACATGATTTTATGAATCTAGTCGATGGGGAGGCCCTTTAATGGGAAGAAAAGAATACAGTGCCGGAATGGTTAAATTACCGTTTTGGTTTTCAGAATTTAAAAAAATGATTAACCTGATCAATTCAGGATTGACTTATACTGAGATAAAGGACTTGAATGTTAAGGAAAATATCTTTTTAGCTCCAACGGAAGCTCGCTCTATTCAGATATTCAATACAGTCTCGACCCGGGTAAAAGCTCTGGATCCCAGTTTTTATGTTTTATTTGAACAAAGTGATATTACGAACCAAAAACTAATTGTTCTGATTTCAATTATGGAAAGCGATACTTTATTCTTTGACTTCATGTATGAAGTTTTTAGAGAAAAGCTTATTATTGGTGTGGACGAGCTTTCCGATAGCGATTTCAGTATCTTCTTTAAAGATAAACAATTACAGAGTGACCGGGTTGCCAAATGGACTGATTATACCCTTAAACGTCTCGGGAGTATTTATAGAACCGTCTTAATGGAAACCGGCATCCTTGAACGAGCTTCAAATAGCACGAAGAAAATACTCAAGCCAATTATGGACCAATCCTTGGAATATAAACTTAAAGAATGCGGCATGGAAATGACTCTGCGTGCTTTAACGGGGGTGAGATGATGGCCTGTTTGGAGGAACGGCTTGATACTGCAGAGCGGCTGATAAAAAGTGAGAGCTTCCGACAAAATAAAGGGCTCGGCAATGAAGTCGGATACTATGTGTTCGATTATCCTGCAGAGAAAGAGCTCCTTATACGTGAACGCATCGCTTATATGAAAAATAAGAATTCTCGCGGAGCAGATGGTTTTGACCTGGTCGTCTTTGACCTTTACGACATTATCATGGATATTCTTGAAGCAGAAGGCTTTCTGGACCAGTGTTTCTTGTTTGAAAAGAAAAGCGGTTTTGAGAGAATCATCAAAGCTGTAGGAAACTTACTTAAGATCAATGATACAGACAGTCTTATAGTAAATCATATTCATGACAATACGCCTGAAGATGCTGTGGTTTTTCTTGTCGGCATAGGTAAATGCTATCCAATTTTACGATCACATAAGGTGCTGAATAACCTGCACCAGACACTGGATCGTGTACCGGTGGTGCTGTTTTATCCAGGAA
>CAYFSR010000021.1:24627-26046 GCA_964345785.1 uncultured Eubacteriales bacterium | reverse complement strand
GCGCCGATGGTACTTGGTGGGAGACCGCCTGGGAGAGTAGGTCGTTGCCGGATCACAAAAACCTTATGTTACTTAAAACATAGGGTTTTTTATTGCTATATTTGTGGGAGACCGCCTGGACTATCTCTTCCAGAAGGTAGGAGAAACCAGAATAAACAATGTATAAATTTCTAGCCGTCCCAATAGCATTAGTGCTGATAGCAACAGTTTGGACAAATCAGATAAAGAACTGAAATTACGTGCAGGACCAACCTGTCCGAAGCCTGGGCCTACATTATTCAATGCAGTAGCTACAGAGGAGACTCCGCTGAGTATATCCATACCTTGGGCGAGGAGAATAATGGTAGAAGCCAAAAAGATTACAAGATGCAAGAATAGAAAGCCTGCAGTATTACTCAATGTCTCTTCAGGAATGGCCCTGTCACCAATGTGGGTAGCAATGACGGCCCTGGGATGAATAAGACGGTAAAGTTCCTTTCGTATGATCTTGAAAACCAGTAAAAGGCGTATTATCTTAATGCCTCCTGCAGTGGAACCAGCACAAGCCCCTATAAACATTAGGAGGAGCAGAATCAATCTGCTTAGGTCGGGCCATTGATCATAGTCGGCAGCGGCAAAACCGCTGGTACTGGTAATGCTTAGTACATGAAACGACGCCTGCCTTATAGATTCAGCTACATTATGATAGACGGTATGGTATACATTAGTAGCTATTATGGCTACTGCAATGACTACAATTAAAATAAACAGCTGAAATTCCCTATCCCGGACCAAGTTTCGGATATTCCCATGAAGCGCATCGTAATAATGCGTAAAGTTTACGCCGGAAATAAACATAAATATGGTGATAATCCATTCAAACGCCGGGTTGTTGAAATGTCCTACACTTGCATTATAGTTTGAGAATCCACCAGTGCCTACTGTACCGAAGGTATGAATAAGTGTATCGTACAGAGGCATTCCTGCTATTCTCAATGTAATGATTTGGGCTACAGTAATAATCAGATAAACCAGATACAGTATTTTGGCTGTCTGACCAATCTTAGGAGTGAGTTTGCTCGTTGTAGGGCCGGTGGTCTCAGCCTTGAAAATTTGCAACGAACCCGCGCCCAGTGCAGGCAGCAGAGCCATTGCAAACACGAGAATACCCATGCCGCCCAGCCAATGGGTAAAAGAACGCCAGAAAAGTAGGCCTTTGGGCATAGCTTCCACATCAGTTAGAATTGTAGAGCCAGTAGTGGTAAAGCCAGATACGGTTTCAAAAAAGGCGTCCAGAAAGCTTTGAACGCTTCCGGACAGGTAAAAGGGAAGAGCACCAAAGAGAGAGACTAGGATCCAGCCCAGCCCCACAATAAGAAACCCTTCCTTATATCGTATCATTCCCTTGCTCTTTTTGAGCCATCCAGGGATACTCAATAT
>CAYFSR010000021.1:24026-24617 GCA_964345785.1 uncultured Eubacteriales bacterium | reverse complement strand
GTAGCAATGCCTTTGAATCTCCCTGTTGGTAGTATAGCGCTACACCGAAAGAGGGTAGTATGGAAGCAGATTCAATTAGAAGTAAAAGTCCGAGTAGTCTTAAAATGATTCCAAAGTCCATTTTTATGATTCCTTTCTGAACTGCTGAACATCTCTCTCACCCGATTTACCTCGTTAGTGCGGCATAAAACGATTACTCGGTCATTCCCCTTAATTACATCGTTTCCATGTGGAACAATTACCTTGCCCTTATGCACAATTGCGGTAATGAGTACGTCCTTTGGGAGATCCAATTTCCACAATGGTGAATTGACTACAGCACTGGACGGATGTGCATCCAGCTCCATAATCTCCCCTTCACCGCCTAGTAGAAGGAACAAGGATATAATCTCGCCTCCGCGAATAAATCGAATTATTTCACCTGCTGTTATCATGCTCGGGGTAATGGCTGCATCTATGCCTATGGTTTCCACCAAGGAAATATAATTGGTGCGACTGACTTTGGACACTACCTTCTTAACACCCATTTGTTTTGCCAGCAAAGATAGTAGGATGTTTTCCTCGTCAATTCCTGTAAGTGCGATAAAGGCA
>CAYFSR010000021.1:19218-24016 GCA_964345785.1 uncultured Eubacteriales bacterium | reverse complement strand
CATCCATTTGCATGATGTTTTCCATCTTTAGCAAATTGATATCGGTGCCGTCACCGTTGATAATTAATACATTGGGTAATGCTTCTGATAGTTCTTTGCAACGCTCTGGATCTTTTTCTATTATTTTGACCGATATTCCCATATTATTCAATTTATCCGCTAGGTAATAGGCAATTCGGCCTCCACCTAAAATCATGACATTGCTTACCCGACTTGGTGTTTTTCCTATGCCTTTGCAAAACTTGAGGATTTCGTGCTTCTGACCAATAATATAGATAGCGTCACCGGTTTTTATCATGTCATCTCCCTTAGGAATAATCAGCTCACCCTTTCGGATAATGGCAGCTACTAATATTTGCTCCAGGTTCTGTATATCTTTGATTTTTATTTGATTTAAATTGACACTATCGTCAATAGGGACGGTAACCATTTGCACCTTACCCTTGGCAAAGTCCTCTACTGCACCAGCTGGGGAGAAGGTAATCATCCTGCTGATTTCATTGGCTGTCGAACGCTCTGGATTGATGATGAAATCTATACTAAGCTGCTCTTTGGTAACAGCCCAGTCTTTGGTGTATTCAGGGTTGCGTATACGGGCAATAGTTGTACCTGCTCCCATATTTTTTGATGACAGACAGGCCAGCATATTCGCTTCATCGCTGTCGGTAACTGCGATAATTGTATCATCCTGATTTAAACCAAGATGCTTAAAAGTGCTACTCAATAATCCGTTGGCTTTAAGGGTCATTACGTCGAGGTTTTCATTGATTCTATCTACAACATCCTGATCATGCTCTATAACAACCACGTCCAACTCTTCCCTAGACAGCGATTCTGTAATCTGATAACCCACTTTACCAGCCCCTATTACTATGACTCTCATTGAAGCTTTTACCCCCTACATACTGTTATAAAATATATATCTAAATACATATACTAATACTCAGTTAATTATATTATTATACTACGAAATCTTCATACTACAAAATATGTTGATTCCTTATATTCCTTATTGCTTCGCTAGAAAAGCTCAAAGAAGTTGCACTAATGAGTTTAGCTAACAATGCCTTATTTTTTCTGGCTTACTAGATCGGAATATGCTTGTACCACTGACTAACACACATTGTGTTCTCTCTTATACCATGATTGTATCAGGAGGTTTGCTGCGGCAGGGATAGAGTCTTCGGGAATTGTAGCGTAGCCTATTAATATTGTAGGAGTCATCACAGACATTTCTGGCTCGAAGTAATACCTGGAAATGCCGTAAACCTTTATCCCGGCCTCTTTAGCTGCAATCACTAGATCCTCCTCGGACATCCCGTTTTTTACATGCAGAAGCAGGTGTAGACCTGCGTCAGCTCCTGAAATTTTAACATTATCCTTATACGGCAATAGGGTTTTTAAAAGTATCTCTCTTTTCTTCCGGTATACATTCCTCATCTTATTTAAATGCCTTTCAAAATAACCATCCTGAATGAATCGGTGCAAAACCTTCTGTTCCAAAGTTGGAACAGGGCAAACAACAAAGGAGAGTTTCTTTCTGAATTTATCCATGAGCTTATCTGGAAGCACCATATAGCTGACTCTAATAGCCGGAGTCAATGATTTGGAGAATGCACCCATATATATCACTCTTCCCTGGTCATCTAAACCTTGTAAAGCAGGAATAGGTCTTCCGCTGTACTTGAATTCACTGTCATAGTCATCATCTATGATAAAACGCCGGTCATCTTCCTTTGCCCAGTTTAATATCTGGATTCGGCGATTTATTGGCATAATACTGCCTGAAGGAAATTGGTGGGAAGGGGTGATACATATTATATCAACTTCTTTCTTTATAATATCCTCAAGCACGATACCTTCAGTATCGATATTGACAGAACGATAATTAGCCCGGTTGCTATTGAACAGCAAATTAAGCCTCTCATACCCAGGGTTTTCTATACCATAAACAACATCATGGGGAAAAAGCTGCACAAGCATTTGTATTAGAAATTCAGTGCCTGCGCTGATTATTATCTGGTCTGCGTTGCAGTTAACCCCCCTGGACTGTCTAAGGTATGATGCTATGCTCATACGAAGATCCAGATGGCCCTGATAATCCCCAAGCCGTAACAACTCGACATCATACTCATGCATTGCTTCTTTGGACAGCTTTCTCCATGTTGAGAAAGGGAAAGTCTGCATATCGACTCCCTGATAGGAAAAATCATATAGTATCTCTTCATTATTTTCTTTCTTTTTTAATGTTACATCTTCAGTAGCTGGTTTAAGCTGGATAATATCGTCCAACTGGCATACAAAAAAGCCTTTTCGCTCGACAGGGTTAATATAGCCCTCATCTATAAGTTGTTCATAGGCAGCTTGCACAGTGTTCTGGCTGATACCTAAATATGAAGATAACTTTCTCTTTGAGGGAAGCTTTGCCCCGGACATGATTCTTCCAGACTGGATTTCTTTCTTAACGTATTCATAGAGCTGCTGGTAAAGAGGTATACTCCCATCTAAATCAAATTGAAAAGTGAGCATTTCCATATAATAAGCCTCCATTTATATTAACCTGATACCATAAAATAACTCGATATTGGACCTGTTAACCATACCAGTTTACACGTTATAATAAATACAGAAAAATGATACAAAGTCCAGCGACTTAGCTAAAGATGTTTATATTGAAACGGTGTGAAGCAAGTCGATTCACGATTTGCACTTACGTTATAATAAGTCAACACTAATGTCAAGAAAATGAAAAAAGTTTAATAAGGGAGATGGAAAAAATGAAACCAAGTAATAATCAAAATAAAAGTCTAGCGCAAATGCTAAAAGGTGGCGTAATAATGGACGTGACTTCTCCGGAGCAGGCAGAAATTGCTCAACAGGCCGGGGCTTGTGCCGTAATGGCTTTGGAGAAAATACCAGCTGATATCCGGGTGGCCGGGGGTGTATCTAGAATGAGTGATCCGAAGATGATTCGGAGTATACAGCAGGCTGTATCCATCCCAGTAATGGCTAAAGTACGTATTGGTCACTTTGTTGAGGCCCAAATTCTTCAGGCAATTGAAATCGACTACATTGATGAGAGTGAAGTCCTCTCTACTGCGGATGATGAGTTCCATATTGACAAAAATAAGTTTGATGTGCCCTTTGTCTGCGGTGCCAAGGATCTAGGAGAGGCTTTGCGAAGGATCAGTGAGGGAGCTTCGATGATTCGAACCAAAGGTGAACCGGGTACAGGAGACATTATTCAGGCAGTGCGTCATATTAGGCTTATCAACCAACAGATTCGACAGTTGCAGAATATGCGGGAGGATGAATTGTATAAGGCAGCCAAAGACTTGCAGGTACCTTATGAGCTGGTTAAATACATCAATAATAATGGTCGACTGCCAGTTGTGAATTTTGCTGCTGGAGGTGTTGCAACTCCTGCTGATGCAGCTCTTATGATGCAGTTAGGTGCAGAAGGAGTATTCGTCGGATCTGGTATTTTTAAGTCTGGCAACCCAAATAAAAGGGCACAGGCCATCGTAAAAGCTGTCGCCAATTATAAGGATGCAAAGATTATAGCAGAGCTCTCTGAGGATCTGGGAGAAGCAATGGTGGGCATAAATGAGGATGAAATTGAGTTGTTGATGGCTCAGCGGGGAGTTTAACATTATACTTCCATCTCGGTTCTCATAGTGTACTTTATGTTCATGAACTTATTTCGTTTATGTATCCACTTTAGGGTTTACATATTTATAATTATTAAAATTTGATAATAATGGATAAGATTACCCTATAGATTAATGGATATAGTAAATATTATACAAGGAGAGATTATATGGACATAAAGTTTAAAGTAAAGACAGATAAAGACTTTGAAAAGGCTACTGAGGATTTAAAGACGAGCCTTCATGACCATAAGTTTGGAGTACTCTGGGAACTAAACTTTAAGGACAAACTGAAGGAAAAGGGCTTGGATTTTGATAAAAACTTCAAAATATTGGAGGTTTGCAATCCACAGCAAGCGAAGAGAGTATTAGAAAAGCAGATAGATGTTGGATATTTTTTACCCTGTAAAATAGTAGTTTATGAAGATGGGGATGATGTATTTATCGGTATGTTAAACCCAACTGCGTTAATTGGAATGATAGAGAACAGCGAACTAAACGATATTGCATTAGAGGTTGAAAATACATTGAAATCTGCAATTAAATCATCAAGGTAGGATTTGATTTTGTCGAACAGATAGTAAAGAATTATTGAGGAGGGCACAGATAATATGATGGGATATAGATTTGGTATGATGTGGGGATGGGTTGCAGGTTTTATTGTGCTGATTGCTCTCATTGCACTGGTGGTGTTCGCAATCGTCAAGGCTGCAAACAACAACGGACGTACAAATTATAGCAACAATTATGATGAAACCAGAAAAGCAATAGAGCTACTCAATCAGAGGTTAGCAAACGGCGAAATAGACGAAGAAGAATATAAGAGGAAAAAGGACTTGTTAAAGAGCTGACACCAGCAGTTGGAGCTATCCTTATGTCACTATCAACTGTCTTCGTAGCGATCAATGCAATGATGTTAGAATTGGATGATTAAAGAAGTTGTTTTAACAAGCTTTGCGTACCAGAGTCTTGAGTCTCTTAGCATTGGATTCAGGACTTTTTCTTTTTAAGTAAAAGCTATTAATTATTTTTCTAATATTGACCCGCGTCAATTATCCTTTAACAAGAACTTGCTAGAATGTATCTATAAGGTCAAGATAATGAAATTTCAAATGAAGTTTCAAAAGAAATCTTAAAAAGTTTCAAAT
>CAYFSR010000021.1:0-19118 GCA_964345785.1 uncultured Eubacteriales bacterium | reverse complement strand
TTTCAAATGAAGTTTCAAAAGAAATCTTAAAAAGTTTCAAATATTGACCTAAGTCAAGGTTTAGTTTCCCGGTAAGGGATATTATAGAAGTACAGTCAGAAACTAAAAAGAGATTAAAAAGAGATAATTCAGGAGGGTTATTATGCAAAGGTTTATATTAAAAAGTAAAAACAAAATAACGTTGATAAGTGGTATTTTAATCGCTATTGCCTTTATTACTAAATGGACAACTGGGAATATGGATGTATTTGTTTGGTCATTGGTAATAGCTTCAATCTTAGGTGCAGCACCAATCGCCATACAAGCGTATCAAGCTTTACGGGTAAAAGTAGTAAGTATAGATGTATTAGTAACAATTGCAGTAATTGGAGCATTTTTGATACAAAACTTTGAAGAATCAGCAATAGTTACGTTCCTATTCTTATTCGGAGCATATTTAGAGCAGCGTACACTAAATCAAACACGTTCAGCAATAAAAGAATTAACGGAAATGGCTCCGGAAAGTGCATTAAAGCAAATGGAAAATGGAGAGTTTGAAGAAGTAGAAGTTGACGAGGTTGATGTAGGGGACATATTGCTAGTAAAAACAGGGGCAAAGGTACCAGTTGATGGAACAGTATTAACAGGGGAAGGCAGTATAAATGAAGCTAGCATAACAGGGGAATCTATACCAGTTGGTAAAGAAGAAGGATCAAATGTTTATGCTGGAACAATCCTAGATAATGGAACACTCCAAATAGTAGCAGACAGGGTTGGAGAAGATACAACATTCGGTAGGATTATAGAACTAGTAGAAGAAGCTCAAGACTCTAAGTCAGAAGCTGAAAGATTTATAGATAGATTTTCAAAGTGGTATACACCAGCAGTTTTAGTGTTAGCATTTATAGTATGGTTATTCTCAAAAGATATAGAACTTGCAATTACTATCCTAGTACTAGGTTGCCCAGGAGCATTGGTAATAGGAGTACCGGTGTCAAACGTAGCTGGAATAGGAAATGGAGCCAAAAATGGCGTACTGCTAAAGGGTAGTGAAGTAATTCAAGACTTCAGTAGACTAGACACAATGGTGTTTGATAAAACAGGTACCTTAACAGTAGGAAATCCATCAGTATCAGAAACAGAATACTATGGAGAAAATATAGAAGAAACACTAGGTTATCTGGCAAGTATAGAAAGAGAATCAGATCACCCATTAGCAAAAGCAGTATTAGAAGAAATAGGAGAAACTGAGTTTTCACCGGTAACTGATACAGAAGTAGTTAAAGGTGGAGGAATTGTAGCTACAGTAAATAATCGTAGAGTAGCAGTTGGTAATGTAGCCTTAATGGAAAAAGAAAATGTAACGCTAACTGAAAAGGCTAAAGAGGACATTGAACGTTTCGAAAAGGCTGGAAACTCACTAGTTATAACAGCAGTAGATGGAGAACTAAAAGTATTAATGGGAGTTAAAGACCAGATACGTCCAGGAGTAAAAGAGGATCTACAAAGACTAAAGAAATTGGGAGTAAAGAACCTGGTAATGCTGTCAGGTGATAATCAAGGAACAGTTGACGTAGTAAGTAAGGAACTAGGCCTAACTGAAGCCCACGGAAATATGTTGCCTGAGCATAAGTCTGAATATGTGAAAATGCTAATCGAAGAAAAGGGTCAAATAGTAGCATTTGTAGGAGATGGGGTAAATGACAGTCCATCACTAGCTTTGGCAAATATCGGAATAGCTATGGGAAGTGGAACAGACGTAGCCATAGAAACATCAGATGTTGTACTAATGAATTCAGATTTCGGCCGTTTACCACACGCCTTAGGACTAGTAAAAACTACAGCAAGAAATATGAAGCAAAATATTCTTATAGCAGTAGGAGTAGTATTAGTGTTATTAGCAAGTGTACTATTTAGTGACTGGATGAATATGTCAATAGGAATGTTAGTACACGAAGGAAGTATATTGGTAGTTATTCTAAACGGTATGAGATTACTAAAGTATAAGTTAAAAGATTGATCTAGGTCCAGAATAAAATATATAAACAAAACAAAGCCCTCAAGAGACTTATATACTTTTGAGGGCTTTGTGTTTTTTCTATTCTAGGTTTGTTTTTGGACCTATCTCAGTATAGTTCAAATCCTTGAATTCGGTCATTGTTAATCCTGTATGCTTTTTAAATAAGCGATATAGATACTTCTCATCAGAAATACCAACCTGCTCCCCGGCTTCCTTAGAGATGATATTCTTTGTTTCCATCAGTTCTTTAACAAGGTTGATTTTCATTTTGTTACTGTACTCAATAATACTATGGCCTGTTACTGATTTAAACATCCTGCTTAAGTGCCCGACTGATAAGCCTAAGCTGCTTGCTATATCTGTAACTGTTAGCTTTCGATGAATATTCTTTGAGATATATGCAATCACTTTATCAGCATAGGCTATGTCGCTAAATGAAATATCAGATTTTTGGTGTGCTAAAACCTGCTCTATGCTCCAGCTGGTGAGCTTAGAAAAAAGATCAAATAAATAACCTATGCAGGATAAGCCTTTGGAAGCCTTGTTAAGGGAATGCTCGGAAATAATTTGCTTTATTAAGAATCCGAGAGTATCAATATTTTTGGCATCATAGATTGCTTGCGGGATGATTGCCACACAACAATTCTTATTGTTATCTATAAATGACTGTTGGTAAAACTGTTTTATCTGTGGATAAGTGATCTCAGTTAATTCATAATCAGCATGAATTCCTATTGTAAAATGTTGATGTAAGGGAGCATTGCTCTCTTGGGTGAACTTTTCTAATCTAGGGCTAAACATGACACATGGGGTGTCAAAGAACTCTTGAAGTCCAGATGGGAAATTCCTAACAACATCTCCCTTTTCAATATATGTGATTTCAAACATCTCTGGATTTGCGTCAAAATCAATACAATAGCTGCTGGTTGTATAGCTGTGTGCAAATTCTACACGCGGGATATGTTTTAAAAGTAAGCTATAAAATTTCAAATTAACACCTCCATCTTGAATAATAAATATCATAATAATCCACCAATGTCAACTTAGTGAGTTTACAATTAATAGGGTTTAATTATAATGAACTTAAGGGGTGATGAGGTGAGCAAATTAGAGAAACTTAAAGCGGAGATTACAAACGGTAATTTTGAAGGCTATATAGATGTCAGCGATTATCTAATGTATTTAGGATACAGAGATCATTATAATGATGATGCACTAATCGCTAAGGCTTATGCCATTGCCAGTGTCTTTCAAGCTCATGAAAAGCACATATATGATAATGATTTAGTTGCAGGTTCCATACATGGGCGGTATGCACATAGGAATTCTTTTCCCCATACTGAACTTGACCATGCCAGGAAAGTAGTTGATAACTATGGCAGGAATACCTTCCGTACCAATTTGGACCATTATGCTGCGGACTTTGAAACACCTTTGAAGATAGGCATTGGCGGCATGATCGAAAAGATTGAAAAATCTATAAATTTACATAGCAGTGATGTAAATTTTGAAAAAAAGATAACTTTCTTAAATAGTACACTTATTACCATGAAGGCATTTTCCAATATGATACTTCAGTATGGAGAGGAAGCACATGCAAAATCAGCAACTTTGCATGGCGAGCAGAAAAGGAACCTCTTAGAAATAGCACGCATATGCAAAAAGCTATCAGTTCACAAACCAGATACCTTTCATGAAGCTTTGCAGCTAGTCTGGCTGATTCACACAGCTTTCTTATACGAGAAACGATTTGCTATGGCACTTGGCAGGCTAGATCAGTATCTTTACCCCTTTTACCTGGAAGATATATCAAAGGGGATTATTACAAAAGAACGTGCAACAGAATTAATAGAATGTACATTATACAAAATTGTAGAGACAAAGAAGTTTAATGAGCATTTGATGAATTTAGGTGCGGATGATGTTGTCAATATCGCAATTGGCGGGGTAAATCGGGATGGATCAGATGCCACAAATGAGCTTTCCTGTATTATCCTTGAAGCAGTTAAGAACTGTAATATACCTGGACCTAATCTTTCTGCAAGAATGCATAAGAATACACCAGAGGAATTCTGGGATAAATGTTTGAATGTAATAGGAACTGGTTTAGGTTACCCTGCCCTTATGAATGACGAAATCAATATTCCGGCTCTAGTTCGTTATGGCTATGATATAGAGGATTGCAGGGACTACTGTATGGTAGGTTGTATTGAAAACTTCATACCTGGTAAGCAACCAGCCTGGTCAGATGGCAGATATAATTCACCTAAGTACATGGAACTCGCACTTAACAATGGTAAATGCATGCAAACGGGAGCACAATTGGGACCAGAAACAGGTGATCCGTATGACTTCAAAACCATGGATGATTATTTAGCTGCATTAAAGAAGCAAATGGAATATGGGGCAGCAGAGTATGTAGCAATGTTCCGTAATGATAATGATCGTTATGACAGACAGATATACTCACAACCCTTTCTCTCGTGTTTCTGCCACGATTGTATTGGTCGGGGTCTGGATATTTGCGATGGTGGTGCTGTTTATCCTTCGGTGCATGGTGCTGCTTGTATGGGGATTGCAACAGTAGCAGATTCGCTAGCAGCAATAGAAAAACTTGTATTTGTAGATAATGAGCTATCGCTTTCAGAACTAAGAGATGTATTGGCAAGCAATTTCCAAGGCTATGAGGACATACAAAGAGAACTGATGGCATCGCCGAAATACGGTAACAATAATGATTTTGTTGATAAGTATGCCCGTCTATTTGTGGATATCCACGCTGAAATCTTTTCTAAGTACAGGACCAGAGACGGTGGAGGCATCTATATAGGTATAGCCTCTAATATAAGCAATATCGGTGCAGGAAAGGAAGTTGCTGCAACTGCAGATGGTAGAAAAAGTGGTATGCCTTTAAGTGATGCAGCTTCGCCTATGCATGGACGCGATATAAATGGAATCACATCAGTTGTGAACTCAACCTCTAAACCGGATTTTAAGCAAGTGGCATGTGGAACGGTACTGAATCAAAAATTCAGTCCAGTTATGTTTGCCAGTGATGAAAAGCGGGATAAAATAAAGAGCTTAATACAGGTATACTTTGAAAAGGGCGGCCAAGAAATGCAAATCAATGCAGTGTCAAGGGAAATGTTGAAGGATGCCACAAAGCATCCGGAAAAGTATGCAGATCTGGTTGTAAGGGTATCAGGTTTTAGTGCCTATTTTACAAAGCTTGATTCAGCAGTACAGCAAGATGTCTTGGCTAGGACGGAGCATGCAAATGTGTGATCTCGGTTTCATAAGTGATATGCAGCATTTTTCTACAGGGGATGGCGATGGGATACGTACCACTGTTTTCATGCAGGGATGTAATTTGTCCTGCGGGTGGTGTCACAACCCAGAAACTATAGACATAGGTGGCAGCTTGTTATTCTACGAAACACTTTGCGTAAACTGTAGAAGGTGTGAGGAAGTATGTCCTAGCAATGTTCACAGCTTTGTAGACGGTAGGCATCTTATCAACAGAGACCGTTGTAAACTAGCCGGAAATTGTGGACAAGTGTGTCCTCAAGATGCTCTTAAAGTTAGTGGAAGACATTATAAGCTAAGTTATGTAATGGATTATATTTTGGAAGACATTGATTTCTATAAAAAGTCCAACGGTGGTGTAACCATTTCGGGGGGCGAGCCATTACTTCAGGTAGATTTCTGTGTAAAGCTTGCGAAGGCGTGTAATGAAAAGGATATCAACGTAATCATAGACACTGGAGGGAATGTGCTATTCGAATATTTTCAGCGAATCATACCATACACGAACACTTTCTTCTTTGATTTTAAGGCCAATAATGAAGAAGGATACAGAGAAAAAATAGGTGGCAATTATAAGCTGATATTGGATAATCTTAAGAGGTTGATTGCTATGGGCTGTGATGTAGTTGTTCGGATACCAATTATTCCTAAGCATAATGATACATTAGGATATATGGAGAAAACAGCGAGCATCCTCAAAGGTATAGGTGCAGAAAAGGTGCAGTTATTGCCATTTCACAGGCTTGGCACAGCAAAATATAAGGCTCTGGGAAAAGAATACTTGTATGCGGAAACTAAGCAGGTCTCACGTGAGAAAGCAATGGAACTGCTTCGAGTTTTTGAAGTGCATGATTTTATTTGCAAAATCGATGGGTAGTTTCGAAGTGCAGCTATGCAAATGAGCTATTATATAAAGGATATTGGAAGTTAGTTATTAGTTATGTTCAATGAATGAAGAGATATTCAAGAAACAAATATGATTCCACCGCAAGAACTCATTTTTGAATGTTCTACACTCTTTATGTCATTCTGAACGCAGTGAAGAATCTGATGTTCATCTTCTACCTTCAAGATTCTTCGTCGCAAGCTCCTCTGAATGACAATACAAGACTATTTGCAGTAGAATCAAATATATATAGAAGAACTAAAGAGTGAAAAATATAATGCAAATATAACAGGAGGTTTTAGTGTGGAAAAAGCAAAAGCAGCAGTTTATACAGGTGTTAACCAGGCGTTTGAAATCCGAGAATTTGATGTTGGGCCGGCACCTGAGGGATATGCCAAGATGGAGCTTATAGCCAGCGGCATATGTGGTACCGATGTACATATCCAGACAGGGAGATTAGGAATTGAGCCGCCAAAAATTATTGGACACGAATTTATCGGAAAGGTAGTGGAAATATCTCCTTCTGATTCTATGGAATATCAGATAGAAGAAGGCGATAATGTAATAGTTGTGATTGCTTCCCCGTGCGGAGAGTGCTTGCTTTGTAATAATGGAGATGATGCCAATTGCGTGAATATGGGTGTCACAAATGGAGGAGATCCATTTATAGAGCCTCATTTTCATGGAGGATATGCGCATTTCAATTATACACCGGTTAAAAACTTAGTGAAAATCCCAAATGAGATTGATCCTAAAATGGCAAGTGTATTTGCCTGTCCAGGTCCCACAGCAGTACATGCCTTCAAGTTGGCTAAGCAGGCAGGGTTTGATGTCAATACAGTAAATATGGCTGTTGTCCAGGGAATAGGTCCTGTTGGATTGTTTGCAATTGCATATTTGGCTTCGTTAGGAATTGAAAATATTGTTGCGGTTGCTAACAGTAACGATGAGAAGAAAGTTAAACTAGCTAAGAAAATGGGTGCTACTGATGTTCTTACTTTAAGTGATACATCCAAAGAAGATATCATTGCCCATATAAATAAGCTTAGTAATTCTTTAGGTGCAGATCTTGTATTTGAGGGCTCTGGAAACCCAAAAGCCATTTCTCTTGGTATGGAGATGCTTAGAAATAGAGGTGCCTACCTAGTTCCAGGACAATACTCAAACAGTGGAGGCATCGAAATTCAGCCACAGGTGATTACATTTAAAGCCCTTCAGATCATTGGATCATCACAGTATTCCTTAAGTGATGTCAGAGACTATCTGAGCTTTTTGCAGGAAAATCCTCAGCTTCACGATACTATCTTATCATTGGCAACAAGCTATAAGGTCGAGGATATAAACACAGCTTTTGATGATATAAAATCCCGAAAAAATATAAAGACTGTGCTGGTAAAGGATAGTTGACTTTGGTCGCTAATGCGAATCATGAGGCAAATGTAGTGGTATACGACTCTGCCTGCCTAATGCCTAATACAGGATAAAAAACACTTAATAGGCTGCTATCAAGTGTTTTTAAATTCGCATTCTGTATAAAAGTCTTTATTGCTTATCAGCTTTAGTATTAATTCAATAATTACATTGCTTCTAATCTTGCCCTCTCGTTAATCTTGGCAAGAGATTCCTTAATTGCTTCGATTAATTCAGTTTTTTCTTCTGGCAACTTAGAACCCATATCTTGCAGATGCACTTTAGCTCTGTCAACGCCGAGTTCACCCATGGATTTGATAGCTTCTAGCTGTACCTTTTCGTCATTGTCTTTTAATAGCGTGACAAGAATGTTAAAAGAATCATCGTTTCTCGAGGTTCCTAATGCAGCGGTAATTCTTACCCTAGTAGCACTTTCTCCTTTTTCCAGCATCTTCTGGATTTTTGTCCAACGTTCTCGTTTGACTAACCTGGCTATTTTTTTCTCTTCGTTTCCAAACATATTATACCTTCTTTCTTTTTATTATATTTTAATGTATAATACCCTTTATGGCATTCAATAATATGACTATTAATAATTATGCATAGTTAACATTTGTTAATTATATGTTAACATGGTAAATAATCAATGTCAATGAAAAAGGAGAAATTCATGAATATAACAGAACATTTTTTACAACAGACTATCATCTTTTCTTTACTTGTTATAGAAAAGGTAAATAAACAGCTGGAAAAAACCTATAAAGAAGATTTAACTTCATCGGAGTTTTATGCCCTATTATCAGCCTATTATTTTGGAGATATGAAAATGTCTGCTTTTGCGGATAATCTAGGAATAAAAAAGCAGCAAGCAACGAGAGTTATCAACGAGCTCGTAAAAAAAGGATACATACAAAGAATATATGATGAATCTGATCGTCGTGTCATCTTGATTCGTCTGACACAAGAAGCTAAAATGTTCCTAAAGGAATACACTGCAAAAACCATAGGGTTGATGAGTGATTCCCTTGATGGTTTTAATAAAGGTGAGATAGAGGAGCTTCAAAATGCAATAGAAACTATAAATAAGTTATTGCCAAAAATTGAGGTAAAATAGAGGTTACGGATTACTGATTAAATGTATGAACAGGGAGGGTATGATGAAACTTTTACTAGTTGAAGACGACAAAACTATTGCTTTAGGCTTAGAATATTCCTTAACCCAAGAAGGTTTTGAAGTTACTATTTGTTATGATGCGAAATCGGCACTATGCAAAATTCAAGATATGCAGTTTGATATAGCTTTGCTCGATATTACCCTTCCTGACGGTAATGGTTTTGAAATTTGCAGAAAGCTTAAAGAAAAAGATTATACCCCTGTAATATTTATTACTGCCAGAGATGATGAGGGCAGTGTTGTAATGGGATTGGATATAGGTGCAGATGACTATATAACAAAACCCTTTCGAATTCGTGAGCTCCAATCCAGAATTCGCTCTGTACTCCGTCGAGCACAAAAACAATTAAATGAAGATAATATATTTCGTTATGGAAATGTTGTCGTTAATATTACAAAGGGTAACGTCACAAAGGATGGTAGTGATGTATTTTTAACTGCACTAGAATATAGACTCCTTCTCACTTTAATAAACAATGAAGGACATGTGTTGACTAGAAATCAGCTGATTGAGAGCATCTGGGATGTTTCAGGTGATTTTGTAAATGACTATACACTTACTGTTTATATAAAACGCTTGCGTGAAAAAATTGAAGATGATCCTCAGAATCCCCAGATTATTAAAACTGTAAGGGGAATGGGCTATCAGATATAATTGTCATCCTGAGCAAAGCGAAGGATCTTAGGGGTCGTCAAGTTAGTAGTTTAACTTATTAGGTGGTGAAAACGGTGTCATTTTTCCGAAATCGAGAAGTAAGAATCTATACATTAATATTGTTAATTTTAGCTGTGATTTTTATTGTATCCGGCTTCCTAATAAGCAGGGAGGCAGGAATACTTATTATAATTTATGTCTTTTCATTATGCAGCTGCTTCTATCTATTTACCTATCACCGCTACAAACAAATTAGCAGCTTATCGGAATATTTAAGGCGCATCAGCAGTGGTGAGTACTCATTGGATATACGTGATAACCACGAAGGAGAATTGAGTATTCTAAAAAGTGAAATTTACAAAGTCACATTAATGCTCTCAGAATACAATGAGCAATTAAAACGAGAGAAAGTTATTTTGTCAGATCATATGGCTAATATTTCACACCAGTTGAAAACACCCCTCACTTCGATGATGGTTATGGCCGATTTATTAGCAGATGAAAACTTGTCGGAACAAAAGCGTAAGGAATTTATTTCACATATACAGGCTCAACTGGAAAGGATCGAATGGTTGGTTTCTTCGCTACTAAAGATGTCAAAGCTGGATGCCGGCGTAGTAGAAATGAATAAAAAAGATGTATCTGTTAAAACGTTAATTGATAAAGCAGTAGATCCCCTATTGATTTCTATGGAACTTAAAGACATACAATATATTGATAATTACAGTAGTCACCTACTTAACCTGTGTTGTGACTTAAACTGGACAGCGGAAGCGTTAACAAATATATTAAAAAACTGCGTTGAACATACACCAGAAAGCGGGAAGATTACTGTTTTAGCGCAAGACAACCCCTTATATACCGAAATTAAAATAGCAGATAATGGTGTAGGCATACGTAAAGAAGATTTACCTTACGTATTTACGCGTTTTTATAAAGGAAAAAACTCATCTCCAGACAGTGTTGGGATTGGCTTGGCTATGTCTAAGAGCATAGTGAACAATCAAGGCGGGGATATTACAGTAAGAAGTGAGCCAGGTAAGGGAACTCAATTCACTATTAGATTATATAAAACTGTTATTTGAATATTTTAATGTCATCCTGAGTGCTAACGAAGGATCTTTCAAAATAAATGGAAAAAGTTTATGAGAGCAAACCTAAAGTGACCAAATTGTCACCACAATAGTCACCGAAATGTCATTTCAATACTTTATAATAATCTTGAAAGCAAAATGCATAAAAACTAACACTTGGTTTTTATTCCAGAAAGCTGTGAGAAACTATAGTGTAATTTATTTGGAGGTGCCTTGTGGAAATTTTAAAGGTTGAGAATTTAACTAAGATATATGGCAATGGTGACACTGCGGTGACAGCGCTGAATAACGTATCATTTACTATGGAGAAGGGGCAGTTTACCGCTATCATCGGTCCTTCTGGTTCTGGTAAGTCGACACTATTGCACATACTAGGAGGTGTTGATACACCAACATCAGGAAAAGTATTCATTGATGGGACTGATATTTATAATTTAAACAGATCTCAGTTGGCTATTTTCAGACGGAGGCAAATCGGTCTTATCTATCAGTTTTATAACTTGATTCCTATTTTGAATTTAGAGGAAAACATAAGCCTGCCGCTACTTTTAGACAACAGAAAAGAGGATAAGGCCAGATTAAAAGAGCTGCTTACCACCTTAGGCTTGGCGGATAGAGTTAACCATCTGCCCAACCAGCTATCTGGAGGTCAGCAGCAAAGGGCATCCATCGGTAGAGCATTAATCAACAATCCGGCTTTGGTTTTAGCAGACGAACCCACAGGAAACCTGGATAGTAAAAATAGTGAAGAAATAATTTCTCTCTTAAAATTATATAACCAGAAGTATAATCAAACTTTAATAGTAATAACTCACGACGAAAGAATAGCACTACAGGCCGATAGAGTTATAAGTATCGAAGATGGAAAGATCTCTAGGGACGAGGTGATTCGGTGAATATCATGAATAAGCTTACCTTAAGGGGGCTGAAGAAAAACAGGACTCGTACTATTGTAACAATTATAGGTATTATATTATCTGCAGCCATGTTTACAGGGGTTACCACTCTTATTTCCAGTTTTCAAAACTTCTTTGTCAAGTCATCCATTGTTCAAGAGGGTTACTGGCATACGGCCGTAAACAACATAAGTTATGAGGATTCTGAAAGGCTGAAGAACATGGATGAAATTAGCGAAACAGCTGTTACACGGCCTATAGGCTACTCTGTCCTAGAGGGAGGTAGGAATGAATACAAGCCTTACCTATATCTGATGGAGCTAAGTAATGAGGCTTTTGGTGCTTTACCGATTCATATTACCAAAGGAAGATTGCCGCAAAATGAAAATGAGGTAGTTATCTCGGAACATATTAAATCTAATGGTGGAGTGGATATACAGGTTGGCGATACCTTAGATTTAAATATAGGTCAAAGAGTGTTAAATGATGGAACAACTCTTACTCAAAGTAATGAGTTTGCAATGGTGGACGATGAAACTGCGGAAAAGCTCAACATAAGCGAAACTAGGAGCTTCACTGTTGTAGGAGTCATGAATCGATTATCCTATAAACTAGAACGGTCTTCAGCACCAGGATATACTATAGTGACATCAAGAGATTTTAGTGCAATGTCTACCGAAGAGAAAGTAGAAGATAAGGACTTAAGCGTTTTTTTCTTAGCTAATAATCATAGGAAGATTTATGAAATTCAATCAAAAGTGAGAGAAACTTTAAATGTTGGTTCAGAAAATTTAGTGGAGAATAGCGAACTATTAAGATATATGGGTGTTAGCAATAATGATAGTTTTAATTCTGTCTTATATGGACTTGGGGCTATTCTAATTGCACTAATTATGGTAGGTTCGATTTCATTGATCTATAACTCCTTTTCCATTTCTGTAAGCGAAAGGACAAAGCAATTTGGTCTGCTCTCTAGTGTAGGTGCGACAGCCAAACAATTAAGACATTCTGTTTTCTTCGAAGCTCTGGTTTTAGCACTTATAGGAATACCTTTGGGAGTGATGGCAGGTATTTTAGGTATTAGTGTAACCCTTTATTTCGTAGATAGCATCATGGAGACTATGGCGTACTCAGCCAACTATGTTCCCCTCACGCTATCAGTGTCGGTCCCTTCTATAATAGTAGCCGCTTTGACAGCTTTAATTACTATTTTAATTTCAGCACGTATACCAGCAAAGCGGAGTGCAAAGGTGTCTGCTGTGGAGGCAATTAGACAGTCAGCGGATATTAAACTAAAAGCAAAACAAGTAAAAACTTCGTGGTTAACAAGGAAGTTATTCGGTATTGAAGGGGACTTAGCTTTAAAGAACATAAAAAGAAATAACAAACAATATCGAAGTACGGTAATATCCCTATTCATCAGTGTCGTGTTATTTGTTTCAGCATCAGCATTTTCAATGTATCTAAGAGACTCAGTTACAAATGTTTATGTAGCTAAGGATTACGATTTATATTCATATGTGTCTGGTCAGGATAAGAATGAAGAAACGACAAAAAAGGTTTATGCTGATATCCGTGGATTAGATAGTGTAAAACAAGGATCGTCCGTAACTACTGTTTATTATGGGAGTTATGTATCTAAAGAAAATGCTAATGAGTCATACTATGAAGGAATGGTTGATAGGGGTTATCAAGAGGACGGAGAAGATATCCCTATGTCAGTAGTGGTTAGAGCTTTTGATCATAAAACCTTTATGGAATATATAAAAGGTTTAGGCTTGGATGAGTCTCAATTTACAGATCTCGGGCAGGTTACAGGAATTGTTATAGACAATCAGCATTATTATGATTATGAAGCAAAGAAGTTTATTAACACAAGCTTTTTCAAAGACAGGTCTGCAGATTCTATACTTCTGGAGCACCAAGGATACGATGATCACGATGAAAAGCTAAACTCGATAGAGGTGAAAATAGCTGCCTTTGCTGATACAGCTCCATTTGGTTCAGATGACTATGCTGATGGGGGATCAATACTGTTCATAGTAAATGAGGAGACAAGTCAAAGTTTGTTTAGCAACGTAAAAGACTCATGGATAGGTCAGTTTATGTATTTTGCAGTAGATGATCCATTTAAAGCAGAGACAGAAATTAATGAGATTCTAAATGATGTTGGATTACCAGAAGTAGTAAATATACAACAAATAGTACAAGACACTAAAAATGTTGTCACTATTATATCTGTGTTCTCCTATGGATTTATCATCCTTATATCCCTAATAACCATTGCCAATGTATTTAATACCATATCCACTAATGTAAACCTAAGAAGGCGAGAATTTGCCATGCTGAAATCTGTGGGTATGACAGACAGAAGCTTTACAAAAATGCTCAATTTCGAATGTGTCTTTTATGGGATGAAGGGGCTGATGTATGGACTTCCAGTAGCTATATTTGTCACTTACTTGATATATAGAAGCATTAACGAAGGAGTAGAGATGAGCTTTTATTTGCCTGCAAATGGTATATTAATAAGTGTATTTAGTGTTTTCATTGTAGTGTTCATAAGCATGATGTACTCAATGAGCAAGATTAGAAATGAAAACATATTAGATGCATTAAGAAATGAAACATTATAAATATAAGAAAAAACTGTAATAATAATGGGGCAGACAGGGTCGTCTGCCCCTACAATACGTGATAATGCAAATTACCCAATTCCTAATTTTTGCTCATAAGCTGTTATCAAGTCTTCCTTTAATAGTGTAATTCCTATATCATCCAGACCTTGCAGCAACAGACTGCGTTGATATTCATCTATAGTGAAGCTTGTCTGCCATCCTGTTTCATCTGATACTGTATTAGTGGTCAGGTCAGCAGTCAGCTTTAGTCCTGGCTGGCTTGTTATCCGTTTAATTAATCCTTCTACTTCCTCAGATGGCAGCTCTATGAGCAGGATACCGTTTTTCAGTGAATTGTTGTAAAAGATATCTGCGAAGGACGGAGCAATAATAACTTTGAATCCATAATCCAGAAGGGACCAGGGTGCATGCTCACGAGAAGAGCCACAGCCGAAATTGTCTCGTGCTACCAGAATAGTGGCATCTTTAAAATCATCCTGGTTAAGTATGAAATCAGGATTAATGCTGCCATCGTTCTTAAATCGCCAGTCATAAAAAAGAAATTGTCCAAAGCCCGTGCGCTCAATGCGCTTTAGAAACTGTTTAGGTATAATTGCATCTGTATCTATATTAGGGCGATCTATTGGGACCGCTACACCTGTGTGTTTTGTAAAAGCATCCATTTATATTTCCTCCTTCTTTCCTTAGCGGAATTTCCAGTCTCTTACGTCGGTGAAATGTCCCTTCACAGCAGCTGCTGCAGCCATCATTGGACTGACCAGATGTGTTCTTCCGCCCTTACCCTGTCGTCCTTCAAAATTTCGATTAGAGGTGGAGGCACAGCGTTCACCAGGTTGTAAGATATCTTCATTCATGCCCAGACACATGCTGCAACCGGGCTCCCGCCATTCAAAGCCTGCTTCAAGGAAAATCTTATCTAAGCCTTCTTGTTCTGCTTGATTCTTCACCTGCCGGGATCCAGGAACTACCATGCCGCGAACAGTATTAGCAATTTTGTAGCCTTTTAGAACCTTTGCCGCAGCTCGTAAATCCTCAATTCTACCGTTTGTGCAGGAACCTATGAAAACTCTGTCTGGCTTTAAGTAACGAATAGGGGTACCAGGCTTAAGTCCCATATATTCAAGAGCTAACTCTGTAGCTTTTTGCCTCATGGGATCTGAGAAATCCTTAGGATCGGGAACAACACCATCTATATCTGCACCCATACCTGGACTGGTTCCCCATGTAACTTGAGGTTTTAGAGTCGAGAGGTCCAACTCTAATTCTGCATCATAGACTGCTCCAGGATCAGAAGGAAGCTGCTTCCATTCTTCAATGAGTCTGTCTAGTTCTTCGCCAGTAGGCGCGTAAAACCTATCCTTAATGTATTCAAAGGTAGTCTCATCTGGTGCGATCAAGCCGGCACGGGCACCGCCTTCAATAGTCATATTACAGATGGTCATTCTTTCTTCCATGGAAAGATTTTGGAGGCTTTCACCAGTATATTCTACAACATAGCCTGTGCCAAAATCAGTGCCATAAGCTGAAATGAGACCTAAGATCATATCCTTAGCTGTGAGATCAGGAGCAAGTTCGCCTTTAAAATGAACCTTCATGGTTCGCATTTTGCGTTGCTGCAGACATTGGGTAGCTAGAACATGCTCAACCTCACTGGTACCGATACCAAACGCCAGAGCACCAAAGGCACCATGGGTCGAAGTATGGCTGTCACCGCATACGATGGTCTTGCCAGGCAGAGTTAACCCCAGCTCAGGCCCAATAACATGGACAATACCCTGATTGCAATCCCCCATAGGGAAAAGAGTAATACCTGTCTCTTTACAATTGTTTGATAGTGTCTCCATCTGTTTTGCAGAAATTGGATCTGATACCTCTGATAATCCATCAGTGGGAACATTGTGGTCCATTGTGGCAAAGGTAAGATCTGGTCGTCGTACTTTTCGACCTGACATGCGTAACCCTTCAAATGCCTGGGGGGAGGTGACCTCGTGAACTAGATGCAAATCAATATATAGCAAATCAGGTTTGCCCTGCTCTTCCCAAACCAGGTGATTATCCCATATTTTTTCAACCATGGTACGTTTTCGTTTTTGATTTTCCAACATTTACAGCCCTCCAATTAAATACCTTATATGTTTTTATATTAAAATAAAATGCCGATAATGTCCCTAATTTATGCGTTAGGCAGAATAAGAGTTTCGACATGGACTTAATGGTTGAATTATAGATAACCCAAAATTAGCTATGCGACTCAAGAATATATATTTTATCGAATCTGTATTAAATTGATGAAGTAAAAGCTTGAATCATGAAAAGGAGGTTATGATATTGTCTAATAAAATGCAAGTTGCCCAGGCATTGTTCAAGTGCCTGCAGGAGGAAAATGTGGAGCTTTTGTTCGGCTATCCGGGAGGAGCCGTTTTGAATATATATGATGCTCTGTATAAGGAAGGAATTCGTCATATCCTAGCCAGACACGAACAAGGTGCTATCCATATGGCAGAAGGATATGCCCGTGTATCAGGGAAGCCAGGTGTAATCATTGCAACTTCGGGTCCAGGTGCTACAAACCTTGTCACTGGTATAGCAGATGCTAACATGGATTCCCTACCCTTAGTTATTATTACTGGTCAGGTGAATAGCACAGCAATCGGCACCGATGCCTTTCAAGAGGCAGATATCATCGGCATCACCTCGCCCATTACTAAGCATAATTATCAGATTCGACAAGCGAGTGATATGCCTAGGATTATTAAGGAAGCCTTTCATATTGCTACCCATGGCAGGCCAGGCCCTGTGCTGATTGATATTCCCAAAAATATATCAGCGGAGCTGTTCTATTACGCTCCAGCTGATAAGCTAGAATTACCTGGATTCAAACCTCCTTTTGTTCCTCAAAGAGAGGATATAAACCAGCTAGTTGACTTGATGGAGGATGTTTCAAGACCTTTAATTCTTGCAGGGGCAGGAGTCATTCATGCAGGTGCCCATCAGGAGCTGCTGGAGTTTGTTGAACAAACCAAGATTCCTGTTACGAATACACTGTTAGGCTTGGGAGGTTTTCCTGCTGAACATCCGCTGTTTCTAGGTATGTGTGGTATGCATGGTACCTATACTGCTAATATGGCAATACAGCATGCTGATTTACTCATTAGTATCGGGGCTAGGTTTGATGATCGTGTAACAGGTCGCACCAGGGACTTTGCGCCTATGGCAAAAATCGTGCATATCGATATAGATGACTCTGAGATTAATAAGAATGTTCCTACTGATTTGCCAATTCTGGGAGATGCTCGCGAAGCTTTAAAGATCCTTTTGGAGTCAGACTTAAAGCCCGTGGGAGCAACTAATTGGACAGGTCAGCTTAATAAATGGCAGGCGGATTACCCACTATGGTACAAAGAGGATGGCAGTCTTAAGCCTCAACAAGTTATTGAGGAACTACACCGGATTACCAAAGGAGATGCAGTTGTGACCACTGATGTTGGTCAACATCAGATGTGGGTAGCTCAATTCTACGGCTTTAAGCAACCTCGCCGCTTGGTTACTTCTGGTGGTCTGGGTACCATGGGCTTTGGTTTCCCTGCAGGGCTTGGCGCTGCACTTTCAAAGCCTGGTGTGCCTGTAATTTCAGTTGTGGGAGACGGTGGCTTCCAGATGAACATTCAGGAACTGGCCACAGCAGCAGATGAGAATATTCCAGTGATCACTATAGTTCTCAATAATGCTTCATTAGGTATGGTGCGACAATGGCAGGAAATCCTCTATGAGAAACGATTTTCCCATTCATTACTGCCCAAAAACCCTGATTTTGCACGGGTATCGGAATCATTTGGAGTTAAAGGATACAATGTCACTACCTTAGAGGAATTTAGTAAGGCACTAGAAGAAGCTTTGGCTCTTGGAAAACCAGCAGTGTTGGATGTCCATGTAACTCCTCATGAGCATGTTTATCCTATGGTATGTGCTGGTGCTGCTCTAGATGAAATGATTGGAATAGAAGCACCAGCTGATGAATCGGTTAGTTGATGAATAGATGAATATTGAATTAAATAGCTTTGGCCTTATAAATAAATATTTATAGGGCCTTTTTCTTTACGGTTATTGCCTTATGAATCATCCACTTTGTAGAACACTTTTCTTATTGAGAAGAGATGATATAATAAAGCTGTGGTGAGTTACTTTGAACTGTAAGTTGACTTTCTAAGGAGAAGATAATGGTTTATTTAGATTATTTCACTTTCCCAAATGCCGATATGGAATTCAATTTTTTCATGGACATTAAAAGGACATGCTATGACTCATTTTATCCATTTCAGGTTCTTTCAGCGCATGGATTCGAAAGGATAGATTTTGAGCCTGTTACTATATTATACGGAGGAAACGGTTCGGGAAAATCAACTGCATTAAATGTTATAGCTGAAAAGACAGGCATCGATCGTGATTCTGTATATAATAGGTCAAACTTCTTTCCTGACTATGTAGATATGTGCAACATGTTTCTAGCAAGTGATATTCCTGAACATAGCAGAATTATAACCAGTGACGATGTATTCGATTACATGCTGAATATTCGCAACCTTAATGAAGGAATTGACCAGAAACGAGAAGATCTGTTTGAAGAATATCTGGATGTTAAGTATTCACAATTTCAACTGAAGTCTATAGCTGATTATGAGCAGCTGAAAAGAGTTAACAGCTCCAGAAGAAAAACCCAATCACGGTTTGTGAGAGGGGAACTGATGGATAATGTGAGAGAGTACTCAAATGGAGAGAGCGCATTTAAGTATTTTACTGAGAAGATAGGGGAGGATGGCCTATATTTATTGGATGAGCCTGAAAACAGTCTTTCTCCAAAACGACAGATGGAGCTAATGAGTTTCATCGAGGACTCAGTAAGGTTTTTTGGATGCCAGTTTGTGATATCAACTCATTCACCCTTTCTGCTTGCCATGAGAGGCGCAAAAATATATGACCTGGATGAAAACCCTGTTAATATAAAACGGTGGACTGAGCTTGAGAATGTTCGGGTGTATTATGATTTTTTCAGATCTCATGA
>CAYFSR010000020.1:0-26268 GCA_964345785.1 uncultured Eubacteriales bacterium | reverse complement strand
ACATAATGACCAAATCCAAAGAAGAAATGCCATTCTTTAATAGAAATGGCATCAACACATCATCTCCAATATCAACACCATCACGCCCTCCCCCATCAATTAATATATTCCGGTGATCTGGTGTCTGAATTAAGCAACTGTCTCCTTGGCCCACATCGATGAAAACCAACTTTAATTCTCTTGTGGCAACTAACCCTATAAACAGCTGACTTACAAGATATACAATAACCAAGGCACCACATGCCAGATATGGTTTTCGTACAAATCCAGGCCTTTCATGGGATAGTATCCATAAAATCAAGAATGCAAAAGCTATGGTAAGTACGGAAGGAGAAACTACTCTAAAATAAGCATAAGGAAGCCTGGCTGCAAAATCTGTTACTAGAAATATTATGCTGCAAAGTAGTTTTATTGGAAAGGCAATGATAGAAGCGAGGTTAGGGAAAACCATCCCCACAAAAAGTATTAGAAATCCCACAGCTGTTACAATTCCTAGAACCGGGAGTACTAGTAAATTAGCTAAGATTGATACTGGCGAGATCAGATTAAAATAATACATGGTGAGAGGAAGCGTGCCTAATTGAGCCGATAATCCAACTGATATTAAAGAAGAGATCTTTTTAGGAAGGAATCTCATAAAATTTTGCATAGGTTCTTGAAACAATCCAATTGAGCAGACAGCTAGAAAAGACAACTGGAAGCTAACCTCAAGAAAGTCCATTGGCCGAAATAGCAAAATGAGAAAAGCAGCAGTACCCGCGCTGTTTATAATATCAGTTTTTCTGCCAAGCGCTCTTGCTCCTAAGTGAATCAAAGCCATAATAACAGCGCGTGTAACAGAAGGTGATGCCCCTGTCATCAGACAATAGAGAACTAAAATGATTGTTTGGAGCAAAAATGCTGCCCCCATTCTGAGACGAAAGAGAGACTGCATCAAGTTTAACAACATAACTAGATAACCGATGTGCAGACCTGAGATAGCTAATATATGAGCCAGGCCAGTTTTGGTAAAATTATCTTCTATGTTAGGCTCAATTTGCCAGCGCTCACCAAGCAAAATAGCCTTTAAGAAATTCCCTACCCTTCCACCAACAACTTTCTCCAAAGCTTCAGAAGCGCGGTTACGGAATGATGCTAGTAATCTGTCCAGTGAAATCGTACTAGATCCCTTTACCATTGTAATATTTCGTTCTTTTACAGAAATAGTGGAGTGGATATTCCTCCTAGCCAGATAGCTTTTATAATCAAAGCCCTTTGGGTTTCTTGGTCCAGTTGGCTCCTTAAGTTCTCCCGACACTTGCAGAAGATCACCTGTAGAATAACTATTGTTAACAGTAGACTCTGGTCCGTTGGCATCAGGATAGACACTTACCTTTACCTTCGCTTGAATCGGATAAACCACATCTTTCACCTTGACTGCTGATGTTTGTATAATGTAGATAACTCGACCTTCCTCCACCTGAGTTGCACCTTTTATAACACCTTGCAGGCTGATTTCAGAATCAGTAAAAGGATTAAGAGGATTTTCTTTTTCATTGTGTATATTCCCCCGCATGCCACCAAATAGGAAAATTATAATAAGAAGCGTAGGGAATAGTACGTTTTGTAGGTATAAGGTTTTTCGATGAAGAAGAATTCCGATTACAACAAAAATAACTATGGTTATAAATAAAACCACAGAACTTATTGGTAAATACATGGACAAGATGAGTCCCAATAAATATACAATCAGAAACCACAATACAGGCCTTCTTACCCAAACCTCCCATTTCCCCCTCATGCTACACCCGCCTTTTCACCCCATCCTTAGTGACAGATCCTAAAATCAATGGTCTAGCTTCTGGCTTATCTTCTGTAATGGTTAAGGCACTGCGAAATGCATTAGCTGCCTCCTCAAACATATCTTTGTTGTTCAAGTGGATTTCGGCTAGAACATCTCCTTTTTTTACCGCATTCCCTACTCGCTTTTTCATAATTAAACCTGCTGCAGGGTCTACATCATCTTCCTTCCTAGATCTTCCTGCACCTGTTAGCAAAGAGCTATGCCCAATCATTTGGGTATCCATGGAAGAAATATAACCTTCCTTTTCTGAGACCACAGGCATTACATGTTTTGCATGAGGCAACAAACTAAGATCCTCAATAACCGCTGCATCTCCCCCTTGCTGACGAATCATATCCCCCAGTTTTGCCAGACCTCTACCCGTTTCAAGTGCTTCCTTAGCTAGGTCCATACCCTCTTTAATACTGTCACAAGCTTTTGCAGCGAATAACATATTAGCAGCAAGATATAGAGAAACTTCTTTCAGGTAGCTGTCCTCCTGATTATTTAGTACCTTGATTGCTTCCTCAACTTCTAAAGCATTTCCAATGGCCATGCCAAGTGGCTGGTCCATATCCGTAATAACTGCTGTGACACTTTTCCCTGCCCGTGTTCCAATCTCCACCATCTCTTCAGCCAAAGCAAAGGAATCGTCTAATGTCTGCATAAAGGCTCCACTGCCTGTCTTAACATCCAATACAATTGCATCGCTGCCTGAGGCGATCTTTTTACTCATTATACTGCTGGCAATAAGCGGGATACTGTCCACTGTACCAGTAACGTCTCGAATAGCATATAACTGCTTATCAGCAGGAACCAAATGACTGCTCTGACCTATAACTGCAAGTCCTATTTCTTTCACTGCTTTAATAAATTCTTCCATACTCAAATCCGTTCTATATCCCGGTATAGATTCCAGCTTATCCAGCGTCCCGCCAGTGTGACCTAATCCCCGTCCTGACATCTTTGCGACAGGAACACCACACGCTGCTACCAATGGCGCAATAATAAGGGTTGTGGTGTCCCCTACTCCGCCAGTACTATGCTTGTCAACCTTGATGCCTGGAATTGGTGACAAGTCAATTACATCCCCAGAATTAACCATTGCAAGGGTCAAATCTGCTGTTTCCCTGCTGTCCATCCCATTACAGCAAATAGCCATAAGCAGGGCTGAGGCTTGATAATCGGGAATATTTCCTTCCGTAAAGCCTTCTGTAAAAAAGTTAATTTCGTCTGTGGTAAGAGATTCTCCATGTCGTTTCTTGACGATTATATCAACTGCAACCATTAGTTTCTCTCCTTTGCCATTTTCCAGTTTCTTCTTCATTATACCAAAGGTTGTACAAAAAATATATTCACAACTGCAATTACTATATGTTTTCCCTATCAATAATGAAATATTTGATTATCAGTTTGTCACGGGAATTTTTAACCCAATACTGTCAATAATAACTAATAGTGAATAGTTTATAGTTGGAACGTAAATTCCGTGCATCTAGCTTTTTAGCTGTCTCTACTGTCAACTATCTCTCCTTGACTCTAATAATCATGGTTGTTATAATGGTTTTGCTTGCTATATCCAATATTTATGAATACAATTGCGACGAAAATGTTTAGCAAAATTTTTGATAGTTTATGCTGGCTAACCGATAATGTAAAGTTGTAATATTAAAGCAGGCAATATTAATATTGAGTAATACTTTTATATCAATGAAGCTTATAACTGAATGGTTGAATGTACGAAAGAAAAGTATCTATAAATAAGGTGACTAAATGAAAAGAATGCTTGTAATTATAACAACAAAGCTCTTATACTTAATAGGTTTAATTGTGGGAAAAGGCAGCAGTCTTCCTGGAAAGATTGCTCTTAGGCTATATCCAAATATCTTATCCAGCTTGAAGCTTCCTGAAGATATTGTTTTTGTTACTGGAAGCAATGGTAAGACAACCACATCTGGAATGATTAATGATATCCTCGTGCAAAATGGTTACAGCGTAGGATATAATTTTGAAGGCTCAAACCAAATTGAAGGCGTAGCAACTCTGCTGCTTAGAATCTCAAATCTCTTTGGCCAAGTTAAAAGAGATGTTCTGGTCCTTGAGGTTGACGAAAGATATTCCAGGCATATTCTTAAGTATATAACTCCAAAATATTATGTTATAACTAACCTCTATAGAGATCAGCTCACCAGAAATGGTCACCCCGAGCTAGTTTATTCAATTATTGCTCAGGGGCTTAAAGACAGCATGCACTTTATTTTAAATGCAGATGATCCTTTGTCCTCCATGATGGGAATGGGCAGAGAAAACGTCACCTATTTTGGCATAGATAAGAATGAGCTGAGCACGGAAGAAAACTCAGGAATGTATAACGATGGAGCTTACTGCCCCAATTGCAAGGCAGAATTAGAGTATGATTATTATCACTACAATCACATTGGATCTTATAAGTGCGACAATTGCGGACATGCCAAGCATAGTCCTGAGTATAATGTTACCAATATAGATTTTGATGAAGGTAATTTTGTTATAAATAATGAGTACAAAATTGACCTCTATTTCAAAAGCTATTACAACATTTATAATCTGCTTACTGCTTTTAGTGTCGCAAATATTCTGGGTGTTAATGGCGATGCTATATGTGCTAGCCTAAACAATTACATTATAAAGAAAGAAAGAATCATTGAATTTGAGCTGGCTCAAAATAAGGGGATGTTGCTTCTTTCAAAGCATGAAAACTCTATTTCATATGACCAGTCTATCATGTATACTGTGAATCAAGAATCAGATTGCACAGTAGTTATCTTAATAGATAGTGTGAGCCGAAAATACTTTACTAGTGACACATCCTGGATCTGGGATATTGATTTTGAAAAGCTCAATGACGATAAAGTAAGGAAAATTATCCTTACAGGCAAATATGCCTATGACCTGAGTGTAAGATTTGATCTTACTGGTATCGATAAGGGCAAGCTTATAATATCGCCAGATTTAGACAATATGATGACTACGCTTAGTGAGTCGGCTGTCGGAAACATTTATGTTATTACCTGTTTTTCTGACAAGAATAAGTTTACGGAGAGGTTGTCTAAATGGAAATAAATATATTACATTTATATCATGATTTTTTAAATCTTTACGGTGAAAACGGAAATGTTAGAATGATAGCAAGACATTTAGAGGATCAAAACATTGAGGTTACTGTAAAAAATAGCAGAGTTGGCGATGAAATCAATTTTGCTGACTATGACTTCGTTTATATTGGCTCTGGTACTGAGAAAAATCAGCTGGTTGCACTGAATGATCTGCTCCAATATAAGGATGATTTAAAATCCGCACTTGATCAGGGGCTTGTAATGCTTGCAACAGGTAACTCATTTGAAATTTTTGGTCAATATATTAGTGATGTAGATGGTACAACTACTGATTGCCTAAAACTATTTGATTTCCATTCTAAGAGATGTGATGATAGGATCACCTCTGACATTATTTATAGTGCTGATTTTTTAGAAAAAGATATCGTAGGCTTTGTAAACAAAATGAGTTACACTTATGATATTGAAAATTACTTATTTGATGTAAGGTTTGGCGTTGGAGCTAATAACGAAAGCAAATCTGAAGGTGTTAGAGTAAACAATTTCTTTGGTACATATACTATTGGTCCCATTCTATTTAGGAATCCCTGCTTCATGGAATATCTATCTAGACTTATTATTAGCAATAAGGATGCAGTTTTCGAAATTTCAGATGTGAAAAACGAAGATCAGCATAAGGCATATGAAATTGTTCTAAGTGAGTTAGAAAACAGAATGAATAATAAATAATATGTAATTCATGTTTATAATCCCTCATTTGTTTTATAATTAGAATAAGACTTATTATAAGTTTGTTTAAACACGACCAAAATGAAAAAGGAATGTTGTAATGAGTTTTTTAAATCTTGCCAAAGAGCGTTTCTCAACAAGAGATTTCTTACCAAAACTCGTTGAAGAGGACAAGCTATTAGAGATTCTAGAAGCTGCACGAATATCGCCATCAGCAGTTAATCGTCAGCCTTGGCATTTTATTGTAGTCCGTGATGAGAACCTTAGAGAGAAGATTATCCAAGCATACCCCCGAGATTGGTTCGCAAAGGCACCAGTTTATATAATCGCCTGTGGAGACCATATTGAGTCTTGGAAAAGAGAAGACGGTAAAAATTATTGTGATGTAGATGTAGCGATTGCTGTTACGCATATTATGTTAGCAGCAACAGACCTAGGATTAGGCACTTGTTATGTAGGGCATTTCGATGCTGATATATGTAGGCAGGCTCTAAGTTTACCTAAGCATATTGAACCTATAGCAATCCTCCCTTTGGGTTACCCTGCGAAAAAGGATTCGACCAGGCGCTTTGATACTAGAAGAAAAGCACTTAACGAAATTGTGCATCTTGACGGATATGATAGCAAAGTAGAAGAAGAATAATAGTCAGCAGTAAGTAGATAGAATATAGCAAGTAAGGAGGCTAAGAATGGACAGCATAGACTTAATGGTGTATGAGCACAAAAATGTAAAAAGAATGCTTCGGGTTATGAGAAGTATGTGCTTATTGGTATTGAAAATTCAAGAAATAGACTATGATGATTTTTTTGATGTGGTTGATTTCATCAGGAACTACACAGATGGTCATCATCACTGTAAAGAAGAGGAAATATTGTTTAGTATGATGGTGGATGAGATAGGACCACTTGCTGAGCAATTAATAACTCATGGTATGTTGATTGAACATGAGTTTGGTAGGCTTTATAATCAGCAGCTTGAAGAAGCTACGAAAAAAGTTTTGAATGGTGACGAGGATGCTAAGCTTGATATCATAGCCAATGCCATATCCTATGCTGATTTATTGAATCGGCATATTGACAAGGAAGATAATGTTATTTATACATATGCCAGGAAAAATCTTTCAGAAAAATCCCTGGATAAGCTCGAAGTAGACTGCGGTATTATTGAGCGGGAAGCTACAGAAAAGAACGTTCAAGCTCATTATAAAAATATACTAAGTACGCTTGAAAAAAGGTATATAAAAACACATTAAATGTGTCATAGATCTTCTGATTATATTAAGCCAAATCTCCTGAGTGTTTCTTAGTAGGTATGGCTTTTTTGTTTACGGTTTAAGTGCAGAAACAATGTTACAAAAATAGTTTGTGAGTTCAGCTTGCTGGTTCCAGGTATGTACAGAACAAGAATCTATGGTAAAATAGATGTATATTCGGTATATTCAGTATAAATATACATTATAACTTATGAACTGGAGGCGGTTTAACGACATGTCAGATAATAATCAAAATAAAGAAAACTATGGAAATAGAAGTGTTGCTCTAAAAGAATCCCTTCGAGCTTTAGGTGTAGAAATACCCCAAATTATGCTCCCAAATCACAGTATTGATCTGAAAAAATGGGCTGTTGTGGCTTGTGATCAATATACTTCTCAACGGTCATACTGGAAGTCTGTAGAAGACGAAATTGGGGACTCCCCCTCTACGCTGCATATGGTTTATCCTGAAGTTTATTTAGAGGATACCGATAAAGAGCAACGTATCCTAAACATAACTAATGCCATGAATGAGTATATGGAGAAGAATTTACTTGAAACATTGCTGCCATCCTTTGTATATGTGGAACGAACACTTGATACAGGCACTCGAAAAGGCCTGATGATTGCTTTAGATCTTGATCAGTATGATTATAAAGAAGGCTCACAAAGCTTAATTCGTTCAACGGAAGGAACAGTCCTGGACCGTCTCCCCCCCCGTATCGCCATTCGTAAAGATGCTGTTCTTGAAACTCCTCATATTATGGTGTTAATAGACGATCCAGAGAAAACAGTAATTGAACCAATTGCAAACAAGATTTCTGAATCGGATAAATTGTACGACTTTGATCTAATGATGGATGGAGGTCATATATCTGGATATCGGATAGAGCGCTTGGAAGCTATAGAGGAAATAGCAAATAGTCTTACCAAATTGGCTGACCCCAATTTATTCAGACAAAAATATGATGTAGATGAAGACAAAGGTGTACTGCTCTTCGCCATGGGAGATGGAAACCATTCATTCGCTACTGCTAAAGCATGCTGGGACAATATAAAGGAAGATTTAAGCGAAGAAGAGAAACAGAATCATCCTGCCCGCTTTGCCTTGGTAGAACTAGTGAATGTCCATGATGAAGCAATGGTATTCGAGCCTATACATCGTGTATTGTTTAAAGTTGATCCAAAGCATGTTTTACAGAGCATGCAAGCTTACTACGATGAAACAGAACAGGCCTTTAAATATGAATCATTTGATTCTAAAGAAAATATGATGCGTCAGTATCAGGAATACTTACAAGAATATAGCAAAACTAGCGATGCACACCTGATCCCTTACAGCTTCTTAGGGGAATGGGGCATTTTGAAAATAGCCCAGGCAAAAAGTAATATAGAAGCTGGAACCCTTCAAAGTTTTATAGATGATTATTTATTAAACAATCCAGAGGTCACAGTTGACTATATTCATGGAGAAGAAGTAACGGAAGAATTAGGTTCTCAAGAAGGAAACATGGGATTTCTCTTACCTAATATGAACAAAAATGATTTATTCAAAACCGTTATTATAGATGATGTTCTCCCTCGAAAAACCTTCTCTATGGGTGAAGCCCATGAAAAGAGATTTTACCTGGAATGCAGAAAGATTGTAAAAGAATGAGCAGATTAACTGCTCATTCTCCTTTGCTTGGTGATAACCAGTGCTACGGCCAGTGCTGCAACAGCAAAACCTAACACTATCAGCATATTATAAAATATTGGAGCAACACTCTTGGTTGTTATATTAGCCAAGCCAGCAATTGTAATGTTTGATTTTACAAACCAGTAGTTCGGTGTAAATGATGCTGCTCTTAAAACGGTATCACTTAACAATTCCTGAGGCACAAATACACCACTGATGAATGAGGTTCCCAAGGATACAACATTGGCTGCTGCCGAAATAGCCCCTGGTCCATTTACCAAAATACTTACTAGAAAGCTTATGCTCAGGGCTGAAACCGTAAAAACGAAAGAGTTTAATAATAGCAGCAAGCCCTTGCTTGTAAACATAAAGCTGCCGAATAATATTATGCTAGGTATAATCATAATAACCCAGGCAAGAACTGCATAGCTTAGATTACCTAATATGAGCTGGAAATTCATGCTCCTAAGGGTCATTGGTGAGCAAAGGTTTCGATTTTTCAGGTCCTTATCATTAAAAACCAGCATGATTACGCTGACACCCAGGATTAAAACTGCAAAGATCGAATAGGCCATATAATTAAAATGGTAGCCTGCCCTTTGACTATTTGAAACCTCATCAAGCTGTCGACTCATCGTTACCTCTACTATTTGGTCCAAATCATTTTCAACAAACACCACAAGTTGCTCTTCGCTTATTCCTTTCATATTTAATGCATAAGTTTTTGCTGTGTTTACATATTTGTTGATTACATTATCCAAATACACTTCACTGACAGTGCCAGGCACCGTAGTCTTTTCAATCTGCACAGCTTTACCCTTCATAATATTTTCAGTAAAGCTTTCAGGCACTCTTACAATATATTCAACTTCCCTGAAAAACAAAGCATCCTGGAGTTTTTCAGTTTCATCGGGTATATCTATCATATTGACACTTCGACTGAGATGGTCTCTTAGACCTTTAGATAAAGCTCCTTCATCATAGTTGGTAAATGCAATATTTACTTTGGTTTCAGTAAAATCCATATCAGTAGGATTAGTTCCAACTGACGACGAAAGACCTAATGCTACGACAATGAAAACAACAATATAAATCATTATCTGTGGTAAGTTTTTTTGTATTATTTTAAATACCGCTTTATATACTTGCATATCTTTGCCTCCTTAATGACAGATATGTGATGACACCAAACACTATCGAGTATCCACAAAGTAGACCGATATTAAGGAAGAATCTCGAATGGGTATCATAATAGTACAATGAATAAAAACTGTCAGTAATCAGATTTGCCGGGTTCAGATAACCTAAAATAGGCACTTTACTATTAATAATATACTTCATTTTGTCATACATCATCCCTGAAAGAAATGACATTAACATAGAGGTACCAATTAATATACCTACCTTTACACCTTCGCTCTTTCGATTTGTTGAGCTGACGAAGGTTCCAAAGGTGACGCCTGCTATAGATGAAACAACGCTAGTTAGAGCAATATAGCCTATTTGATTCCCGAAGTCTATCTTTAGTACAAAGACCAAAAATAAGATTAAGGTAGATATAACAGCCATCTGGAAAGTTATTGCTGCACCCATTGAAGCTAAGATCATCTTAGCTTTGTGCATAGGTGTCATATTAATTCTGGCCCCTTGGTTTGAGAGATTGCCTTGCAGTGCTGTAACCTCTTTAAGCCCGCTAAAGCTTCCGTAAAGGCATGCCATAGCAATCAGTGCGTAGAAATAGTTCACAACTATATTTGGTTCTGACTTACTGGCTGAAACTGCTTCAAGATAATTTGTTCTTTCCGATACGCTGTCTATCAATCCATCTTCAATAGCATTAGGGTTTTCTTGAATTATTGTTGTAATGGTAGATGTTGTTTGTATAAAATCATCTAGAAAGCCTTTAACAATAGTCTGATATATACCTGATTCTTTTACTATAAAATTCATTCCATCATGAAAATATATATAACCTTTTATACTTCCTTCTTCTAAAAGCTTATCAGCTTCTGCCTTAGTAGTGTAGGTAGCGTCTAACAAGTCTGGAACAGCATCTACAACCTCAACAAAAGTTGGATTTTGCCTTAGCTCCTCATTGTCAACAATGCCCACCTTGATTTTTATAAAATCATTGGCGACTGAGAGATTGGAAAAGGCAAAATTGAATAAGACAGCTAATACGATAGGAAATATCAAGGTCCAAAACACGTTTTGTTTATCTCTTAAAATGCACGTTAGCCTATATTTATAAATATGAAGCATCTATTTCACCCCTTATACTTGATCTCTTAGCTCTTTACCAGTAATCTCAAGGAATACATCATTCAAAGTAGGAGGTTCTGAATAGATTCTGCCTACTTCAATATCATTGCTCCTTAGATAGTCTAGTACTGCTCCAAGATTGTTTTTGCCCTTGCTGGATTTTGCTATTAGCATATTTTCTTTATACTCCACTGAAAGAATATTTGTAAGGTTTCTAATCCCTTCCAGATTGGTATCGTCAAAGTCCAATATTTCTATTGTGAGTGTTTCACCAGTGTTGATCATTCCCATTAACTCATCCTTAGTTCCTGAAGCGATTATCTTTCCTTTGTCCATTATGGCTATTTCAGTACAAATCTCCTCTACCTCTTCCATATAATGTGAAGTGTATACAATGGTCGCACCAACTCTATTTAATTGTTGGATTCCTTCTAATATCTTTTTCCTACTTTGAGGATCAACAGCAACTGTCGGTTCATCTAAAATAATCAATTTAGGCTTATGGGCTATGCCACATGCGATGTTTAACCGTCTAAGCAAACCACCACTAAGCTTCTTTGGAAGGAAACTTTTGAAATTGTTTAGCTCAACAAAGTCTATTGCTTCTTCTACAAGCGCTTTACGCTTTTTCTTATCAGATACATACATCCCACAGAAGTAATCAATGTTTTCATATACGGTTAACTCTTCAAACACTGCAACATTCTGCATGATAATACCTATATCTCGTTTGATGTCATATGCATCAGGTGCCATAGGCTTTCCATAAATCTCAATCTTACCCTTGTCATACTTCAACAGTGAAAGAATACAGTTTATAGCAGTTGTCTTTCCGGATCCATTAGGACCTAACAAACCAAAGACTTCCCCTTCCCTCACCTCTAAGTTAAAATGATCCAAAGCAATTAATTTATCATATCGTTTGACCAAATTTTCAACCTTTATTACCATAAGAAACCCTCCATGCAATATATTTCTATCAAATTTGTATTTAATATCTTGTATCTTGTTAACTTCTTCCAAACTCATAATAGCCTATTTGTGATTCATTTATTAGTGACTATACTCCTGCATTGATATGACAAATGTAATATAGATTCATCACTGCGTTCTGAATGACAAAAACAGTGGAGTCATCCTGAGTGCAACGAAGGATCTTGTTAACAGATTTACCACTGAGTTCTGAATGGCAAAAATTGTGATGTCATCCTGAGTGCAACGAAGGATTTTATTATTTATATTTGAGAACTGTCCCGCAAAGTGGTAAAATTTGAATATCAAGATTTTCATTAAGAAGAAGGGAAATATCATGTATGAGGCTGTTAGTAGATAAAGCGATAATATTTATTGTTTCCCTGGCTTTTTACGCCCTGGATACAGAGTCATTCTATATGATTGTGCCAATTCTAATAGTAATGGCGTTAAGTGCCGTGTTAAGCTATATAGAAAATTCCAAGATTACACTGGCTATCTATGTTGTATATCTATTGCTATGCTTTAATAGAATTGAGTTCATACCATTTATACCGCTCTTATGTTACGATTCAGCATTTATAGATAGGAAGAATAGTAATATACTCTGGCTTTTCTCATTTTTGCCAGTTGTTATTCATAATGATGCATTGCCCTCTGACACTAAGATATTTACAGCTGCGTTCATACTGGTAGCTGCTCTATTAAAAAGTCGAACACTCATGCTTGAAAAGGCCGATGAAAGCTATTATAATCTCCGCGATACTACAAGGGAAATTTCACTTAAGTTGGAAAATCAAAATAAGGAACTTATGGAAAAACAAGATTATGAGGTACACCTAGCTACCATTTCAGAACGAAATAGAATAGCAAGGGATATTCATGATAATGTAGGTCATCTACTATCACGATCAATCTTGCAGGTCGGAGCCTTGCTAGCTGTGAACAAGGATAAAAGTACTATTGAGAACCTAACTCTTGTTAAGGATACGCTCTCAGAAGCCATGGATAGCATTAGGTCTAGTGTACACGACCTTCACGAAGACGCAGTTGACCTTCAAAACGAAATCCAGAAACTAGTTGATAGTTTTACCTTTTGCCTAATTAACTTCTATTACGATGTTAATGAGAATGTGGATAAGAATATCAAATACTGCTTCATAGCCGTGGTTAAGGAAGCCCTGTCAAATGTAATGAAGCATTCTAATGCATCGGAAGTCTCTGTTACGATTGCTGAACACCCTGCTATCTACCAGTTAATTATAAAGGACAATGGAACAAAAGGTAGTTACGACAGGAACAAGGGTATAGGAATTCAAAATATTACAGATAGGGTAACTGCCCTGGATGGTAATATACATATTAGCACTGAAAATGGCTTTAGGATTTTCATTTCCATACCGAAAACCATAGCTTAGAAAGATATAATCAATATTATTAGGAAAGGATGTCACAGTAGTATGCGGATTGTAGTAGTAGATGATGATAAGCTGGTATGTACATCGCTCAGAACAATATTAGAGCAGGATGATGAAATATCTGTTGTGGGAATCGGTCACAATGGAAAAGAAGCAATCAGCCTTTACGATAGCTTGAAGCCGGATATTTTGCTCATGGACATAAGAATGGACACTATGACAGGCTTGGAAGCCGCTGAAATAATATTAGATGCTGATAAAAAAGCAAAGATACTATTCCTAACCACCTTTTCTGACCAAGAGTATATTGTCACTGCGTTAAAAATTGGCTCTAAGGGCTATATTATAAAGCAAAACTTTGAATCCATAACTCCAGCGTTGAAGGCTGTACATATGGGACAAAGTGTTTTTGGTGACGATATTATATCTAGAATACCATCCATGATTTCCAATAATGGTAATTCTGTTGACTATGCTGCCCTTGGGCTCACAGAAAGAGAAGCCGAGCTTATCAGCCTAGTAGCAGAAGGGTTAAATAATAAAGAAATAGCAAGCAGGCTTTTTCTAAGCGAGGGTACGGTAAGGAATACAATAACCACTATCCTTGAAAAGCTGGAGCTTAGAGATAGAACCCAGCTTGCTATATTTTACTATAAGAATCAGTAAGATATTATAAGAAAGAATTAGTAGGATATCTAATAATTTCTAATCTAATTTTAATGTTAATCCAATTTGTTTCAAAGCCATGGGAGCTATAATTAGCTTATTGAACCTCTCACGACTAAAGTCACGAGATTCTGTTGCAAGCAACAAGGCGTGTCCAAAGCGCCTCTACACTGTAAGACTTAATAGTCTATCAGCTTACGTTTATCTTATTTATATTTACTTCTAACATAATTCAACTACCTCTTTCTTTACCTTTTCACCAGTTTTCATTTGATCTCTCATTGATGATCAATCCTTTCCTTCAAAAAAACACAAAAAAAGCCTGCAGATCACGATCACCTGCAGGTTTAAATAAGACACAAAAAAACACGCTACCTATGCGTGTCAACAATTTGTACTTTGCATTATTCAGGTTGCTCGAAATAAGCTGGCGCACAGGTAACACACAAATATAATCTATCTACCGTTTTGCATGTGTACCGTGCCAATATTTAATTAGTTTAAAATCACCTTAGTATTTTTTACGAACATTATATTAACCTCCTTCGCATATACTCGCAACAATAGAACCATTTTATATTATATGGGTGTTCGCTTTTACTATCAATGGATAGTTTAGTTATAATAAAGCTCTCCGTTTTTATTCTACGCTTTTCAATGCTTCCACCATATCAATACGGTCAAGGCTATGATTAGTAATCCGATTTACAACTAGTGCAAAGCTTAATGTAATCGCTGCTGCAATTAGATATGTGACAGGTTTTATATACAAGGTAAAGTGTATTGAAGGCATATTGAGGGATATAAAAAGAAGATCGCTTATCAAATACCCTAGAGGCAAACCAAGTATTATGCCAATTACAGTCAGAATTAATGTTTCTTTATTAACATATTGATATACTTCATTATCATAGAATCCAAGCACCTTAATGGTAGCAATCTCACGAACTCTTTCAGATATATTCGTATTAGATAGGGTAAACAGTACTACAAATGCAAGGCCTCCAGCCATAACAATAAGTAGTAAAACCACTGCGTATATTAAGTCAAAACCAAAATCATTCTGTAGTGCATATGTACTAATAGCGGATAGTACAGAATCATTATCAAGTAGTTCCTCCGCATAGGCACCATGATCAATGGTTGTATCAGATAGATGCGCAAGCACACCATTTGATACATAAGTGCCAAACAATGATTCATAAAGTTCTTGTGTTATATATACGTTGTTTCCCAGATTGTTCTGGACAATTTCTGAAATAGTAGCTTCATTCCTCATTAGGTCCATATTTTGCATTGTGACATTGTCATTAGCTTTTAGGTTTAGCATACTAGCAGCATTCTGTGTGATAATAACACCATCATTATTTAGGTTGACTTCCCTGCCCTTCAAATTAATCAATCTAATATAATCCTCTAGGGCATCATCTCTAGGAATAACCAACAATTGAACAGCTTCTGCTTTCTCATCTGCATCGATTAGCTTTACACTTTCAATACGTAAGTTCATGTAATCCTCAATGTTTTCATCATCTGAAAATTTCTTAATCATATTATCATTGTCTTCATCAGGAAAAACAGCCATTAGGTCATATTGGTAAATATATTCATATTGCCTAGGTGCTAGATTATCAACCGAATCCCTAATTGCAAAACCGCAGATAATAAGAGCGGTACAAGCCATAATCCCTCCAACGGTCATAAACAACCTTTTTTTGTATCGGAACAGGTTTCTAATGGTAACCTTATTAAGGAATGGAATACGATTCCATATAATTGTTATCCTTTCTAGTAACACACGAGAACCAGCTCGAGGAGCTTTGGGACGTAAAAGCTTTGCAGGCATTTGCTTCAATTCTTTGCGACACGCGAGAGCCGTTGCTCCTACGATAGCAACCATAAACAGAAGCACACCTCCTACGCCATACATAGCATCAAAACGCAGGTAATACTGTGGAAGGTTATAAAGCAACTCTAATATATACATTATAAATTTAGGCAATAATATAAAGCCAATTAGATCACCTATAATACCTCCAACCAAGCAGGCGACAAAAGCAAATATTAAATATTTCGCATAGATAGTAGCATTTCCGTAACCTATTGCCTTGTAGGTACCAATCAAGCCTCGTTCTTCCTCTACCATTCGGGTCATAGTAGTTAGGCTCATAAGAACTGCTACAAGTAAAAATATTACAGGAAAAATGGTACCTATAGCTTCTAATGAGGATAAATCGCTTTTCAAACTTGAGTAGCTATCAAGTGATGTACGATCCTGGACATACCACTTTGTTTTGTCAATATCATTAAGCTCATCATATGCGTCAACCAGTTTTTGTTTTGCTTCCTCCTTTTTTTTAGCGTACTCCCTTTCTTGCCCAATTAACTCAGCTACACCTTCTGCAAGCTCTTCCTTCCCCTTGTTTATTTCTTCCCAGGCTTCAGCTATTTTTGCTTTAGCATCAGCTTCTTCGTTATTTAGCTTTTTCTCGCCTCTAGCCAATTTGGCCTTTCCATCAGCAAGTTTAGCTTTTCCCTCTTTCAACTCAGTCTTCTTTGTTTCGAGGGTCTGGCGAGCGATTTCAAGCTGTGTTTCACCTTCTGCTAACTCAGCTTCAGCATCTGTTAGCTGTTGCATGGCTGCTACCTTTTGCTCTGTAAAAGCATTTTTTTGTGCGTCCAGGATTTGTTGAGCAGCTTTTAGCTTTCCCATGCCTAAGCCAGCTTGAATAATGGGTTCAGCCATAGAACCCATTGGTATTTGCAATGCTTCAATGAGAGCTGCGGTTTCGGCAGCTGTTCTTTGTAATATGGCGTTGTCATCAGCTCCAGTGCCCGCCAAAGTAGAAGCAGCAGTTACTAGAGCAATCCACTCACTCTCAGGCCACGCCTCCCCAAAGTTCTCTTTTAATTGTTCTAATCCTGCTTCCAATTGGGTACGATTACCATCTAACTCACTTTGCGCCTCATTTAGTTGATGCTCAGCAGTAGCAAGATGTGATTCTGCTTCTTGACGTTCTTTAGCCAATTGCTCCTTGCCTTGTTCCAACCTTTGTGCATTATCATTTAGCTCAGCTTCACCTTCTACAAGTTTTGCTTCTCCTTCAATAAGTTGTTTCTCAGCGTCACCCAGCTCTTTCTTTGCCTTTTTTATATCCCTACGGGCATCTGCAATCTTCTTTTCTGCATCCTCTTGCTCAAGAATTAGGGCAGCTTCACCATCAGTTAGCTCAACTCTGGCTTCTTCAATATCTTTCCATGCATCTGAAAACTTCATGTCAGCGTCTGCAAAGCCTACGTTCATGGTGTTTTCAGCGTCTTGTATTTTTTCTCTTGCTTTCAGAAGTATAAAGTTATCGCGAGCTTGTTCACGTTGCTTTTTTATTTGACTTTCTATATGATTAATAACGGATTGTACTGTATCCTCATATTCATCAGAAAAGCCGTTAATTTCTTTGGTTCCTGCCAAGTTAATATATACGACAGAAAAAATATCCTGGTTCACATCATCATCTGTGACGAAAAATGTGTAATCACTGGTGCTAGTAGAACGGAAATCACTTCCTTCTCCTTCACTCTTAATACTGATAGGATCTAAAACAACACCTCTGATGGTATAGCTTGTATTTACAAAGCTTGGTGTTTCAGCTTCTTCCTCTATGTCTATTTCTAAATCAAATTCCAGATCAATGTCTACTTCAGAATCATCACTCTCTAATGTTTGAGTATCTGTATCTGCATCTGTCTTTTCATCAGTAAAGCTTTCATCATCAAAATCCGCAATATTGCTCTCCTGATTTTCTTCCTGATATTCTTCCTCTATATTTAGCGTGTCACCAATTGCCTTACCGCTTTCATTCAAGTATTTTTGGGTAACAGCAATTTCCCCTGCTTTTGAAGGCATTTTACCATCCAGCACGTAAGGCATGTTAATACCTTCGCGGCTCAACATGGTCATATCTGCACTCTTGCGAACTCCATCACTATCTGTATAGACGGTTTCAATATAACTACCTTCAACAGCCTCTACCCCATCGATTAGTGCCAGTTCATCGACATCCTCTTGGGTCAGCCCCATAGTGGATAGAATGCGGATATCAAACAAATTCTGTTGTACAAAATATTTATCCGCAGAATAATACATATCAAGAGTCGCTGCATACAAGCCTGCCATCATTCCTACACCTAATGCAGTTATAAGCAGGATGGATAACAAACGCTTCCAGCCTTTTTGGATGGTACGCAGAATATCCTTAATATATGATTTGCTCATGAACTCACCACTCGATCTGTGCGATAGGCATAGGCTGTGCATTTTCAGTGATATTAACTACTTTGCCACTCTTAAAGTGTATGACTCTGTCTGCCATATCCGACAACGCTGAATTGTGAGTGATTATTAGTACAGTGATATTATCCCTGCGACAAGTGTCCTGCAAAAGCTGCAAAATCTGTTTTCCAGTATTATAGTCCAACGCCCCAGTGGGTTCATCACATAAAAGTAGTTTTGGATTTTTCGCTATAGCACGAGCAATAGAAACCCGCTGTTGCTCCCCACCTGAAAGCTGTGCAGGAAAATTACTTTTACGGTCTGCAAGCCCGACCTTCTCTAGTGTTTCGGATGCATCTAAAGAATCCTCGCAAATCTGTGAAGCAAGCTCAACATTTTCCAACGCTGTCAAATTCGGCACCAGGTTGTAAAACTGAAAAACAAATCCTATGCCTGATCGACGATAGCCTATCAGGTCTTTTCGCTTATATTTAGAAATGTTTTTATCATCAACAATTACATCCCCAGATGTAACTGTATCCATGCCTCCTAATATATTTAGCGCTGTAGTCTTTCCAGCACCAGAAGCTCCCGTAATGACAGCCAGCTCACCCTTGTTTATCTTAAAACTGGCACCATTCAGTGCGCGAATAGCAACTCCATTGGAAGCGTATTCCTTTTCCACTTTAATAAATTCGATATATGACAAATATTTCTCTCCTTTTCCTTATCAAAGCAAGTTTATTATCTATAGTTAATCACAAGAAAATGCATTAAATAAATATTCTTGACTTATTCTTACCGCGATATTATTATATAGACACGGTGTTGTTTTTGCAACCACCAGATGATTATCAAACGATTTATTCACAACACCACACGTTAAAATGTTGTTTATACAACAGAGCACTAAAAACAAGCTAAAAAGGAGGACTAAAATTTGGAAGAGTTAAAATTGGACAGAAAATCACGTTATACAAGAATGGTTTTACAAGACAGCTTGATAGAATTGATGAGGAAAAAGCCAATATCTAAGATTACTATTAAGGAATTATGTGAAAAGGCAGACATCAACCGCTCTACCTTTTATTCTCATTATACTGATATATACGACCTCCTTCATAAAGTAGAAGCTGAGACTCTATCATGGGCAAAAGAAGCAATTGTCAACCTAATGGGTAGACCGACCAGGCAGGAAGCATTGAAAATTCTTGAAGGTATTTTTCAAAATTTGATTGAAAACAGTAATCACCTTCAGGTGCTCATGAGTGAGCAAGGTGATATAGACTTTCAGAAACAGATTTTTACACTGATATATGAGCAAATTGGCGTAAACCTCTCATCTGATAAGAAAAGAAGTGATGATACAGAAGAATCCTATTTCATATTTGTAGTTAACGGCAGCGTTGGTCTGATTCAACACTGGTTGAAAAATGGATTAAACAAATCAGCTAAAGAAATGGCTGGCATTATTTATAACTTAGCTTTTCCTATTAGGTGAATTATAAAGTAACCCCATCTCCTTACTTGCGTATCCTGCGCTTTCGCCTTGCATCCAGCAACGCACTAGTGAAGTCCTCTTGTTTTTCATCTTGTGGACTTTTTTGTTGTTCTTTCTCATTAGTATCCTGCTCTTCAACAGAGGTTTTCTTTGTATTCAAATCCTTAGATTCACCTTTGTCTGTTGTCTCAGTTGTTAGATACTCAATTGATTCAGACGAACCAGATTCCTCAACCTGCTCATAAGATACTTCATTATTTGTTAGAGACTGTTTTTCTTTTGATGAACCTTTCACCGCAGTAGAGTGCTTTGCTGAACTCTTCAAAGTCTTCTTCGCAGTTGCAAAAATTCCAGCCAACCCTCTAATTGCAGGAGCAAGCAATTTATCAGTTACAAATCTTAGTCCTAACTTTCGAAGTACAATATCTATAAAAAACAGTATTAATGCTAATAGCAATAATGCCGGCCAGATTTCGCGATGACGCCAGACAGGCTCAGGTTCATCCAGCAGAAGATCCTCTGGCTTTTCAAGGATTCTTCCCCCAGTTTGTCCAGCAATGTGCTCAGGTAAATATTTAGAAGAATCTTGGCGAATGTCGTATTCTGGCGAATAGGGGTAAACTAACCCTGCTTCCATAGCTGATGTTGTACCGTCATCCCTTTGTTGCTCTACTCGAACCAAGTATACACCTGTGTCGTTTAATTTGAAATTTCCTTGATAGTAGCCAGGCTTGGATGGTTGTAACTTAATTCTGCTTTCACTACCATCTGGGCTGACAATCACAGCATCGGTTTCATAGCCAGTATCGAGTTCGTCTATTGATACTGTAACTTGTCCTGCATTACCGACGCGACTGGTTTCTATCTTACCTTCCTCGTTTCTGCTGCCAGGTAGAACTGATGAAATAGTGTTCAGCCAAAACGTAGATGCTTGGTCCCATTGCAACCACTTTTTTGTCCATATTCCTCGAAGATCACTAGTCCACGCAGCAACTTTACCAAGTCCATAATCCCAATATGCCAACACTGGATCGTCATCCTGATGACTGACTAGCACAGGAACTGCACCGCCTTTAGTGGTAGTTGTAATATATCCATCTAACGAAGGCACAGCATTAATTCCACTTAAAACTGGTGATAAGCCAACAGCCTTGGGAAAGAAAGTTTCGTTGTTGATATAGCTTAGAGTTGCCATATATGTTTCTTTAGTGAATATCTTAGGAATGCTGGCATATTCATCGGTGAAATAATACCTGCCGTTGCCTAGCTCTGCGATGTGTTCCATCAACTTTCCATCTGCATCCTTACCTACGGCTACACCAGAAACAGTAATATTATCTCCTGTCATTTGAGGAATTAGAGAATTAAAATCTCCACCTTGAGTATGACCGTCAGTCAAAACAATCACATGCTTAAGAGCGGAGTTAGTTTCTTTTAACGCTTGATACGCCATATTAAGGCCGGGATATAAATTCGTTCCTCCTCCAGGTTGAAGAGTCCCAATGACTTCCTGTATTTCATCCCGGTTTGAAGCATTTTGGACTTCTACTATCCATGAAGCAGCAGAATCGAATCCAACCACTCCAATAAAATCTTCATCTCGTAAAGCTTCAGTGGATCGGATGGCCGCTTCCTTAGCCAATTCCATTTTATTGATTCCAAATTGGGTATCAGACATACTGCCTGACTTGTCTATAACCAATACTAAGGCGAGTGAAGGTATTTCCTTCTTCTTAGATAAGTCCATATCTACTGGCAGGATTTCCTCCAGTTTGGTTCCGAGGTATCCTCCTAAGGCATAACTGTTATCACCACCGGTTACCAATAAACCTCTGCCCATGGATTTCACATAGTTATCGAGCATGTCAGTCTTATCTTGACCAAGCTCATCATAATCTACATTAGCCAGAACCACAGCATCGTATTTCACTAGCTCTTCTAATTGCCCGGGCAATGTATAAGGCGTGAACATTTTATATTCCAGGCCGCCTGCTTCCATAATCTTTGCCAGTTCACGACCTTCCTCTACTTGTCCCTCCACTAAAGCTACTATAGGCGGTCCATCTATACGTACATATGAAGCCATCCGATTGTTTTGAATAAAGCTGTCATCTGCAGGTGATGAAAGTTCCAATTCTGCTTCATAAACTACAGTTCCTGTTTCCGCAGCAGTTTTCTGGAACAGAAAGATATTACGTCCTTTCTGAATTTGAACCTCCTGGATTCCTGCAGGTGTTCGATTGGCGTAAAGTCGTAAGATTCCTTTTGTCTCCACGGTACTGTTTATCTCAACACGGATATCATAGTTTTCGCCTTGATATAAAGTTGAAGGAAGGGTCAGCTCTGAAAGCTGAACTTCATTTGGAGGAGTAGTATCCAGATATAGTACATCCACGGGTATGCCTCTTTGACCTAAAGCACCAGCCCTGAGAATAGCATCTCCAATGTTCTCAGCGCCATCGGTTAATAAGGCTATTCGTTTACGGCTGTTCTGGGTGAACAAGCCTTCTGCTCGCTGAAGTGCCTGGTCAATGTTACTATAGTTAGTGTTCGGGTTGGAATGGAAAGTATGGAAACCCCTTAAAGTGCTTACAGACTGCTCAATTAACGCGTTTTCTCCAAAGCTTACAATACCAGCCTCATAATTCTCTGGTAGAAGCTTCATGGAATCGGAGATAAATTCAGCCAGTTCTGTTTGTTTGGAAATTGTGCTATCGGAAAGATCCGCTACAAAAAGAATCTCAGTGTGGTCAATAGGGATTTTAATTTCCAGCCCTGCAACAGAAAGAACCAAAAGAAATACAATTAGCACCCTCAATATCAATGGCCAAATACCATGATGATACTGTTTTCCATTGAACTTTCTAAATATAGCTATGATAATGAGCGCTACAGGCAGGAGTATCAATAATGCCCATGGATTAATAAAATTAAAGGCCACGATGATACACCCACCATTCTATAAGAAGTAAAAGCAAAAGTGCCCAGCCTGCAATCATCCAAATATCCCTTTTGAAAGGAGAGGCAGCAGTAGGAATATAGTCTTCTCCTTGCCCAGGAGTGGAACCGCTTCCAATACGAAGATCAGAAACCTGGTCTGTAGGAACAGAGACAACAAAGCGCCCTGTGTAGACCTGGTCATCTGCATGTTGAGAAATTTCATAAATCCCAATTTCATGTGTGTCGTAAAATACCGGAGCAGGATACGAATCAAATTCATACTTCCTTCCCCCTGGCGATGTAACCTTGATACTTGTTGCGTCTGGAAGAGGCGAAATAGGCAGGAATTCACCAGCGAATAGTTGTCCAGCAAAGGCCATGTCTTGTGGAAGCATCCAGTTCAGCAGGTTTTGTATTAAAATTGGAAAATCTGCCTTCAATGGAATATTAGATTCGTGCAAGGAAAAAGAGAATACAGCTATTTTTCTGCCATTCTGCTCACCTACCATGAGAAGGGGGTTTCCTTCATTATTCTGAAGTAATATAGAAAAGCCTTTAGGCATATTTAGTTTCTTTGACTTGGCTATTTGATAATCTTCTGGTTCTACGTATTGTAGAAGGTTGGAATACTGAGACTGAGCATTCTGGCTCACCCTGGTTGCAGAGATCTCGCCTTCTATAAGTAATCCAATCTCTTCGTGGGAAGATGGAGAAAACACAATTATATGACCATTCTCAGGTAACTTATCAGGCAGCGCTGTAGAACCATCATAGATATATAGATGAAAATCCTTAGACTCCAAGGATTCTCCGGGGTTAGATTTTACTAACTCAATATCTTCTCGGAGAGAAATCGCACGTTCTAAAAAGACATTTCGTTCTGTTACCATTAAAGCCTTAATCAGATAATCCTCATTAATTGTCACTATACCTGTGTTGTCCAGCATCAAATCGTCCTCTTCTAAAATAGAAACCTCTATTTTCTGGGCAGAGCCGGGTATATCAGACCAATATATAGGGACTTCTTCATTAGCAGACAAGCTTACTTCCTTAACGTTTTGTAACATACCGTCTACTTTCAATTCTAATGTAACAATGCGTTCCTCGCCATAGTTAGCAACCCGAGACAAGGCTGTTATATTATTATCTCTAACATCATAAGCGATGTGAGTTATGGCAACGTTTTGTCCACTGCTAGATGCTACATGAAACTGAAGATTTTCTTGATTGCCAATACCTAAAAGAACATGATCGCTATAAACATGGATTTGCCCGCCATCCTCACTTTGATCCTGTAATAGTGTCTGTGCTAATTGGATAGCACTGTTTAAATCGCTTTTTCCGTTAGATGATTCGATCTCGTTAGCATACTGTTTTAAGACCGTTTTATCACTAGAAGGACCTGCCAAAACAAAAGGCTGTTGGCTTGCTCGCACAATGGTCATAGTGTCTCTTATTTTCATTCTATCAATAAAATCTATCAATGCAATCCGAGAAGCTTCCATTCGTGAAGGCTTTACATCTGTTGCTTGCATTCTAGCTGAGGTATCGATAACAGTTATGTAATGTGTGCCTCCTTCACCACCAAAAAAGGTAGGACGAGCTAAGGATAAGGCAAACAAGATAACAGCTAAAATTTGCAGAATCAATAATAACCGTGTACGCAAGCGTTGCCACGGCCGGGTTGCTTGTAAATCACGAGAAACCTTTTGCCATAGCATGGTGCTGGAAACTGTGCGATCCTCATGCTGTTTTTTTAATATATAGAGTAACACGATGGGGATAATGAATAAGAGTGCCAAAAGTCCCCATGGGTTGCGAAATGACAATTTGTTCCCTCCCCACCACTAACGAATCATGCCTGCTTGCTGCAATTTTTCAAATACCAAATGATCCAATGATATATCACTACTCACCTGTAAGCTGGCTGCTTGCAGCCGACTGCAGGTCTCTTTGAAATCCTTCAAAAAACTATGTAATGTATTCTGATACAAATTTAAAGTATGTGGACTTATCTCCACCTCTACCGCTTCTAATGTTTCTGAATCAATTAATCGTAATGCCCCCGAAAACTGTGGATCTAACTCTTCTGGTGAAAGAATTTGGATAGCCATAATATCCTGCTGTTGAAACTTCAGATATTCAAAGGCTTCCTTATATCCTTCTCTATCAAAGAAATCCGATAGAACAATACTAATTCCCTTTCGTCCTTGAAGTGGCACAAAAGCAGGTATACTCTGATTTAGATGAGTTTCTCCACCAAATGGAAGCTCATCGATGAACTCCAAAGCACGTGCAAAGCCAGGCTTACCTGAGAAATATGGCAGCTGGCTCCAAGCAGCGTCTTTCAGGCTGGCTATTCCAACTCTGTCATAATTGGCTAACGCCATATAGGCAAAAATAGCTGCCAGCTTTTTAGCCAGAAAACCTTTATTTGGTTCCCCTTGGTTCATGGATGCACTTGTATCCAGAAAGATTGTGATATTAGCTTCCCGCTCCTCCATATACAATTTGATAAATAAGCGTTCAAAGCGTGCATAGGCATTCCAGTCAATACTGCGATAGTCGTCCCCCAGGGTGTATTCCCGAAAATCCGAAAATTCGATGTCACTTCCCTTGGCTTTGGATCTTCGATTACCCCCAGTACCTCCTTGAACAACCTTGTTGCCCTGTAAGACCAATCTATCCAATTTTTTTAAAAAGTCTGTATCAAATGTTTTCATGTAAATTCCTCATTAATAGATTCCCTTGTCATCCTGAGTGCAACGAAGGATCTTCCCTAACAAGATTCCACGACGAACTCGAAATGACAATTACTATTCCTCGGTCGCGACTATAATATCCTGGATTACCGCATCAGAGTTCTTCCCTTCAGATACTGCTTGATAATTCAATGAAATCCTATGCCTCAAAGCTGGATAAGTAATATTTCGAATGTCCTCAAAGGACACATTGTATCTTCCAGCCATCAGAGCTTGCACTTTAGCCCCTTGAATAATAGCTTGTGCTCCTCTAGGGCTGGAGCCGTAACGAGCCAATCGTTTGGTGACATCTGGGCTAGTTTCTAATTGGGGATGAGTGTTCATCACAATCCTGAGTGCATAATCCTGAACTGGTTTTGCAACCGGAACTTGTGCTGCTAACTGCTTCAATTCCAAGATTGTTTCTGCATTGGCAACCTTTTGCGCGCCTTCTTGAGTAGATGGATTTATTGATGATTCTGAATTAATCGAAGAACCTTTTTGAGAAGTGTCCCCAGCTTGATGATTCACTGATGCTTTATTTGGACTTACCCCTGTGGTCAAATCTACTATGCGGTGAAGCTCGTCCAATGATGGCATATCAAGAAGCAACTTAAACAGAAAACGATCCAACTGCGCTTCTGGAAGCGGGTAAGTTCCTTCTTGCTCAAGTGGATTTTGGGTAGCTAATACAAAATAAGGTTGAGGAAGTACTCTGGTCACACCACCTACTGTAACCGTATGCTCTTGCATTGCTTCTAGCAAAGCGCTCTGAGTTTTAGGAGTGGCACGGTTAATTTCATCTGCCAGTACCAAGTTACTAAAAACAGGACCTGCTTGGAAACGAAATGCACTGTTACCTTGTTCGTCCCTTACTAAAATGTTTGTGCCTACTACATCTGAGGGCATTAGGTCAGGTGT
>CAYFSR010000019.1:25550-26888 GCA_964345785.1 uncultured Eubacteriales bacterium | reverse complement strand
AAGCATTCCGGTCATAGAATAAACCTGGAAGTAGACTTCTTCGGCGGCGAACCCATGATGAACTTTCCAGTGGTCAAGAAACTGGTTCAGTATGGCAGAGAGTTGGAAAAGCAATACAATAAGCAGTTCCGATTTACCATAACCACCAATGGCTTGCTCCTAGATGATGAAGCCTTAGAATATATCAATAAGGAATTTGTCAACGTGGTAATCAGCCTCGATGGCCGCCCTGAAGTCCACGATAAATTGCGTGTAACACGAAGTGGTACCGGAAGCTATGAGCATATTGCTCCTAAAGCTGTAAAACTAGCGGAGTCCCGCAACCAAAAAGACTATTACGTCCGAGGGACTTTTACAAAATATAATAAGGATTTTGATCAGGATGTTCTACACTTGGCAGATCTGGGCTTTAAGCAGATATCCGTAGAACCTGTAGTGGCACCTGATGAAGAGGAATATCATCTTTCAACTGAGGATTTACCTGAAATCAATGAATCTTATGAACGACTCATGCAGGCTTATTTGGATAGAAAAAATGAAGGTGAAGGTTTTAACTTTTTTCACTTCATGGTAGATCTGGAGCAAGGGCCTTGCGCAGCAAAAAGGACTGCAGGTTGCGGTGCAGGGAATGAATATATTGCAGTTACTCCTACAGGGGATATTTATCCCTGCCACCAATTTGTTGGTGATGAGGCATTTAAAATGGGAAGTGTGCTGGATAGCAGTTTTGATGATGATTTGCAGAACACATTCCGTAGCTCCAATGTATTTACCAAGGAAAAATGCTCCTCATGTTGGGCTAAGTTTTATTGTAGTGGAGGGTGTGCAGCCAATGCACAGCATTCTTCCGGCAACATAAATGAACCTTATGAACTTGGTTGCGAGATGGAAAAGAAAAGGTTGGAGTGCGCTCTTGCGCTAAAAGCCTTGGAATTCCTAGGGTATGAAGAGTAGATTAGTAAGGAGTTTTCATGTCAATTTATCAAAGGAGTAAGCCAGTTACAGAAAATACAAAGGCCATTGCTACCCTATTACAAGTTGGCTTAGGTATCAGCCAGGTGACGGCAGCTTTGCTTGTTAACCGTGGAGTTACCGGACTAAAAGAGGGACAGGCCTTCTTGAATCCATCCTTGGACCAGCTTCACGATCCCTTCCTTCTAAAGGATATGGGGAAAGCTGTAAATCGAATACGTCAGGCCATAGCTATCCAAGAAAAAATATTTATATATGGTGATTATGACGCTGACGGTATCACTTCATCATCTTTGTTGTCCCTTTATCTCAGATCCTTAGGTGGAAATGTGGACGTCTACATACCCAACCGTCAGGAAGAGGGAT
>CAYFSR010000019.1:22821-25540 GCA_964345785.1 uncultured Eubacteriales bacterium | reverse complement strand
GATATGGTATACACAAGGATGCTCTGGAAAGCATTATAGGCCAAGGCAGCCGATTGGTCATAACCGTTGACTGTGGAATCTCCAACCTAGAGGAAGTGGGGGAGATGCAGGGTTATATGGATATCATTATTACAGATCACCATACCCCTGGAAAAAATTTGCCTCAGGCCTACGCTGTAATAAACCCCAAAATTCCTGGACAAGCATATCCCTTCAATGAGTTAGCAGGTGTAGGAGTAGCAGCAAAATTAGTACAAGGCTTAGGTGGTTTAGATGCTCTAAGACCATACTTAGATTTAGTTGCCATTGGAACAGTGGCAGACATAGTTCCTCTTATGGACGAAAATCGGATATTTGCAGCATTGGGTATTCGGCAGCTTAATGAAAACCCCAGACCGGGAATTTCTGCACTGTTACAAGCTTTGGAAATGAAGGAAAAGATCATAGACGCGGGTAAAATTTCTTATAACATTGCTCCTTGCCTAAACGCCCCAGGAAGAATGACAAACTTTCGCCCAGGGTATGAGTTGTTAACAGCTGAAAACATCCAACAAGCCTTTCCACAAGCGGAGGAGATGGTATATCAGAATAAATTGCGTAGACAAACAGAGAGTGCGATTCTGGAGTCTGCCATGGAACTGGTTGAACAACAGGTAGATTTGACATCTCAACGAGTTGTTGTCGTAGCAGGTGAAGGATGGCATCCAGGCGTTATAGGAATTGTTGCGTCGAGAATCACCGAGGAATATTGTCGTCCCTCTATAGTTTTATCTCTGGATGGAGAAAAAGCAGTAGGCTCTGCACGAAGTATAAAGGGTTTTCACTTGTATGAGGCCCTTGCATCTTGTGGTGATTTACTCCTCCAGTTTGGTGGCCATGAAATGGCAGCTGGACTATCCTTATCACGGGACAATATTGCCTCTTTTCGCCAGAAGATTTGCGGCTATGCTGATGAGGTTCTAGATGAGGTGGCACTCATCCCTCATTATTACTATGACGAAAAGTTACCACAAGAGCTGATATCTCTCAATTTGCTAAATGAGATAGAACAATTGGCTCCTTTTGGTTGTGGTAACCCTGCTCCGCGTTTTCTCTTACCATCTGCTTTAGTGGAAAGCAGCAGGTTGATTGGTTCTGAGTCTAATCATATTAAGATGGCTTTGTCCTTAGGACAACGATCCTGGGATGCAGTTGGATTTGGTCTGGCGGAAGCTGGAAGAGACCTCCAACAAGGTTGTCGTATTAGCCTAATGACTTCTCTTAAGAGAAATGAATGGATGGGAGTCAGCAGCGTACAATTTCAAATTCATAGCATGAAACGAATATTTAATGAATCAAAAGATGTGGAAGATTTACTTTCTTCCTTTTGCTTCAAAGTTTTTGATGTTTTTTTACAGGATTTTATGTATAATGATAATATTATGCAAGGGAAGCTTAATAAGGAAACTGCACATACAGATGAAGATTCTAATGGACAGGCCTCTTTAAGCTTAGATGATACGATAAACCATCTAAAAGATTCCATGGTAGGAACAGCGGTTTTTATCAGCACTTATGAAGCAGCAGGTCTGCTTCTGAATAGATTAATGGAAGAAAATCTGCTGGAACGAATCCCTGTTCATTATCATCAACCCTATTTAGGCAATGGATTAGGTCGTAATTCAGTGATTCTGGTGCCCGACTATAAACAAAGCCCGGAAAAGTATTATCGTAAGGTAATTACTCCGGGAAAGGAAGAAAGCTTTCATTTCAATCTTCCTGTTTATTTATCAAATGGTAACCGACGAAAGCACTATCGCGCCTGGTCAGATGAGGCCATGAAGGATAAAGATTTTTCGGCTCAGGGATTTGACTTAGACAGAAATCAATTGGGAAGTTTGTATAAGTGGTTGCGAAAGTTGGTACCAGGGCGCAACATATGGCCAGATGGTAGAAAACTTTTAAGGGATACCCAGGAAAGCACAGGCCTCAATTGGACAGGATTTCAACTTCGATTAGGCCTGGAAATATTTAAAGAATTGAATTTTATAGCTATTGAATCTGATAATCAATATATAAAGATACAGTGCGATAAAAATCCAGTTAGCAGACAGCTAGATGAAAGCCGATTGGTAAATTATCATAGACAATGGATGATTGATCACAAGTTAAGCAGCTATAGGCAGGAAAGTATATGAGGAGGATGCATCATGGACTTAAAGGAAAAAATTAGAGTGATTGAGGATTTCCCCAAAAAGGGCATATCATTCAAGGATATCACCACCTTATTAAAAGACAAGGAATCATATCATTACACCGTAGATACTATGGTTAATATTTGTAAGGAAATCGGTGTCGACGTAGTAGTGGGTCCTGAAGCCCGAGGGTTTGTATTGGGGGCACCTGTAGCCTATGGCTTGGATGTCGGTTTTGTTTTGGTACGCAAACCAGGCAAATTACCTGCTGAAACAGTAAGTTATGAGTATGAATTGGAATATGGCAAGGATATACTGGAAATCCATAAGGATGCTATAGAGCCTGGACAAAGAGTTGTCATAGTTGACGATTTACTGGCTACTGGTGGAACTGCACTTACAGCTACCAAGCTGGTGGAAAAACTTGGGGGCAAGGTTGTAGGTCTCGTATTTGCTATGGAGCTTAAAGAACTTAACGGAAGAAAAACGCTGGAAGGCTACGATGTACGCACATTAATCCAGTATGATGAGTGAACTCGTTTTAC
>CAYFSR010000019.1:7491-22811 GCA_964345785.1 uncultured Eubacteriales bacterium | reverse complement strand
CCAGCTGCTCCAAAATTATACACATTGTAATATAGCTGTTTCATAAACTCTACCTCTCTCATATCAATGAACTCGTTTTGCCCCTGGCAAAACATCGGGGATTCAGATGGAGACTCTACTCCACCTGAATGAATAAGAGTTAACACGCCACTTATAGATGTGGGCGTCTTAACGTGGTATAAACAAAATTAGTGAAAAAAGTTAGAAATAGCGCTGACAGAAAGGAGATGCATATGCTGGAAGAGCTGAGAGTTAAAATAAGAAAAGCATTCGGTGAAGATCAGACCGCCAGGGTCAGGAGCGCTTATGAGTTTGCAGAAAAAGCCCATGCTGGCCAGAAAAGATCCTCTGGCGAACCGTACAGCATTCATCCCCTTGCAGTTGCAAACATCCTCACCGACCTGGGTATGGATGCGGATACCATTATTTCCGGCTTGCTTCACGATACTATTGAGGATACAGGTGTTACTAAAGAAGAGATTGAGGAAAAGTTTGGGGCAGAGGTTGCCATGCTGGTTGATGGTGTTACAAAATTAAGTCGTCTTTCCTATAAAACCAAAGAGGAACATCAGGTAGAAAATCTGCGTAAAATGTTTCTGGCAATGGCTAAGGATATTCGGGTTATCATTATCAAATTAGCTGACAGGCTTCATAACTTACGAACACTGGAATATGTTGACGAGGAAAGCCAACGGGCAAAAGCATATGAGACCTTGGAAATCTACTCGCCTCTTGCTCACCGTCTGGGTATCTTCAAGATTAAGTGGGAATTGGAAGATATCTCACTAAGATATATTGATTCTAAGGGCTATTATGACCTTGTAGAAAAAGTATCCCTAAAACGCAGGGAAAGGGAAGCTTATATTCAACAGCTTATAGCAACTTTAAAGGAAAAATTGAACGAAATTTCAATTGATTTCGAAATAGAGGGACGTCCGAAGAATTTTTACAGCATCTATAAGAAGATGTATATGCAGCATAAGGACTTCGAACAAATCTATGACCTTTTGGCTATCCGTGTACTGGTAAATACAGTTAAGGATTGCTATGGGGTTCTTGGAGTTGCACATACCCTTTGGAAGCCGATACCAGGCAGGTTCAAGGATTATATTGCTGTACCTAAACCTAACATGTATCAATCCTTGCATACTACAGTTATTGGTCCAGAAGGGGAACCCTTCGAAATACAGATTCGTACCTGGGAGATGCACCGAACAGCGGAATACGGGATTGCTGCCCATTGGAAATATAAAGAGGGCAGTAGAACATCCTACGATATGGATAAAAAACTGTCTTGGCTGCGTCAATTGCTAGAGTGGCAGAATGAATCCCGAGATGCTAGGGATTTCATGGAGACCCTGAAAATCGACTTATTTACAGATGAGGTTTTCGTATTTACTCCTAAGGGGGATGTTATAAACCTACCCAAAGGTGCCACTCCGTTAGATTTCGCCTACACTATTCATAGTGCTGTCGGTAACCGTTGTATAGGTGCCAAGGTGAGCGGAAAAATAGTTACTTTGGATTATGAATTGGAAACAGGCGATATAGTTGAAATTCTTACTACCCAATCAACTAGTCATGGGCCTAGTCGCGACTGGCTGAAAATTGTTAAAACTAACCAGGCAAGAAATAAAATCAAGCAATGGTTTAAGAAGGAAAGACGGGAAGAAAATATTGAAAAGGGCAGGGAGATGCTTGAGCGTGAAGCAAAACGTCAAGGCTATTCCTTGTCTCAGTTGTTAAAGAACGAATGGGTAGATGGCATCTTTAAGAAGTATGGCTTTACTTCTATGGACGATTTATATTCAGCTCTTGGCTACGGTGGCATATCCACTGGGCCTATTATGACTCGCTTGCTGGAGGAATATCGAAAGGTTAATGCCCAAGAAGCCCCTGAAAGCATAATTAAAGAGTCAAGGGCTGAAAAGGAAAGAGAAATTCCAGGTCATGGCATCCAAGTAAAAGGTGTCGATAATATTATGATTCGTTTTGCCAAATGTTGCAATCCAGTGCCTGGTGACCCTATTATCGGTTACATCACAAAGGGTAGAGGTGTATCGGTTCATCGAGGGGATTGTGTTAACCTGGCTGATGAATTTGTTGAGACTAACCGATTGATTGAAGTTAGCTGGATTGGTGAGCACAAGGCAGCCTATAATGCAGAAATTCAGATAGTTGCCCAAGACAGACAAGCGCTACTGGCTGACTTGACTAATGCTATAGCCGATATCAAAATAAATGTAACTGCCATTAACGCACGGACTGCTAAGAACAAGATGGTGGTTGTAAATATGAATATGGAGATTCATGATACCAAGCAGTTGGAAAAGGTTATGAAGTTTCTTGGCCGTTTACCCGATGTGGTGGATGTATATCGTGTTAACGCATAGCTTAATAGCAGGTTTAAGGAGAGAGTTAATTGAGAGCGGTTGTACAGCGAGTAAAGCATGCAAGTGTCCACGTAGCAGGAGATGAAGTCTCCCGCATACATAAAGGGCACTTGGTTTTTCTAGGGGTAGAAGAAGGAGACACCCAACAGGATTTGGAGTATTTAGTCGAGAAAATTGTAAAGTTACGAGTGTTTGAGGACTTAGAGGAAAAAATGAATTTATCTCTATTAGATGTAGATGGAGAGCTACTAGTTGTTTCTCAGTTTACACTCTGCGGAGACTGTAGAAAAGGACGAAGGCCTAGTTTTTCTTCAGCTGCTGCTCCGGATATTGCCGAAGAATTATTTGAGAAATTCTGTACACTAGCAAGCCAGATGGGGTTAAATGTTAAAAAAGGTGTCTTTGGTGCACATATGGATGTGGAGCTTATTAATGACGGACCTGTAACCATATTGCTGGACAGTAAAAAGACATTTTAGGAGGATACAAAATTGAAACTATTATCCCTTATGGTAGGCGAAATGGGAGTGAACTGTTATATCCCATATTGCGAAGAAACCGGTCAGGCTCTTGTCATTGATCCAGGCGACAATGGCGATAAAATATTGCGCCTGACAGAGAAAAACAAAGTGCAGATTACCATGATACTACTGACTCACGGCCATTTTGATCATATAGGAAGTGTTAAGGAAATAAAGGAGCAAACAGGGGCATTGGTAGCAATTCATTCAGAGGATGCTGAGATGTTGACAGACCCAGAAAAGAACTTATCTCGATTTGTTGGACAAGAGTCCGTTCAAAGTCCTGCAGACATACTGTTAAAAGATGGTAAAGAACTGCAAATAGGAACCATGAAGTTGACAGCTATTCATACACCGGGCCACACTCCAGGAGGTTTATGCTACTTAAGTAATGAAATCCTGTTTACCGGCGATACCTTATTTGAAGGATCTGTTGGAAGAACAGACTTCCCGGGTGGAAGTCAAACTATATTGATGCAATCCATAAATAACAAATTAATGGTTTTAGACGATGATTTGAATGTTTATCCTGGGCACGGAAGAGTCAGTACCCTAGGCAGAGAAAGAAATACCAACCCATTTTTACAAGGCAGAGAGGATTTTGATTTCTGATGATACAGGTCAAGGCACCACAGGTATCCTATGTTAATGAAATTGTAGAATTGGTTAAAGTGTTTTACCCAAAAGAACTAGTTGTAAGTAGTGAATATCTTGAGATACAAGCTAACAAGAAGAAAAACAGGATAGATGAAACCCGAGAAGAATTCGATTATACTAGTGACATAGTATTAGAGACCGGATATAAAATGGGCGGGGACTCGATCTCGTTTTTTGCATATCTCCATAAGGGCGGTATGCTTATTTGTGAGCAAATAAACTCTACTCAATTTATAAAAAATGAAGACATCTCACTATCCGATGATAGTCATAACAATGAACAGCACAAGAAAAGCAAACGAGTCATAAAGAATGGGTTGAAAGGTTGCGTTTTTGATTTACTGGTTAAGGTAACAGGAAAGCATCCTAAGTGGGGAGCTATGACCGGCATACGACCGGTAAAGCTAGTTCATGAAATGAGTGGTCTCGGGCTTGATGAAGAAGCTATTAGACAGGAACTTTTAAGTGCATACAAGCTGCATCCGGAAAAAGTAGGCCTAGTAATGCGAACTGCTCGTGTCCAACAGCCATTAATTGATCAACTAGGAAATGACAAAGTCTCGGTATACATACATATTCCATTTTGCTCCACACGCTGTCTATACTGCTCATTTCCTTCGGACTTAATTGGACGAGTATCGGGGAAAATGGATGCCTATTTGGAGTGTCTAGGGAAGGAAATAGCTTATGTAATGGACGAGCTTTTAAAACGAGGCAAGGAAGTAGACACTATTTATATTGGTGGGGGAACCCCAACTGTTCTGGAACATGCTCACCTGGAAAAGCTATTAAAGCAAGTAAATGAACTTGTATTGTCCAGGTTTGCTATCCTGGAATATACAGTGGAAGCAGGACGACCTGATAGTTTAGATCGTCATAAACTGCAATTGATGAAGGACTATGGTGTTAGTCGACTTAGTATTAATCCTCAGTCTATGAATCAGGAAACCTTGGACCTGGTAGGAAGAAGTCACACAGTAGAAGAAATAATTCAAGTTTATGAAATGGCAAGGGAAATAGGCTTTGATTGCATCAATATGGACGTGATATTGGGGTTGCCTGGTGAAACAGCAGAACACATGACGCGCACCATGGAAGGCATAGCAGCCTTGAAGCCGGAAAACATAACAGTTCATACCCTAGCTATGAAGCGAGCCTCTGTATTTAAGGAATCCTTCCAACAATACGATATTTCCAGAAAGGGACTTGCAGAAGAAATGGCTGCTGTATGCAAAGAGTGGATTGATAAGCAGGGTATGGAGCCCTATTATTTATACCGTCAGAAATATATGCTGGATCATTTAGAAAATGTTGGCTATGGTTTACCCGGAAATGAATGCCTTTATAACATACAGTTTATGCATGAAAAACGAGATATATGGGCATTTGGAGCTGGTGCCTCCAGTAAAATCTATCATCCGGAGGAAGACAGATTGGAACGGGTTGGAAATGTAAAGAATTTGGACGAATACCTGGCTCGAGTAGACGAAATGATAGAGAGAAAACAAAAAGCAATTGAATAAGAAAATTTAGTTCTATCATAATCCACAAAATTAATATTATAAAAAAATCGAGGACAGGCAAAAGTCTGTCCTCAATCTGTATAACATTGATTTGAAAATCTATAAAATTTATTCTTCGCTACTGTCTTCTTCAGTTTCAGCAACAGTAGGAACGTCCGTATCAACATCCTCAGTTTCATCAACATCGTCTTCTTCAACATGTGCAGCTGTTAATGAAGCGATTACATCGCCAAGTTCAGATAAAATCTCAATGTTTTCATCTTTAGCGATATCCAAGTCACCAATTGTGATGGTTTCACCAAACTTTAATTCTGAAACATCGACCTGTACAGACTGAGGTATATGCATTGGTAGACATTGAAGTTCAATTTCCATAAGCTGTTGCTGAAGTACGGTATCAATAGTTTCAGCTTTTTCTCTTCCTTGAATAACTACAGGAACACGCAGCTTAATCTTTGTATCAGCAGAAAGTTGCTGCATATCCAGATGGAGAACATCTCCCTTTATAGCATCTCTTTGGGTTTCCTTTATTAGAACAGGAACAGTATTGCCTTCCAACTCTACATCGATAGCTCCTGTGCTGCCATATCTGCTTAAAAACCGTTGTAGTTCAATTTTGTCTATCTTTATTGATTTGGTTTCTTTGCCCTGACTGTAAATTACTCCTGGTACGTATCCTTCTCTTCTCAGCTTACCAGCATTTTTTCTATTTACGCTGTCTCTGAGCTCTGCTTTTATCATGGGTGTTGCCATAATATTTCCTCCTTTGAATTTCACATATTTATATTAAACCAGAAAATTGGAAAAATATCAAATTTCTTATCGTTATTTTTACAATAATAAGCGTAATGACTCTACTAATTATTAGCTTTTCTCTAATAATACCCATATATTCGCTTTAAATTTCTCATATTGTTATGTTATTGTCCACACAAAAATAAATCATAATTTTTTCGAATTAGTTGACAATGGCATCATTGCTGATTATAATAAAAATAATTCCTAAATTGAAAAAAACTATGATGGAGAGAGTACCCGAAGCGGCAACATCAGAGAGGAAATACCAAGGCTGAAAATATTTCCAGTGAAAGTTGAGGGGAAAGACACTCCGGAGTTGATCTGTTGAACTGATAGTAGGCAGATTCGTTAGGCAACGTTATCGCCTTTAAGAGGAGAAGTATGTTTTATTGAGTACACTATAGAGCATAATTCTTCATCAGGGTGGCACCACGGGTTATAATCTCTCGTCCCTTTCACGGACGTAGGGGTTTTGTTTTTTTATAAGGGATTGTTTGGTATACTATATTACATATTTAGTTTACGCAGATATAATTGAGCTAATAAATGCAAGCTTATTAAGCAAGGAGGAAGTGCACATGTTAACAAAAGCACCTAAGGGTACCAAGGATGTCTTACCACAGGAGGCTTATCAATGGCATTTTATAGAGGACACCATTCGTGAAATAACTCAAGCCTTTGGATATAGGGAAATCCGAACTCCAGTGTTTGAACACACGGAGCTTTTCCAGCGAGGAGTAGGTGAAACCACGGACATCGTACAAAAGGAAATGTATACATTCCAAGACAAGGGAGATAGAAGCATAACCTTAAAGCCAGAGGGCACATCAGGTGCCGCCAGGGCATATATCGAGCACAAGCTATATGCAGATGCCCAGCCAGTGAAGATGTACTACATTACACCTTGCTATCGTTATGAGCGGCCACAAGCTGGAAGAATGAGAGAGTTCCACCAATTTGGCGTAGAGGTTTTCGGTGCGACTCAAGCATCTGTAGATGTCGAGATTATCTCTTTAGCCATGAGCTTGTTCCAGCGACTGGGTATTGAAGACTTAAGCGTTTCCATAAACAGCATCGGCTGTCCTAAATGCAGACCGGATTACCACCAGGTGCTGAGATCCTATCTAGCTGATCACTTAGCTGAATTATGCGGCACCTGTAATGAACGGTATGAAAAGAATCCACTAAGGGTACTGGATTGCAAGGTTGAGGGCTGTCAATCTGTTATAAATGATGCGCCTCATATGATAGATCATCTATGTGAGGAATGCAGCGACCACTTTGAAGATACCAAAAGGTTCCTAGAAGCTGCTGGTTTTGATTATAAAATAGATCCTATGATCGTCAGAGGGTTGGATTACTATACCAAAACAGTATTTGAAATTATTTCCGACTCCATTGGATCCCAGGGAACGGTTTGCGGTGGTGGGCGTTATGACGGCCTGGTAGAGGAAGTTGGCGGTCCAAGCGTTCCAGGTGTTGGGTTTGGCTTAGGTATGGAGAGGCTTCTGCTTGTAATGGAAAGCCAGGGAATTAAGATTCCTCAACCTAACGTCTGTGATGTTTATTTTACTACTATAGGTGAAGAGGCCAGGGTAAAGGCCTTTGAATTGGTCCAGGATTTACGTGATGTTGGAATTTCTGCTGATATGGACCATGTAGGGCGAAGTTTGAAAGCGCAGTTTAAGTATGCCGATAAACTAGGAGCACGATTTGTTGGAACTCTCGGGGACGATGAACTTGCCGCAGGAGAATTGCAGCTTAAGGAAATGGCCACAGGCAAGGCAGAAACCGTGGCATTTGATGAATTGAGAGAATATATTTTTTAGGAGGTAACTAAAATGGGCGAAACAATGGGCAATCTAAAGCGAACCCATATGTGTGGCGAGGTAACTAAGGCGCTGGTTGGACAGGAAGTTACCATTACAGGTTGGATACAACGTCGACGAGACTTGGGTAAGCTGATTTTTACTTATTTAAGAGACCGTGAAGGGTTTATCCAGGTAGTTTTTAATACGGATACAAGCCGGGAGATATTTGAAAAGGCAGAAACAATCCGCAGTGAGTACGTTTTAGCTGTTAAGGGTACGGTTGTAGAGCGGGAAGAACGTGATATAAATGCCCAGTATCCCAATGGAGACGTAGAGGTAATTGCAACAGAACTAAAAATTCTTTCTACAGCAGCTACTCCACCAATATACATTGAAGATGGGTTAGATGCTTCTGAAGCACTACGTCTAAAATATCGTTATTTGGACCTACGTCGCCCTGAGATGCAAAAGAACATTATATTGCGTCACAAGGTAACTAAGTGGGTACGAGATTTCCTGGATAACGAAGGCTTCCTGGAGATAGAGACACCCATGCTGACCAAAAGTACGCCAGAAGGTGCTAGAGACTATTTGGTTCCAAGCAGGGTTCATCCTGGTTCCTTTTATGCACTGCCTCAATCTCCCCAATTATTTAAACAGCTTTTGATGTTGTCTGGATACGATAAATATTTTCAAGTAGCACGTTGCTTTAGAGATGAAGACTTACGAGCTGATAGACAACCGGAATTTACTCAAATTGACATAGAAATGTCCTTTGTTGATATTGATGACGTTCTTTCCATCAACGAGAGGCTTATAGCAGAAGTGGTGAAAAGGGCTTTAAGGATTGAAGTTTCATTGCCATTACCTCGAATGACATATAAGGAAGCTATGGAGCGATTTGGATCGGATAAGCCGGATACCAGATTTGGTCTGGAGCTTCAAAATGTCAGTGAATTGGTTATAGACAGTGGCTTTAAGGTTTTTGCCGATGCAGTGGCTCAAGGTGGCAGTGTTCGTGCTATCAATGTAAAGGGTTCTGAAAGTCAATTTTCCAGAAAAGAGCTAGACGCTCTCGGAGAGTATGTAAAAACATATCGAGCAAAAGGCTTGGCTTGGGTTAGAGTAACAGCAGAGGGGAGCAAATCACCCATTGCTAAATTCTTCTCCGAAGAAGATTTCAACAACTTGCTACAGCACTTAGGTGCAGAAGAGGGAGACCTTCTTCTGTTTATCGCAGATCAAGACGATGTTGTTTTTGCTTCCCTAGGTCACCTGCGATTACAGCTGGCAGAAAAGTTAGGTATGCTGGATGATAACCAGAAAAACCTGCTTTGGGTTACTGAATTTCCACTATTTGAGTACGATGAAGAAGAGCAGCGCTTTGCAGCAAAGCATCATCCTTTCACCTGTCCAATGGAAGAAGACATTCCCTTATTGGAAAGTCGACCTGAAAAGGTTCGGGCAAAGGCTTATGATATAATTCTAAATGGTGTAGAACTAGGTGGGGGAAGCATTCGTATTCATAGCACCGAGCTTCAGGAAACCATGTTTAAGGTATTGGGCTTTACTCAGGAACAAGCCTGGGAGCGGTTTGGCTTTTTATTAGAGGCCTTCAAGTATGGCACACCACCACATGGAGGCATTGCCTATGGACTTGATAGATTGATTATGCTGCTTGCCAATGCTGATTCCATTAGGGATGTTATTGCTTTCCCTAAAGTTCAAAATGCTTCGGATTTAATGACAGAAGCACCATCCAGCGTAGATTCCAGTCAGTTGGAAGAGCTTCATATTTGTTTGGCTGATAAAAGCGTAAAAGAGTAAGATATAGAAAAGATTGTTTGTAAACTACAGGGCAGGTTAAATATAAAGATAAGGGCCAGGGTGTTAATTGATGTTACATGAATTTTCCAGGATGGAAATGCTCATTGGTGCAGAGGCACTGCAAAAGTTAAGAAATAGCAAGGTTGCAGTTTTCGGTATAGGCGGGGTAGGAACCTTTGCCGGAGAAGCTCTTACAAGAGCTGGATTAGGTTCTTTCGTCCTAATAGATGATGATGTCATCTGTCTAAGTAACCTTAACCGTCAGTTGCATGCCACTCAAAGCACTATTGGCAAGCCAAAGGTAGAGATGATGAAGGAGAGAATCCTAAGCATCACTCCCCATGCAGAGGTAACCATCTACCAAAGGTTTTATACAGCAGAATCCAGCCAGGAACTGCTGCAAAAGGACTATGATTATGTAATAGATGCTATAGATACCGTCTCTGCAAAAATACATCTTGTGGTACGTTGTCAGGAGTTGGGCATACCAATCATATCCAGCATGGGTGCTGGAAACAAAATGGATCCAACCAAGTTTGAAGTAGCTGACATATACAGTACTTCAGTGGATCCCCTGGCGAAGGTAATGAGGAAAGAGTTGCGGAAGAGAGGAATTGGAGCATTAAAAGTTGTTTATTCAACAGAGCTGCCAATAACACCTCAGGTTACCGATTTGGATCTGGCGAAAGAAAGCGACAATTCCGACACGAGGGGTAATAAAAAAGGTCGATCCGTTCCAGGAAGTGTCTCCTTTGTTCCGTCAGCAGCCGGACTAATAATAGGCGGTGAAGTGGTAAAGGACCTTATATCCTGGAAGGGATAATACCCAAAGTATGGGAGAGGACAAATATGAATGAATTCGGAGAAATCATTGAAATAAAAAATAGTAATGCAGTTGTAAAGGTGAAAAGAAGCTCTGCATGTGGTGATTGTTGTGCTTGTGCTAAAGGCACTAATCCTGATGACATGATATTAACAGTTGCCAACCCGCTTAATGGTGAAGTAGGCGATCAAGTAGAGCTTGAGCTGGCTTCTGGACAAGTTTTAAAAGCATCGGCAATTGCCTACGTTGTCCCCTTACTGGCATTAATTTTAGGAGTTGTTGCAGGATATATTTTGGGAGACAGATATGGCTTTAACCAAGAGCTAAGCGCTTCCTTACTGGGCTTATTGTTTACTTTTTTATCCTTTTTCGCAATTCGAGTTATGGAACCTCAGTTTCGAAAAGGGCATAAATTTGCACCACAGGTTACACAAATTATTAAGGTAGATAAGAAAGGAGAAAATGAAGATGGCAAGTGATAAGGTAGTAAACCTAACATTGGATAATTTTGAAGAAGAGGTGGAGAATTCCACTCTGCCTGTTTTGGTAGATTTCTGGGCAGCGTGGTGCGGCCCCTGTAAGATGATTGCACCAATTATCGATCAATTAGCTGATGAGTTTGATGGCAAGGCAAAAATAGCCAAGGTTAATGTAGATGAAAACAGAGACCTATCCATACGCTTTCAAGTTCAAAGTATCCCTACTCTTCTTCTGTTCAAGGACGGCGAAGTGGTTAATCAGCTGGTTGGTGCTAGACCAAAGGCTGAATTGGTAAAATTACTTCAAAATGCATAATTACTACTAAAAGAGTACAAGCGTCGGTTTCCCAACCGGCGTTTGTTATTATACACAGCCATGGGTTACTATAGAAAATCCTACACCTTCCGAACTCACTAGGTTCAAACATGAGGTTAGGGGGACAGTTCTCAATTTTCAAGTGTTTGTCCAAGCTTTTCTTCCTTCAGCCTTCAAAGTATTCGCTTGTTGATGTCCCATTGTTGGAGCATGTTCGTCACAGCGCTCATACAGCGTCATTCTCATAAGTGTCTATGGAGCATGTTCTTGAAGGCTTCATCCAGAAAACTTGTATAATCTTTTTTTATATTTCTTGATTATCCCATAAGGAATCTGTATAATAACGTAATATATATGCATTTGCAACAAACGAAATAAAAGGTAAACCTTTTAAATATTATAAAAATTTATAACGCAAAGGAGCTAGCTATGATTGATTTTAAGGAAATTGCAAAGGTAGACCCGGAAACGGCGTCAGCCATGGAGCAGGAGCTCAATCGTCAAAGAGACCATTTGGAGTTGATTGCTTCAGAAAATTTTGTCAGCCCTGCTGTAATGGCAGCTATGGGATCACATCTAACTAATAAATATGCGGAAGGCTATCCAGGGAAACGCTACTATGGCGGCTGTGAGTATGTTGACTTAGTGGAGCAGCTGGCTATAGATCGAGCCAAAGAAATCTTTGGTGCCGACCATGCAAATGTTCAACCCCATTCCGGTGCTAATGCCAACACAGCCGTATATTTTGCCATGCTAAAGCCAGGTGATACCATTCTTGGTATGAATCTTGCACATGGTGGTCACCTAACCCACGGAAGCCCAGTGAATATTTCTGGAACCTATTTTAATATAGTACCTTACGGTGTTGATGAGGAAACAGGTTATATTGACTATGATAAGCTTGCACAGATTGCAAGAGAGCACAAACCAAAGATGATTGTAGCTGGTGCTAGCGCTTATTCTCGATCCATAGATTTTAAAAAGTTTCGGGAAGTAGCTGATGAAATAGGTGCTTTGTTAATGGTAGACATGGCACATATTGCTGGTTTAGTAGCTGCTGGTCTTCATCCAAACCCAGTTCCTTATGCCGATTTTGTAACTACCACCACTCACAAAACCTTAAGAGGTCCAAGGGGCGGCCTGATTCTATGTAAAAAGGAATATGCCAAGGCAGTAGATAAGGCAATCTTCCCAGGTACTCAGGGAGGCCCCTTAATGCACGTTATTGCAGCAAAGGCAGTTAGCTTTAAGGAAGCACTGGAACCATCTTTTAAACAATATCAGAAACAGATCGTTAAGAATGCAACTGCATTAGCAGAGGCTCTTATAGAGGAAGGTTTTGACATAGTTTCTGGAGGCACTGACAACCACCTGATGCTGGTTGATCTGCGAAAACAAGAAACCACCGGCAAGGATGCTGAAAAGAATTTGGATAAGGTCCGTATTACTGTAAACAAGAATACCATACCTAATGATCCTAAAAGTCCCTTTGTTACCAGTGGAATACGCTTGGGAACGCCAGCCGTAACCTCTAGAGGAATGAAGGAAGATGATATGAAAAGCATTGCCAAGGCCATTCGTCTGGCAATTGAAGATCCTGATAAAAATCAAGAAGAGGTATTATCCATCGTGGATGACTTGTGCACAAAATATCCATTGTACCCGGAAAATGTGGTAAGATAAAGGAGGCCAACAGGCCTCTTTTTACCGTGTTTGGAGGAGAGATAAGATATGGAACAGCAAATGCCGCTAGCTGCCAGAATGCGGCCAGAAACCTTGGATGAATTTGTGGGACAAGAGCACATTATCGGACGCAACCGACTGTTGTACCGGGCCATTAAAGGTGACCGATTATCATCGGTTGTTTTTTATGGACCACCTGGCACCGGTAAAACCACCCTTGCTAGAATTATCTCTTTAGAAACCCATTATCGCTTTGTTCAATTAAATGCAGTTTCAGCCGGTGTAAAAGAGATCAGAGAGGTAGCATCAGAGGCGCAAAACCTTTTATTGAATCCCAAAGGAAAGATTATTCTCTTCTTTGACGAAATTCATAGATTGAATAAGGGACAACAGGATGTTTTATTACCTTATGTAGAAAATGGAAGCATAATCCTTATCGGTGCAACCACTGAGAATCCATATTTCGAGGTAAACAAAGCACTTTTATCCCGGTCAACGATTTTTCGATTTGAGCCCCTTGAGGATTCAGATATTCTAGGCTTGCTGGAGCGTACGTTAAAGGATAAAGAAAAAGGTTTCGGAAACTATCCTATTAAACTGGAACAGGATGCAGCCAATCATATCGCAATGCTTAGCGATGGTGATGCGAGAGTGGCGCTAAATGCACTGGAGCTGGCTTATCTGACGACGGACCCCAATGATGAGGGGACCATTGTCATCGATTTGGAAACGGCCATGGAATGCATACAGCAAAAGACATTGAAGTATGATAAAGATGGTGATAACCATTACGATATTATAAGTGCTTTTATTAAAAGCATGCGGAACTATACTGAGCCTGATGCAGTCCTTTACTGGCTTGCCCGTATGATTGAATCTGGTGAAAAACCGGAATTTATTGCTCGAAGGATAATGATTTGTGCAGCAGAGGATGTAGGCTTGGCTAATCCCGCAGCATTACAAGTAGCAGTGGCTGCCTCTCAGGCTGTAGAACGAATTGGTTGGCCGGAAAGCCGCATAATATTAGCTGAAGCAGCTCTAATGGTGGCATGCTCGCCCAAATCCAATGCATGCTGTGTAGGAATCGACATGGCATTGGATGACGTTCGAAAGGAACGATCGGGACAAGTCCCCATACATCTTAGAGATGCACATTATAAAGGTGCAAAAGAATTGGGGCATGGGAAGGGTTACAAATACTCTCATGATTATCCTATGGGTAATGCTGAGCAACAGTACCTGCCAGATGAATTTAGAGATAAAAAGTATTATCTACCTATGAATTCCGGCCATGAGGCGAAAATAAGACAACGAATAGCTCAGCTAAAAGGAGATCTTGAAGAACGGGATAAATTACGCTAAAATCACCTTCTAATTGTTGTTTTTTAATCTTGACAAGGTTACTAGGGTATGCTAACATGATGGAGGAGAAATCCTAGTGATTTACTTGGGTATAAGGGGTGAATATGTTAATGAAATTATCTACAAAGGGTCGATATGGTGTGAAAGCTATGTTTGATCTAGCTTTGCATGGTGGCGATTCACCCTTGCCATTAAAAACCATAGCAGAACGGCAGGAAATCTCAGAAGCCTATCTGGAACAACTTATTGCAATTCTGCGAAAAGCAGGCTTGGTAGAGAGTGTAAGAGGGGCACAGGGAGGATACATGCTAGCTTATTCTCCTAAAGAAATTACTGTTGGTAGTGTAATCAGAACCCTGGAAGGGTCAATGGCTCCCGCAGACTGTGTAGCAGAAGATAATAACGTTGAGTGTGAGAATGCAAGTTGTTGCGTTACAAGGTCTATCTGGGAAAAGATTCGCATAAGCGTCGACAATGTCATAGATTCTATTACACTACAAGACATGGTAGACGATTACAATAGCCAAGCTAGCGACGAAAGTATGTATTATATATAAAGGAATCTGACTCGAAAGGAAGCGTTAATTAAATGGAGCAAAGAATATATTTGGATCATGCAGCTACAACATACACAAAGCCTGAAGTACTGGAAGAAATATTGCCTTATTTTACTGAAAAGTATGGGAATCCTTCCAGCGTTCACAGCTATGGCAGAGAAGCTAGAAAGGCGTTGGATTTAGCAAGAGACAGAGTAGCCAAGGCCATAAATGGTGATTCAAATGACATGTATTTCACCGGCAGTGGTACCGAGTCGGATAACTGGGCAATCAAAGGTGTTGCCCTAGCCAATAAGAAAAAAGGAAATCATATCATAACTTCTTCCATAGAGCACCACGCGGTTATGCACACATGTAATCAACTTGAACGAGAAGGCTTTTTAGTTACTTATCTTCCAGTAGATAAATATGGTCTGGTAGACCCGGAACTGGTTAGGGAAGCCATAAGCGATAAAACTATATTGATTACAATTATGACAGCAAACAATGAAATTGGTACAATACAGCCAATCAAGGAGATAGGTACCATTGCTCGAGAGAACAATGTTTTGTTCCACACCGATGCAGTAC
>CAYFSR010000019.1:0-7429 GCA_964345785.1 uncultured Eubacteriales bacterium | reverse complement strand
TAGGCAGTATACCTGTAGATGTCAAGGAAATGAATGTTGACTTATTATCTCTTTCAGCTCATAAATTTTATGGCCCTAAAGGGGTAGGAGCTCTTTATATGCGCAAGGGCGTTAAGACACAGCAGATGATTCATGGTGGAGCTCAGGAACGAAATCGAAGGGGTGGTACAGAAAACCTTCCTGGGATAGTAGGTATGGGTAAGGCCATAGAGCTAGCTGCTACAAATATGTCTGAACGAAATGCACGAATTCAGTCGCTTCGGGACCGTCTCATTGAAGGAATAATCCCCTCTGTAGCTAATACAAGGTTAAATGGGCATCCCACGAAGAGACTTCCGGGCAATGTTAATTTTAGCTTTGAGTTTATCGAGGGAGAAGCCTTACTTCTAAGCTTGGATATCAAGGGCATTGCAGGCTCCAGTGGTTCAGCGTGCACCTCAGGTTCCTTGGATCCTTCTCATGTATTGCTGGGTATAGGTTTGTCTCATGAAATAGCTCATGGTTCCCTAAGGCTTACATTAGGCGACCAAAATACAGAAGAAGAAGTGGATTATGTACTGGAGGTACTTCCTCAGGTAGTACAAAGGTTGAGGGAAATGTCTCCGTTATTCAATCAACAAGAAGGGGGTAAAACCTATGTATAGTGAAAAAGTTATGGACCATTTCGTTAACCCGAGAAATGTTGGGGAGATCGATAACCCAGATGGAGTAGGCGAAGTAGGTAACGCAAGGTGCGGAGATATCATGAAGGTCTTTCTAAAGGTAGAAAATGATATCATTGTAGATGTTAAATTCAAAACCTTTGGCTGTGGCGCTGCTATTGCAACAAGCAGTATGTCTACAGAATTAATTAAAGGTAAAACCATAGATGAAGCATTGAAAGTTACCAATAAAAGCGTAACAGATGCTTTAGACGGTCTGCCACCAGTTAAGATGCACTGCTCCGTACTAGCTGAGGATGCAGTCAAAAAAGCAATCGAGGATTACAGGGCGAAACATCCAGTCAAAGAAGAAGCAAACGCTTAACAGATCTGGGGATTCAGAGTAAATATCCGAACATGTCATTCCGAGTGCAACGAGGAATCTATGCAGAACATATAGAATATAATAGCAGTATGAAGGTACACAATACCATGTGTGCCTTTTTATTATAGCAGGGATGCTTTTTGCGGTTCCCAGTGTATTAATACTTAGAGTGATTTTTAAGCATCTCTATTTAAACATAGTTGCAATCAAATAGCATATTAATTCGGATTCCTTGCCATGTCTATCTATGTCATGCTAAAATGATAATAAGAAGAAATGAACAGAAGAAGGAATTGAAACATGGCAACAAAACACGATCTTATTATTCAATATATTATGGGCCTAGAGCCAGGAGCAGCTATCTCAGTACGGCAAATTGCCCGAGAGCTGGGGGTTAGCCAGGGTACTGCCTACAGGGCTATCAAAGAGGCAGAAAATCGAGAGTATGTAAAAACCTTTCCCCGTATGGGCACCATACGAATCGAAAAGGATGAAAAGCGAGGCATAGAGCGTTTGACCTATGCTGAGGTGGCTACCATGGTTGATGGATCCGTATTAGGTGGAAGGAAGGGTTTGAATAAAACCTTGTCCAGGTTCGTTATCGGTGCTATGACACCAGACGCCATGGAAAAATATCTATCCTCTGATAGCTTACTCATAGTTGGAAATCGAGAGGAAGCATTTTTACTGGCTTTAGAGCATAATTGTGCAGTTTTGATTACCGGTGGCTTTAGCTGCAGTGACGAAATCCGTCAGCTGGCTGACAAAAAAAGCCTGCCTGTCATTTCCTCCTCATACGATACCTTTACAACAGCTACCATGATTAATCAGGCTATATCCGATCGTTTAATCAAAAAGGAAGTTTTATTAGTCGAAGATATTATGATAAAAGAGCCTAGATATCTTAACGAAAATGATTCAGTTGAGAAGTGGAGAACAATGTTTCAGGAATCCGGCCATAGTCGCTTCCCTGTCCTCGATCAAAATAAAAATGTTGTAGGGGTGCTTACACCTAAGGATATTCATCACACTTCCAATGGAACAATTAGCCAATATATGACTAGCAACCCAGTTACGGTAGTAGGGAAAACCACTATAGCCTATGCCGCTCATGTTATGATTTGGGAAGGCATCGAGTTGTTACCTGTAGTTGAAGAAGATAAACTAGTAGGTGTCATTAGTCGTCAGGATGTTATTAAAGCCATTCAATATATGAAAAGCCAGCCACAAATGGGGGAAACCCTTGAGGATGTAGTGCTGTCTAATTTCGGCAGCAAGCGTATAGACAACCGTATGCGTTTTACAGGTAAGGTAACGCCTATTTTAACCAGTCATATGGGCACTGCCAGCTGGAGCTCCCTAACCATGTTAATGTCCACAGTAGCTATAGTTTCTTTGATGAATTTGCGTCAGACTGATGTTGTAGTAGATACCTTTACTATATACTTTGTTGGTCCTGTGGAACTGGGCGATTTGCTCGAAATCGATGTTGAACCCATAGAGGAAGGCAGAATGTATAATAAGGTGGAAGTTAGCGTTTACCGGGAAAAAGCTCTTATAGCCAAAGCCATGTTAGCAGCTAAGGCTATGAGAAAGTAGTTACTTTGGGAGAGGAAACCAGTCATGAAGGATTTTGTCCACTTACACTGCCATACTGAATACAGCCTGCTTGATGGTGCCGGCCGAATCCGAGATTTGCTGGACAGATGCGTTGAGCTGGGTATGCCAGGTCTTGCCATCACAGACCATGGCGTGATGTATGGAGTGGTAGATTTTTATAAAGAAGCCAAAGCCCGGGGACTAAAACCGGTTATTGGCTGTGAGGTATACATATCACCAAGGAGAATGCAGGATAAAGAAGCACGGTTGGACAGTAACCAAGCTCATTTAGTTCTCCTAGCCGAGAACCAGAAGGGCTATCAGAATTTAACAGCTTTATCCTCGTTAGGCTATACAGAAGGTTTTTATTACAAGCCACGAATAGACAAGGAAACACTAGCTGCTCACTCAGAAGGGCTTATTGGATTAAGTGCTTGTCTTGGTGGAGAGATTCCACAGCTGCTAGAGCAAAAACGGTATAAGGACGCCCTGAAGGTAGCTAAGGATTGGAATGCTTTGTTTGGTCAAGGCAATTTTTATCTAGAGTTGCAAAATCATGGACTTCCGGGACAAAAAGAGATTAATGAAGCTTTAGTTAATATAAGCCAAGAGACAGGTATTCCCTTGGTTGCTACCAATGATGTTCATTATGTCAATCAGGAAGATGCAGAAGCCCACGAAATTTTGTTATGTATACAGACTGGGAAAACCGTAGAGGATGAAGACAGACTCCGCTTTGAAACTGCAGAGTTTTATCTGAAGTCTGGAGAGGAAATGGAACTTTTATTTTATAGCTATCCAGAGGCTTTGCTTAATACCAAAAAAATATGCGACCGTTGTAATGTAGAGTTTGACTTTAACACTCTTCACCTTCCAGAGTATGATGTTCCTAACAGTATGCCTGCGAATGTCTATCTAAGAGAGCTATGCCAGGAAGGACTTAGACTGCGCTATCCTGAAATAACTAACGAAATCCAGGAGCGCTTGGATTTTGAACTACATACCATATCCCAAATGGGGTATGTGGATTATTTCCTAATTGTATGGGATTTTATCAAGTACGCCAGAGATAATGACATTATGGTGGGGCCAGGCAGAGGAAGTGCAGCTGGCAGTCTGGTGGCATACACCTTGAACATAACTCAAGTAGACCCTTTAAAATATGGTCTACTTTTTGAAAGATTCTTAAATCCAGAGCGAATTAGCATGCCGGATATTGATATCGACTTCTGTTTCGAACGACGGCAGGAGGTTATCGATTATGTAATTGAAAAATATGGCGATGATCGGGTTGCTCAAATTATTACCTTTGGTACCATGGCAGCTAGGGCTGCATTACGTGACGTAGGTCGAGCTCTGAATCGACCATATGGAGAAGTAGACCGCATAGCAAAAATGGTGCCTATGGAAATTGGCATGACTATAGAAAAAGCCCTGGATAGAAATCCGGAGTTGAGAATGTTATATGAGGAAGACCCTTCTGCTCATACTTTAATTAATATGTCCAAAAGTCTGGAAGGATTACCCCGTCATGCTTCCACCCATGCTGCTGGGGTGGTAATTTCAAAATTACCAATCACCGAATATGTTCCCTTACAAAAAAATGAAGACTGCATTACTACACAGTTTCCAATGGGGATTCTTGAGCAACTTGGGCTTCTAAAAATGGATTTTCTTGGTTTGCGGACCTTAACCGTTATTAGGGATGCTTTAGCTATGATTGAAGAGACTGAGGGAAAGGAAATTGACATATATGCCATTCCTCTTGATGACTCCAAGGTCTACGATATGTTAAGTCAAGGGGATACAAACGGTGTATTCCAGCTTGAAAGTGCAGGAATGACCCAATTTATGAAGGAGCTGAAGCCTTCAAGATTTGAGGATGTTATTGCAGGTATTTCCCTTTACCGCCCGGGACCAATGGATCAAATTCCTCGATATCTGGCTAATAAAAATCACCCGGAGGCCATCGAATATACGGATGAAAAGTTGGCTCCTTATCTTGAGGTAACCTATGGATGTATGGTCTACCAGGAACAGGTTATGCAAATAGTTCAAGGCCTTGGTGGGTATTCACTGGGTCGTGCGGATTTGGTTCGCCGAGCTATGTCTAAGAAGAAAACTGATGTTATGGAGCAGGAGCGAAAGTATTTCGTATATGGAACTCAAGACGAAAATGGGAATATTGTAGTTCCAGGAGCTCATCGAAATGGCGTTAGTGTGGAGAAGGCCAATGAGATTTTTGATGAAATGATGGAGTTTGCCAAGTATGCTTTTAATAAGTCCCATGCTGCTGCCTATGCTTTAGTAGCATATCAAACAGCATGGCTTAAATATTATTATCCTGTTCAGTTTATGGCTGCTTTAATAACCAGCGTTATGGGAAATAGCGGTAAGGTAGCTGGATATATTCAGTATTGTAGAAAGCATAACATAAAGGTACTGCCACCGGATGTAAATGAAAGCCAGGCTAAGTTTACAGTTTCAGATAATACTATTCGATTCGGGCTTGCAGCAGTAAAAAATATAGGAGCTCCAGCCATTGAAGCCATAATAAAGGCACGAAACGAAAAGGGACCCTTTGTAAGTTTTATAGATTTTTGTCAAAAGACCGATGATGTAGGTATAAATAAGAGATTGGTAGAAAGCTTAATCCGCTGTGGAGCATTTGACTCCCTTGGCGCATATCGTTCTCAGTTGATTGCCATATATGAAATGACCCTGGATTCTGTTATGCAGGAGAGAAAGCGGAATATAGCCGGACAGGTTTCTCTGTTTGGTGAAATTACGGCTTCTGAACCTGGTAACTATCAGAGGGATAAACTGCCGGACTTAGAGGAATTTCCAATGAAAATGCTTTTGACCATGGAAAAAGAGATGACAGGAGTCTATATTAGTGGTCATCCCTTAGATGAGTACAAGGACGCTCTGGAGGGGTATTCCACAACAATGGACATTATGGAGATTCATAACATTGAGGAAAATAAAGACCTGACAGATAGTGTATCTAGTGTTCTTAAAGATGGTTCCATTGTAACAATAGGCGGGTTGGTGTTAGATAAAAAGATAAAGTATACGAAAAAAAATAATGCTATGGCTTTTGTAACATTGGAGGATCTCTACGGTATCATTGAAGTAATTGTATTTCCTCAGGTGTTGTCAAAATATTCTTCGCTACTTGAAGAAGACGGAGCATTAGTCATAAAAGGGCGTATTAGTGTTCGAGAAGAGGAAGAACCAAAGTTGATTGCCAATGAAGTAGAGGCCCTGGTGAATGAGAAGCCAGGCAAGTTATACTTAATGATTTCTAACGACCAAAGCGCTAATATCCAAAGAGACATTAATCAGGTATTAAGTAAATATAAGGGAAACATACCTGTGTATTTATATGTTGAATCAATGAAAAAAACCTTTCGCTATCAACCGGATTTATGGATTAGACGGGATTCCGGATTGTTGCACGAATTAAGCAGTTTATTAGGAGAAAAATGTGTTAAAATGGTGTAGGGTTGGTATAGAGTGATGGTGTGAATTAATATAAGGAGGCTATACAATTCATGTGGAAAGTTGTCTATATGGCCCGGTCAAAGGACATAGCAGATAGCATAAACAATTTACTTTCCAGGGAAGGGTTTTGGATTAAACTCAAGCCTGTCTATCGTAATGTATCGATTCAAGATAATTACTACGAAATTCTGGTTCCAGAATCCGAGGCAGAGGAAGTCCATGCCATGCTTATGGAAAATGGCTATTAGCTTGCAAAAATTATTACTACTTACAGCTAGTCAAGTAGGGTAATAAATATAAAAAGGAAAATAAGCTCTTATAATGATGCTGACAGACAAGGGGAGAGAACTAACATGAGAAAAATTGGAGTATTAACCAGTGGTGGCGATGCACCAGGAATGAATGCGGCTATTCGGGCAGTGGTTCGAACAGCTATTTACAAGGGCATGAATGTATACGGCATTCGCAGGGGTTTTCGTGGGCTCATAAATGGAGAAATATTCGAAATGGATGTAAAGTCCGTTGGTGAAATTCTTCATAAAGGTGGCACAATACTAAATACTGCAAGGTCCGATGATTTCAAAACCGAAGATGGTATGAAAAAAGCCATAAATGTACTTAAGGTCTTTGGCATTGAAGGTTTGGTTGTTATAGGTGGCGACGGCTCTTTCCGCGGCGCTTTGGACTTAAGCAAGAGAGGTTTTCCAACTGTTGGTATTCCAGGTACAATAGATAATGATATTGCCTGCACAGAGCAGACAATAGGCTTTGATACTGCTGTGAATACTGTGCTGGAGGCTATAAACAAGATAAGGGATACTGTTTCTTCTCATGAGCGCACAAATATTATTGAGGTTATGGGTCGCTATTCAGGAAACATTGCCATTCATACTGGTATGGCTGGTGGTGCAGAAGGCATACTCATACCGGAAAAGCCTTTGGATATTGATAAGCTTTGTAAGCGCATTATCGAAGGAAGGCACCGTGGCAAAACTTCCAGCATTATTATCGTGGCAGAAGGAGCTGGAAAGGCTATGGAATTAGAAAAGGAAATAGAAGAAAAGACCGGTATGGAAACCAGGGCAACGGTTCTTGGATATATTCAGAGAGGTGGAAATCCTTCGGCAGCAGATATCGTCCTTGCCAGCAGAATGGGCTACCATGCAGTAGGATTGCTTGAAAAGAATATAGGGAATCGTGTTGTTATAATAAAAGGGAATAAAATTATAGATGATGATATTACAGAAGCCTTGGCTATGCCTAAGAATTTCAACGAAGATCTATATGAGCTGGCACA
>CAYFSR010000018.1:0-27626 GCA_964345785.1 uncultured Eubacteriales bacterium | reverse complement strand
TTAGGTTAAAATCCTATTGACACTTTTGTGTTTATATCATAATATATTAATAGGACATATGAGTGACGGTTCATGTGTTCGGGTGAATAATATTAATATGCTGTAATTTTGTAAAAATTAAATCTGCCATTCCGAGTTTGCTAGGAATCTGTACGGCTAAGATCCTTCACAAATGCTCATGATGAGATCGGATGTTGCGGATATTAGTGATAGAGAGGTGAAACATGGCTGATAATGCTGTTACTATTGACAGGTGTGATTGTGATGTTATCCATCAGGATGTTGTCAACCGAGTACGAGAAATAATGCCCGAAGAGGAAACACTGTATGACTTGGCAGAGTTGTTCAAAGTATTTGGAGATTCTACAAGAATCAGGATCTTATGGGCATTGGAAGAATCTGAAATGTGCGTATGTGACATTGCCAATCTATTAAATATGACTCAATCTGCTATTTCGCATCAGCTGAGGGTGCTAAGGCAGGCAGCCCTGGTTAAAAGCAGACGGGATGGTAAGGTGGTTTATTATTCTCTGGATGATGAGCATGTTCAACAGATTATTGCTCAAGGCATGATACACATTCTTGAGAAATAGATGCTTACTAGATTAATTATCTATATTTTTTGGAAATACACATGAATGATTGCTCAAACATTCATGTAAATACGATGAATGTAAGATGAGTAAAGAGATATTAACAATATTGGGGGAGAGAAAACAATGACTAAAAGATTTAGACTACAGGGTTTAGGATGTGCAAATTGTGCAGCAAAGATGGAGGCTGCTATAAATAAACTGGAGGGAGTTAAGGAGGCAACTGTTAACTTCATGACTACAAAGATGATTATTGAAGGTGATGATGATAAAATGCCTTCCATAATTCAGGAAGCTGAGAAAATCGTTAAGAGGTTTGAACCAGACGTGGTTTTGAAAAAGGCCTGACATAAATGGAACTTGATTTTGAGGTGAGACTATGAGAACTAGACTTATAAGAATAATACTTTCTGCTCTAATTTGGATTGTGGCAGCATTGATTGGTCCCGAGCAAAAGTTGATATACCTTTCATTATTTCTAATCAGTTATGCAATCGTCGGCTGGGATGTAATTTGGAGAGCAATCCGTAACATTGTCAGGGGTAATGTGTTTGATGAAAATTTTCTAATGAGTATTGCAACCATCGGGGCATTTATAATTAAGGAATATCCAGAAGGGGTAGCGGTAATGCTCTTTTATCAAATTGGAGAATTATTTCAGGATTATGCTGTGGATAAATCCAGAAGGTCAATTACAGAATTGATGGATATCCGTCCAGAGTTTGCCAACGTGAAAATAGGCAATGAGCTCATTTCAAGGGATCCCGATGACGTTATGCCTGGGGATATCATTGTGATTAAGGCAGGAGAGAGAGTTCCTCTAGATGGAATAGTTTTGGAAGGTCAATCATTTCTAGACACATCAGCCCTAACAGGTGAGTCTGTTCCTAGAGAGGTTGAAGCAGGAAGTGAGTTATTAAGTGGGTGTATTAACTTAAACGGTGTGTTAACTGTAGAGGTAACTAAGGAATTTGGGGAGTCTACCGTAAGCCGAATTTTGGATCTGGTAGAGAATGCATCTAGTAAAAAGTCATCCTCGGAGCGATTTATCACTAGATTTGCCCGATACTATACCCCAGCAGTGGTTGTGGTTGCCGTACTTCTTGCTGTTTTGCCTCCTTTATTTTTAGAAGGGGCAACTTTTTCGGATTGGTTCTATCGTTCTTTGTCCTTCCTAGTAGTATCATGTCCTTGTGCTTTGGTTATTTCTGTACCTCTAAGCTTCTTTGGGGGAATCGGCGGAGCATCTTCCAGGGGAGTTTTAGTTAAGGGTGGTAACTACCTGGAAATTTTAGCTCAGACAGATCGTATTGTATTTGATAAAACAGGTACTTTAACCAAAGGTGTATTCCGTGTACAGAAAATTCAACCATCTCAGGCTGGGGACGGTTCTCAAAAATTGACAAAGGATGACCTCCTGGAGTTAGCGGCTTTGGCTGAACATTTTTCCAATCATCCCATATCATTGTCTTTGAGGCAGGCTTATGGTAAGGAAATAGATCCTTCCAGAATCACTGATATGGAAGAAATCACTGGTCACGGGGTCCGGGCAGTAGTGGATGGTAAGGAAATTTTAGCAGGAAACAATAAATTAATGGATTTGAATTCCATTTCATATCCTTCAGGAAAATGGATTGGTACCATAGTTTACGTTGCTGTTAACGGCGAGTATGCAGGATCTATTGAAATCGCAGACGAGATTAAGGATGACTCTACGAAGGCAATTAAGGAACTGAAAAAGGCTGGTATAGAGCAGACTATTATGTTGACGGGAGATAATGAAGCGACAGCACGTAAGGTTTCAGAGGAATTAGGGTTGGATCAATACTATGCTGGCTTGTTGCCAGAAGATAAGGTAGGAAAGTTGGAGGAACTACTATCCCAATCTTCATTAAAAACGAAACTTGCTTATGTAGGTGATGGAATCAATGATGCGCCTGTTTTAGCAAGGGCAGACGTTGGAATCGCTATGGGTGGATTAGGTTCAGATGCCGCTATAGAAGCTGCCGATGTGGTAATTATGACTGATGAGCCTTCTAAAATAGTAACAGCTATTCGAATTGCAAAGAAAACTTTGGGCATAGCCTGGCAAAACATTTATCTAGCTATTGCTGTGAAAGTAGCTGTACTGATACTAAGTGCATGGGGTATTACCACATTATGGGCTGCAATATTTGCGGATGTAGGCGTAACGGTAATTGCTGTCTTGAACTCCTTGAGAGCGTTAAAGGTGAGTAAATTGTAAGTTTATTATTACGAACGGCGTACCACTTCGAAAGTTGGTACGCCGCTTGTGTAGTATCACACTAATTACCATTACCCATAAATATGTTATCTCCATTGAAGATAGAGTTTTTAACTACAACATAGTCTACTGTGCGTATGGCTTCCAACCTGTTTCCACCTGCGTAGGAAATAGATGACTGTAAGTCTTGCTCGATTTCAACTAAAGTATCCTTTAGAGAACCCTTATGCTCAACATACATCCTCTTGCCTTCTATGTTTTTTCTTTCACCTTTTTGGAATTCGGAGGCGGATCCGAAGTACTCCTTATAAATCTTACCATCCTTTTCGAAGCTCATTCCAGGAGATTCTTCATGGCCAGCGAATAGCGAACCTATCATAACCATAGATGCGCCGAAACGAACGGATTTGGAAATATCGCCGTGGGTCCGTATTCCTCCATCGGCAATAATTGGTTTGCTTGCTGCTTTGGAGCACCAGCGTAGGGCGGCCAACTGCCATCCACCTGTACCAAACCCAGTTTTGGTTTTAGTAATACATACCTTTCCTGGACCAATTCCAACCTTTGTGGCGTCAGCACCTGCATTTTCCAAGTCTCGAACTGCAGCTGGTGTGCCTACATTACCCGCTATTAAGAAGCTTTCAGGAAGTTGTTTTTTGATATAGCGAATCATATCCATAACGGAGTCGGAATGGCCATGGGCAACATCGATGGTCATGTATTCAGGGTTTAGCTTGTTTTGAACCAGTTCATCAACGAAGGCATATTCATCTTCCTTAATGCCCACACTTATGGAAGCGAACAACCCTTTTGAATGCATGTCCCGAATAAAATCCAAGCGTTTTTCAGGTTCGAAGCGATGCATTATATAGAAATAACCTTCTTCAGCAAGAAAAGTAGCGATCTTTTCATCAATGATGGTTTGCATATTAGCGGGTACTACTGGTAGACGGAACTTTCGTTTACCAAACTCCACTGAAGTATCGCATTCGCTTCTACTCTTTACAATACATTTATTTGGTATTAGTTGTATGTCTTCATAATCAAAAACTACATCCATTTTGAGAACACCTCTCTGTTAGATCTAATGTGGATATGTAAAAGCCCAATAATATATATAAACCAAAACAGGCAATGTCAATCATTTTTCTTAATGGAAAATATTACTTGGAAAGCATTAGCTTATGCATTATATTATAAACTGCAATAATTTAGTATGAAATTTCAAGTATGAGCAAGAATATGGAAGAAGTCATTTGATGTAAACATGTAATTCTTGGGAGGATTCATATGAAAAAGATAAGGGTCATATTACTAGCTCTTCTATTGTTAGTCTCATCCATATTTGTTGTTTACTATGTAAGGGAAGTTCAACCAACAAGTCCAACTGGAGATATTGCGAATAAGCAACTAATCGATCAATTAAGGGCTGAAAACAAAGCGGCATTTATGGAGATTGATGATTTACAGTCGAGATGGGATCAGGCTAAGGAAAAAAATAAACAAATGGCGTTAGAAATAAAAACCTTGGAAGCCTCCATAGAGGAATTGCGGCAAGAGACTCTACAAAGGGAAATTGCTTATCGAACTATGGTAGAGAGCAATCTAGTTGATATTCTATCATTGGATTCTGATATTGTAGTTGATCTTCGTTATGCTACGAAAGACAATTTTATGAACTACCAGGCTTATCCCGATAACAGCAGAGCTTTACTTAGGAGGGAAACAGCAATTAAGCTGATTCGAGCCTGTGAAATATTCAAAGACGATGGATATACTCTTAAAATCTGGGATGCCTATCGTCCTTTGTCTGTTCAAAGGATAATGTGGCAGCATTCGCCTTTGCCAGGGTATGTGGCAGATCCTGATAGAGGTTCTAATCACAACAGAGGAGCAGCAGTTGATGTAACATTGCTGGATGAAGAAGGCAAAGAGCTGGAAATGCCATCAGGCTTTGATGATTTCACAGATAAGGCAGCTCGAGATTATGGAAACCTTACATCAGAAGCTAAGAAGAATATGGACTACATGACTCAAGTTATGGTTAACTGTGGTTTCAAAACTATCCGTACCGAGTGGTGGCATTTTGATGATGTGGATTCAAAGAATTATCCTGTGTTAGATGTGAGCTTAGATCATTAGTTACTATTAAAAGCCAAAATAATAAATTATACAATATTCCTTTTTATGCTACTAACTTGACATTAGACTAATTACTAAATATTATTAAATAGAGTATGGGAAAAACATACGTTTTATGTTACTTTGTTATATTTATTATACCTAATTATTAACTTTACCGAAATGGCAAACCGTTGTAAACGGCGGGACGCCAAGCTAAAGGGCCTAAGTCACAATATTTGATAAGGCAGCCTGGCTACCGAAGAGGGGTTTTCAATTAATGGAAGTTGTTAACATTTATGAGAGAATGGAGCCATCTAAAGCCGCTTCTATACTGGAGAATATGGAAGATCGGAATATGGTGGTAATTATATTAAAAAACATGCAAAAAGAAAAAGCATCTGCTATTCTTGAAGAGATGCACCCAGATATTGCCACGGAAATCATACATAAGATGATTTATTAAATAGAAGAGTAGAGCTCAGAGCTAGAAATCAGCAGAGAAGATACGTTTATTATTAAACGTATTTTTTTGGGGATGTAATTATGCAAATAGCCTGATATCACACTAGCTTATTTAATAGAGTCTCAAAATAATAAAATTTGATAAAAAACTAAACAATAGCCAAAAAGTTCCGATAAGTGATAAGAAGGGACATATTTCGAGAATTTTACCTTTAACATATTAATTTGTAATGATTAATAACAAGAGGGAGTTCAGCTATGTTTCTGATATACAACTCTTCTAAAGAATTAAAGGCAGAAAAGGTGGTTAAAGAATTGGCTATTAAAGAAATTATTCAACAGAGAGCGAGGCAAAAGGCTCAAGAATATAGGGAAAAGTTCATTAATCTATGGAATTAAATCTTGAGATACTAAATGTGTTAAAGCGTATCCTTCGACAATCTGATCGGATAATCGAATTGGATATTGGCGAATTTATCGTATTATGCCCATATACCCCCCAGCAAAGCTCACAAATCGTAGAAAACAAAATAAATGATACAGTGGTACGAATAGTTCAAAGTGTTGATTCTGTGCATGATTTCAATCTTTATGCTACCAATTTTCCAGAGAGAGTGCAAAGTTTTCATCAACTGGAGTCTATATTCTTCAATGGGACAGACAGGAGTTCAGGTTAGTACCTTCACTTGGTAAAGTTATCGAAATATCCTTGCACATACACTACAGGGGTTCCTTTGTCACCACTGCCCGAGGTAAGATCACAGAGGGATCCTATTAGGTCGGTTAGCTGCCTTGGGGTGGTACCCTGGGACGCCATGCTGCTTGTTAAGTCAGAGCCCTTGTTCTCAATATAGTTGGCTATGGCTTTTCTCTGCTCTTCGCCCTTCAAGTGCCCAAATTCATTATCTGCCAGGTATTTTAGCTTTACTTCATTGGGTGTTCCTTCCAGGCCCTTTGTATAACCTGGGGAAACCACTGGGTCTGCAAGCTCCCATATTTTACCTACAGGGTCTTTAAAAGCTCCGTCACCGTACACCATAACCTCGATTGTTTTACCAGTCTTCTCCTTGAAAACAGCCTGTAGTCGCTCTACCAATACCTGATTATCACGAGGAAACAGCTTTACTTCGTTTTCAGTTGCCTTATTAGCACCCAGGAGGCCATACTCTGCGTTATAACCGCTACCGTTAATAGGTGATGTCAATATATCTTCCAGGCCATATACTTTTTCTGCCCCATTGGCTTTCAAAATTCTTTGGGTTCTTTTTCTGGTATGAATGTCACAGGCGAGAACACTCTTAGTATAATCCAATATAGTAAGTGGATTATTGGAAAATATGATTTCACATTCTTTTCCTGCATCTTCTACCAGCGACTGATAGTATTCAATGTAATCCACTCCTGTAAAGGGATGTTTTTTACATCCAAAAAGCTGGCGGAACTGCTGCTTGTTCAGAACATCAGACCAGGGATTAACCCCCTTCACATCCAAATCATCCATATCTACCAGATGATTTCCTACTTCATCCGCTGGATAGCTTAGCATCAGCACAATTTTTTTGGCAGCACCCTTGGCAATACCACGGAGACAGGTTCCAAACCGATTTCGGCTCAAAATGGGAAAAATCAAGCCAATAGTGTCATCTCCAAACTTGGACGAAATATCTGTTGCTATTGCATCGATATTAGCATAGTTTCCCTGAGCGCGGCCTACGACCGATTCAGTGATGGCTACAATATCTTTGTCCCGAATGGTAAAGCCCTCAGACTTTGAAGCTTTTAATATGCATTCAGGCACAAGTTCTTCCAAATTGTCTCCCTGATTAATAATTGGAGTACGAATTCCTCTAACAACGGTCCCTACCATTCTTTCCATATTACCTTCTCTCCCCTTTGTATAAGCTTAAAAACTTTACTATTGTACTAACTTACTTAGCTGATATAATCTCATTTATATTATAACCAGACAAAAACTCCACTTGTAATATATAACTTTTAATGATATAAGTAAAATAACGAAATGTAATAGTGGATATAAGGAGAGCTTATAATGGCTGTGAAATTGGATCTTTATAGAATTTTTTGTCAGGTTGCAGAAAGTAAAAGCTTTTCCAGAGCAGCTAAGAAGCTATATATGACTCAACCCGCTGTAAGTCAATCTATATCAAATCTGGAGGATGCCTTAGGTATGCGCCTGTTTGCCAGAACTCCAAGGGGAGTTCACCTTACTAATGATGGACAGCTGCTGTACGAGCATGTTAGCGCGGCACTTAACCTAATTCATTCTGGAGAAAAAAAGCTATTTGAGGCACGAGAGCTTCTAGTTGGGGAATTAAAGCTTGGAGTAGGAGATACGGTTTCTCGTTATTATCTGTTACCCTACCTGGAAAAGTTCCATAAGGAGCATCCAGAGATTAAACTGCGGATAATCAATCGAACGACCCCGGAGCTCTGTGACATGATTAAATCCGGTGACATTGATTTAGGAATTGTAAATTTACCTGTAAAGGAACCGGATTTTGTAATACAAGAATGTTTGGAAGTGCATGACATATTTGTCTGTGGCAGCGCTGACTTTTTGTCTGCTGTTAAAACGCCTTTAAGGCCTGAGGAGATAGTCAGCTATCCCTTAATTCTTTTAGAAACCAAATCTAACTCACGCCAGTATGTTGATAAGTGGTTTCAAGGTCAAGGTATTACATTGGTTCCTGAAATTGAGCTTGGCTCACATGAACTACTGTTGGAGTTCGCAAAAATTAATCTGGGATTAGCCTGCGTCATACGGGAATTTTCACAGGACTATTTGAAAGATGGCAGCTTATTTGAGGTGCCCATGAAGGAATCTATTCCTGCCAGAGGTGTGGGCTATTGCTACTTGAAAAGTGTACCTCTCTCACCTGCTTCTGCTACTTTTGTGGAAACACTGGATACTCCCTCTAAATGATGTCATAGTGCTTAACTGGAAACAAAATCACCTACAAAACAATCTGAGCAACCCTGAAACATAGCCGATTGAAAATCTTTCTTTATATTTTAAAGTATGCTAGAATAACATAATAAATGGAAGTGTAAGGCAATTTTAAGGGTGAGCTAAAACGGAGGTTTATAAATGGCAAAGTTATTTTCTGAAATTAAATTAAGAAATATGGTATTGAAAAATCGCATAGTCATGGCGCCTATGTGCATGTATACTGCAGATACTGATGGGAACGCCAACGACTGGCATTATGCACATTATTCAACCAGGGCTGTAGGAGGAACAGGGCTAATTATTTTGGAAGCGACTGCAGTTGAAAGACGAGGGCGTATATCGGACTGGGATCTTGGTATTTGGAAAGATGAGCATGTTGCAGGGCTTAAGAAAATAGTTAATGGTTGCCACGATAATGGTGCCAGAGTTGGAGTTCAGCTTGCTCATGCTGGTCGAAAGTCTCAAGCTACAGCAGATTTTCCTATTGCTCCTTCTCCTATCCAATATAATGAGACATACAGAATTCCAGCAGAGATGACTAAAGATGATATTCAAAAGGCAGTCACAGCATTTAAAGATGGCGCTGACAGGGCAAATGCAGCAGGATTTGATACTATAGAGCTACATGGTGCTCACGGGTATCTAATTAATGAGTTTTTGTCTCCATTAACCAATCACCGAACTGATGAATACGGGGGAAGCGAAGAAAACCGTAATCGCTTTCTATTTGAGGTTTTACAGGCAGTTAGCTCTGTCTGGCCTAAGGAAAAGCCTATTATTCTTCGGATATCGGCTGAAGAATATAGTGAGGGCGGATATCATTCTATGGATTACGCCAGAGTCTTAAATAATTTAAAAGGATCAGGCATTGATTTAGTAAATGTTAGTACAGGAGCAGTCCTCGATTCCAAGCCCGAGGTTTATCCTGGTTATCAGCTTAGAAGTGCAGAGCTTATTAAAAAAGAAACTGGCTTACCTGTAATTGCAGGAGGTCTAATTGCTTCACCATCCATGGCAGAAGAGATACTCCAAAATGGTAGAGCTGATCTTATCTTCTTAGGCAGAGAGCTATTGAGAAATCCTTATTGGCCTTTACAGGCAGCCAGAGAATTACGTAACGAAATTGAGTGGCCCGAACAGTACGAGCGTGCAAAATATTAACTGTTCATTTCAACGGAAACAGTTTTTTGAAGTCGATTAACCATGTTCTTCATGGGTGGTAGCATAGCGATTGTAATGCAGATTACATATTCCGCAACTAAATAAGTTCCGTTGTAACCCAGAGAGTATAATACCACATGCTGTTCTCCAGCGGATTCTGCAAAGAATAGTATACCTGTCAGGAAATGCATCACGAATCTGCCAAATACAGCAATGGAGCTACCGACTATGAAGTTCTTACGATTTAGTCCCGCTAGTCCAAGCATTCCAAAAGCAATGGGATAGTCAAATAAAAGTTGAGCCCAGTGAACCATATAGGCGTCCTGAATATATTGGAGAAAGCCATAGGCCATTCCGGTCATGATACCCGGTACGGGTCCGAAAATATAAGCAAATAGCACAATAGGGAGCATACTGCCTGGTGTAACGCTGCCGCCTTGAGGCATTCGGAACAAGCGGATGTAAGACAGTACAAAAGCCAAAGCAATGCTCATGCTAGCATATACCAGCATCTTTGTGGAGATACGAATATCTTTACTTTTTCTAAGAAAAAGTATGCCTCCAATACCAGTGATAGTCAAAGCAGCTACGATGGCAATGGTACTTGGGGTGAGTTCCGTGAATTTGTTGAACACATCAGAAAAAGATAGTAACATAATAAATTCCTCCTGGTTTATTAGTAACATATACAAATGGAGAACCCTTGTCGGAAGGAAATAAAAAAACATGAAAAGAAGCTTTTCATGTTTGAAACTTATCATTGAGATAAAAGTTGCAAGCTTCCCTACGCAGGTATTGTCCTACAGGTTCAAAGGGTCGGATTTGTGACAAATCCTCTCAGCCATAGCTCCCCTAGCGATTATATATGTTTTGCATATTATAGCATGTTGAGTTGAACTTGACAAGTTAGGATTTTTCGTATTGTATGAGCAATTGGGAGTATAAAAACTTTACTGATGCGATATTGCAATTAACAAGTATAGATTTGGCTTCATACAATGAAAGGCAGATGAAAAGAAGAATTAATTCTTTCATGTCCCGCAATAAATACCAAAACTATCACGATTTTTACCAGGCAGTAGTCATAGATAAGGAAATTCGCAATAAATTTATCAATTTCATTACAATCAATGTAACAGAGTTTTTCCGAAATCCAGCCCAGTGGGATAAACTAAAGATAGATATCATACCGAAATGGACGGAGCTCAGGCAGCCAATGAAGATTTGGAGCTCGGCATGCTCTACTGGGGAAGAACCCTATTCTCTAGTAATGTTACTGAATCAATTTATGGATCTGGATTCAATAAAAGTACTAGCTACTGATATAGATGATGGAGCAATTGCAAAAGCACAGCAGGGAGTATACACAAGCAAGAACCTTAAAAATATACCAGATGAATATATCTTTAAATATTTTGACTATAAAGATGACGAGTATTATATCAAGGACAGGGTTAAGAAATGTGTTGAGTTTAAGAAATTAAACCTACTGGCAGATCCATACCCCCAGAGATGTAACCTTATCCTTTGCAGAAATGTAATGATTTATTTCACCATGGATGTAAAAGAGCAAATGTATAAGCGGTTTTATGATTCATTGCTGCCGGGAGGAGTTCTGTTCCTGGGTAATACAGAACAAATAATAAGTCCCGGGCAGTATGGCTTGACTTCATTAAAATCTTTTTTCTATTCAAAGGTGTAAAAATTATTAAGCAAGGACGAATAGATGAATATTATCGTAGATTTTCTTTCCTACAAATGATAATATATAAAGAGCTTAAGGTCATTATACAGCTATATGATCTATATATTGTACAACTAGGTGAAATAAAGTTAGAAAATCAAACAAATGTAACCATAAAGAGAGATATATGTATTATTATAGACGACAATAAACTTCCTCAATAAATTAAAACAGGCGGTGGAAAAATGGAAAATTACAAATGTAGAAGAACAGCAAATCCAATTGTAATAGACGGTAATCTTAACAAACCCGAATGGGAGCAAGCCCAAAAGGTATCTCTGGTAGAAACTGTTACGGGTAACGCGCCCAAACAAAAGACCTGGTCCAAGCTTCTTTGGGATGATACAAATCTGTACGTGGCTTTTTATTGTGAAGATGACTATATTAACGCAAAAATGACAAATTACAATGACCCAATCTTCGAAGAGGAAGTAGTTGAAATATTCATTGATGACGACTCTGATCGAAAAACCTATATTGAAATAGAACTAAGTCCTTTAAATACTCTTCTGCATTATTTTATATACAACAATCTTGAAGGAGATATCGTTACTTTTGCAAAGGTTAAAAAGACCATGGATTGCGCAATCTATGATAATCGTGAGGAGAATTATTGGGCTGCTGAAATGGCAATTCCGCTGCATGAATTTGTTACAGCAGCTAATAACCCACCAAAACCAGGGGACAAATGGAGAATGAACCTATATCGTATAGATCGTCCTGAAGATGGTTCTGGCGAATACTCTGCTTGGCAACCAACTGGAGCTATACAATTTCATAGTCCTGATAAGTTTGGAGTATTAGAATTTGTTTAAGGAGGAACATATTTTGAATAAAAACATACTAGAAACCCGTGTAATAAGTTCCCTGGAAAAGGTTTTCCTAGACGAGGAACTATTTGCAATGGTTAGGGACGCAGGTTCCATGCTGAATAATGAAGTTTATTCTTTTCAGGTTGCATACCGAATTCAACCAGATGCACCTGAGGAAAGTTTAAAATTCAATTTTGAAATAGTAACTGATGAGAACCTGCTCGATGACTTGTCAGTTAGGCAGGTTATTTCCATAAACTCAGACTTGCCTGTCCGAGAAAATTATGACGAATATTTGCTAAGGACAGAGCCGGGCCTATATCCTGATCTTTTACAGCCGATAGCAGGTTCCTTAACAGCGAGCAAACAGTGGCAAACCCTATGGATAACAATTAATCCGGACAGGAATGTTATGAGCCCTGGTAACTATAACCTATCTCTTAATTTTGATGATGAAGATGGCAATGATCTGACTGGAGAAGTTTTTCGTATAAGCATAGTTGACTGTGCTTTGCCTGAACAAACACTTATTCATACCATGTGGTTTCATACAGACTGTCTTGCAACCTATTACAAGGATGATGTTTTCAGTGAAGAGCATTGGATGCGTATTGAGCAGTTCATGAAGAATGCTACAGCACATGGTATCAATATGATATTGACCCCAATCTTTACACCTCCTTTAGACACTGAGGTGGGTGGTGAGAGACCTACCGTACAACTAGTGGATGTTGTACAAGATGGTGATAAGTATCAGTTTGGATTTGATCGCTTGAAAAGATGGGTTTCCCTTAGTCAGGCATCTGGTTTTAAGTATTTTGAATTTGCACATCTATTCACACAGTGGGGTGCAAAGCATGCGCCAAAGATTATGGCTATGGTCGACGGGGAAGAAAAACGTATTTTTGGTTGGGATACCGATGCTGCCGGACCTGAATATGAAAACTTCCTGGATCAGTTTTTGCCTGCCCTTGTGGAATTTATCAATGAAAACGGACTGGAGAAAGTAAGTTACTTCCATGTTTCCGATGAACCTTCGGTAGAGGCTATTCCCTTTTATGAGAATGCTTCAAGAATTCTCAAGAAACACTTAAAGGGATTCCCCATTATGGACGCTCTTTCCAGTTATTCCTTCTATGAAAAAGGATTAGTTGCAAAACCCATACCTGCCAACAATCATATTGAACCTTTCCTGGAGAATAATGTTCCGGGTTTATGGACTTATTATTGCGTCAGCCAGTGGGATAAGGTATCTAATCGTTTCTTCAACATGCCGTCTGCCCGTAATAGGATTTTGGGAATACAGCTTTATAAGTTCCAAATTGAAGGGTTCCTGCAATGGGGATACAATTTCTATTACAGTCAATATTCCAAACGCCCCATCGATCCATTTGTAGTTACGGATAGTGGGAAAGCTTTCCCCTCAGGAGACCCATTTGTGGTTTATCCTGGTGAAGACGGACCATTGGATTCTCTTAGGTTTGAAGTATTCCATGATGCTCTTCAGGATTTACGAGCATTAAATCGATTGGAAGAAAAGATAGGTAGAGAAAAAGTAATAGAGCTTCTGGAAGAAGGGTTAGAAGAGCCTATTTCCTTCTCAGTGTATCCTAGAGATGCAGAATGGTTATTGGATAAGAGAGAACAAATTAATGTTTTGCTGGCGCATTGCTAAGGGTGATTAAACCCGTTTAAATCAAAGAAGACTTTATAGTATTTATGTAAAGCTATAATAAGTAATGGGTTGTTCAAGGCAAATAGCATAAGAGCCAGGAAAATAACTAAGAATAATAGAAAATAAAACGGTTTCCATAGACAAGGAAACCGTTTTTGTAATTATACTTAAATAAACCGCATTATATACCTAAGCTTTTCAAATATTTGCGACTGAGTTCAGCGCATTCTATTGCGGTTTTGCCCATGGAAGGTTTGTCTTGCTCTACCACGAGCCATTCTGCTCCTGCTTCTTCAGAGGCAGTTAATATGGCAGGAAAATTTTGTACGCCGTATCCTACAGGGCGGAAACCAAAGGTTTCTTCCTCTTGTTCCGCAGCTTCTTCGGTTTCAATTCCGATAAGCTCGTACATTTGCTCCGGCTTTTCCCTTCCACCCATAACAAAGTCTTTCAAGTGGACAACAGGCGCTCTTTCGGAATATTTTCTGACGTAATTTGCAGGATCTTCTCCAGCTACGTTCACCCAACAGGTGTCGATTTCAGTTTGAAGCAAATCCGATGGAACAGTCTGGTATAGTACATCCAGAGCGTATTCTCCATCTACCTTTTTAAATTCAAAATCATGGTTGTGGTAGAGTAACTGAATACCATGCTTTTTGGTAACCTCACCTAAATATTCAATATCTTTAATGGTTTGAGCAAAGCCCTCAGTACCTGGTCTGCGGTTTTCTTCAAGATAGGGAACTGCGATATACTTGCACCCAATTTCGGCGTATCCAGCTATCACCTTATCGGGATCAGATAGCATTTCGTTTAAAGGAACATGTGCTGAAACGGGGTTTAAACCAATCTCTTCCACCATGCTCTTAACTTCTGCAGGTGTGTGGCCATATAAGCCTGCAAATTCAACTCCGTCATATCCCATCTCCTTAACCTTCTGTAAGGTTCCTTTCAGATCTTTTTCAGCAAAATCTCTTACCGAGTAAACCTGCAAAGCAACAGAAAAGGCCATAATAATTTACCTCCTGTTTTAAAAATTATTGATAAAGAAAAACTGTCTCATAGTAATCATGCACAACTTTAGTAAAATTATATAACAAGGATAGTAAAAAAGCAAGTTCGGTGCAAAGAAAGCGCATAGAAATAATGTTGGAATTAATGTCAAGTTCATTATGAATAAAGGGGTATTTGTGTGAGAGAAGGTAATATTGGGTATTTAACATTTATGGAGAAGGAGGTTTACTATAAGTATGAAAAACAACAATAGTAAAAAGAATATAGCCAAACAGAAGCAAAATTCCAGAAGATCTAGTAAAAAGTCAGGCTATATATTTTTAATTTTGCTAGGAGCAGCAGCCTTATTCTTTTTTGCAATACAAGCCTATAAAAATAATCTGAACCATGACAGGTTTTACGATAATATCTATATAGATGGACATCCGGTTGGTGGACTGACACAGGATCAGGCCACAGAGCAACTAACAAATGCTTGGCAGGACAAGGCCAGGCAGGTTGACATTCGCCTCTTAGCAGATGATAAGGAATGGAGCTTTGACCATACTGATATCCAACTGACTACCAATTATGAGCAACTGTTGGAAGAAGCTTATCAAATAGGCCGCGGGGAAGGTCTATTTTCCAGGATTACGGAAATCTACCGTCTAAAAGATAATCCAGTTCACTTCTCCACGGATACCGCTTACGAAACAGGAATATTTTTGCCTTGGCTGGATGAAATAGCAAATGAGCTTAATCAAGATCCGGTAGATGCTGTATTATCTTTCGAGCCAGATGCAGAAGAGATGTTTCAGATCTCAAAAGAACAGCCGGGTAAGACATTGAAAAAGGAATTGGCCTTATCAGAGATTACAAGTAAACTTCAGCAGGGAGACTTTGCTTTTTCTATCCAACTGCAATTTGAAGATATTCAACCCCTAGTTTCTCAGGAGGATTTTGAAGGTAAAACAGAAAAACTGATTACCTTTGGTACAGATTTATCCAAGAGTGCTCCTGTTCGAACTAATAATGTAGTTTTAGCTGCTTCTCAATTTAATGGGGTAGTACTACAGCCTGACGAGATATTGTCATTCAATGGTCTTGTAGGTGAAAGAACAGTTGAGAAGGGTTATGGTAAAGCGCCGATGATTGTAGCAGATAAAAGCCTGCAGGATGCTGTAGGCGGAGGCGTTTCTCAAACATCAACTACCTTATACAATGCAGCCATTCGTGCTGGTTTGGATGTTGTTGAATATTTAAGGCATGCCTTTCCATCGTCCTATATTGAAAGAGGTTTAGACACTACCGTTAATCTACCCCATCCGGTAATTGATATTAAAGTAAAGAATACCAGAAGCAGTCCAATTTATTTCAAAACCTTCTATGCCAATCAAAAGGTGTATTTTGAAATATATGGACCACCACTACCAAATGGTCGCACCGTGCAAATTCGAACAGACGAATATGAAGTCGTTGCGCCACCACCACCAGAAATTCGGCAGGACACTGAAGGGCGTTATGTAACTTACAAGGATGAACGCTATACTCATGTTCCCACAAGAAATGGTTATAAGATTAGGATTTATCGGGATTATGTGGAAGATGGTAAAGTAGTGGAAACTGAATTGCTGGATGACCATTACTATAGGCCCATTGCAGGTATATTTTATGCTGGCGTTAAGGACAGACCACAGGTAGTACCTGATACGGGTGAAGATACGACAAATGAGAACCCGGACGATGGTGGATTTGAAAATTAAAGCCTCATTGCTTTCAATTGTGCAAGCCTATGAGAACTGATATACTATAACAAGGAAATTATGTAAGGAGGTGCTCTTTATTTATCCCAATAAAAAGGGCTTTTACATGCCTGCAGAATGGTCTAAGCATCAACGGACCTTTTTGTCATGGCCAATTCAAGCTTCCATGTGCTATCCAGAGGATTATAATGTAGTTTGCAAGGCCTATTATTATAGGTTAGTCAAGGCTATAGCCGAGTTTGAGCCAGTTACCGTCATAATTAATCCGGAAGAAAGTGAAGAATTTGGAGCATTGATAAAGGGCATAGAAACACCTTATCCAGTGGAATTTTTAGCCATTGCGCATAATGACGCTTGGCTTAGAGATAACGGCCCTACCTTTGTAATAAATGATCAGGGCGGGATAGCTGGTGTCAACTGGGATTTTAATGCTTGGGGTGGAAAATATTCTCCCTGGGATTTGGACAATGAAGTTGCACCTAAAATTCTGGACCACTATAACATACAATGCTTTGATGCGCCGTTGATTATGGAGGGGGGATCCATCCATACTGACGGTGAGGGCACCATATTGACCACTGAGGAATGCCTGCTAAATCCCAATCGAAATTATTCACTAAGCAAAGGCGAAATTGAACAGTATTTACATTCCTACCTAGGGGCTCAGCAAGTAATATGGCTGATGCAGGGTTTATATGGGGATGAAACCGATGGGCATATCGATAACATTGCTTGCTTTGCAGCGCCAGGAAAGGTTTTGATACAAGTATGCCAGGATAAGGATGATCCAAATTACGATATTTCCTGGGAAAATGTTCAGATTCTGAGGGGTTCTGTCGATGCAAAAGGCAGGCAGCTGGAGGTAATCCCGGTTCCCCAACCGCCTAAAAGGATGTTCGAGGGTAAGCGCTTGACCTTAAGCTATATTAACTTTTACTTCGTTAACGATGGCATAATCCTACCAGTGTTTGGTGGGGATGCCGTGCAAACTGATGCTGAGGTTATAGATATATTAAATCGATTGTACCCGGACAGGCGTATCAGCCAAATAGACGGGATGTCCATAATAAAAGAGGGCGGCAATGTTCATTGCACAACTCAACAAATGCCGAAGGAGAGGGACGGTTCTCCTGCTTCGTAATGAGTCAGAAGCGAAAGGAAGCAGGAGAACCGTCCCCCTGCTTCCACGAGGAGGATAAACATGAGGAAAGTAAAGATAGCAGCCACACAGATGAGCTGTACTTCTAATATAGAGGAGAATATCGCTAGAGGGGAAGCGCTTGTTAGGAAGGCAGCAGATCAAGGAGCTAACATTATTTTACTTCAAGAGCTTTTTGAAACCCCTTATTTCTGCCAAAAAGAAAAGCCGGAATACTATCTTTATGCTAAAGAGCTTGAAAGAAACAAGGCAGTATCACATTTTAAAACTATTGCCACTAAGCTAGGTGTAGTTCTACCTATCAGCTTTTATGAGAAAAAGAACAATGCTTTATATAATTCCCTTGCCATGATTGATGCAGATGGTCAGATTTTAGGTGTTTATCGTAAAAGCCATATTCCTGATGGACCGGGATATGAAGAAAAATACTATTTCAATCCCGGTGATACGGGTTTTAAGGTATGGGAAACTAAATATGGCAAAATAGGGGTTGGAATCTGTTGGGATCAATGGTTCCCGGAAGCAGCCCGTTGCATGGCATTAATGGGGGCTGAATTGCTATTCTATCCAACAGCCATAGGCTCGGAGCCAGAAGACTCTTCTGTGGATTCTCGAGACCATTGGACAACTTGTATGCTAGGTCATGCTGCAGCAAATCTGGTTCCCGTAATAGCATCGAATCGCATTGGCGTAGAAGAAGATGATGACTCTAGTATCACCTTTTATGGTTCTTCCTTCATTGCTGATCACACAGGCAAGATAATTACCCGTGCTAATCGTACTGATGAAGCTGTTATTACAGCTGAATTTGATTTGGATCAACTGGAGTTCCAACGCATAGAATGGGGAGTTTTCCGGGATAGAAGACCGGATTTGTATAAAGTAATTACCGGCTATGATGGAGAGTTATAAGGTGGAAAAAACTCAAATTAGAATATCCGTACGAAATATGATTGAGTTTCTCCTTCGATCAGGGGATATTCATCTAGCTATGTCAAGCAGCCGGGCATTACAGCAGGGAACCCAAATTCATCGAAAACTGCAGGCGGAAGCCGGCGAAGATTACCAAGCAGAGGTTCGCCTTTATCTGGAGACTGATTTTGATGGATTCAGTGTCTTAGTAGAGGGCATTGCTGATGGGATATTTCAAGATGGTGAAAAAGTTCTAATTGATGAAATTAAGAGCACTTCTATGCCCTTAGAGCTTATTGATGAAGAGTTCAGCTATCTACACTGGGCGCAGGCTAAATGCTATGGCTGGATGTTTCTGAGTCAGACACAGGTTGATTCTATCACCATACAACTAACTTACTGCCATACAAAAACCAATGAAATCAGGCAACTTCACAAAGATTTCAGCTATAAAGAGCTAGAAGAGTATTTTACAAATCTAGTTGAAGAATATGCTCAGTGGATGCAAATGACTCAAAGTCACAAGGCTATAAGAGATCAGTCCATCCACAGTCTATCCTTTCCATTTCCGCAGTATCGAAAGGGTCAGAGGAAATTAGCGGCAGAAACTTATTTAGGAATTAGAGATAAGAAGCTTCTATTTGTTCAGGCACCTACTGGGATTGGCAAGACCATATCTGTCCTGTTCCCAGCAGTAAAGGCTATGGGCGAGGGAATGGGCGAAAAAATATTTTACCTCACTGCTAAGACGGTAACCCGTCAAGTAGCAGAGGAGACAATTGGCCTATTGTCTCAAGCTGGACTACATCTTCGCTATATTACTTTAACTGCGAAAGATAAGATATGTATGTTAGAAACACCTTCCTGCAATCCGGAAGATTGTCCTTACGCCAAGGGTCACTATACCAGGGTAAATACTGCCTTAATGGATATTTTAACAAACGAAAATCTCATTACCAGGGAAGTTGTGTTGGAATATGCTGAAAAACATAAAGTATGTCCTTTTGAGTTTACCTTGGATATCGCCTTGTGGGCAGACTGTGTTATTTGTGACTATAACCATGTCTTTGACCCCAGGGCTTATTTGCGTCGCTTTTTTGATTTTGGGGGAGACTATATACTTTTAGTAGACGAAGCTCACAATTTAGGCGAAAGGGCACGGGACATGTTTTCTGCGGAGCTTTCAAAGCAGGCATTTATGAAGTACAGAAATGATTGGAAGGATCAGGCTCCGGATTTATACAAAGCCTTTACTGCTGTAAACAAATGGTTTATTGATCTTCGGAAAAGTTTTGAAAAGAATTATGATGATAAAACCATTGAACTACCAGCTGAATTTCTTGATTTGCTGAAAATATTCCATCAGGAGCTGGAAACCTATCTTCTGGTAAATTATAAGAATGCACCACAGCAATTAACAGATTTATTCTTTGATTGTCGATCCTTCTTAGCTGCAGCTGGGATGTTTGAGCTAGGCTACCTTGTTCATGTAGTACGGCAGGGAAGCGAGGTTCGCATTAAGCTTCTTTGTGCAGATCCATCCCAACGGCTTCGAAAAACCTATGAGAAGAATAGGGCTGCTATATTTTATTCGGGAACCCTACAACCTCTAGATTTTTATCAGGATGTTTTGGGAGCGGAAGCAGGAGACAAAGCCTTATGTCTGCCATCACCCTTTCCGGCAGAAAACTTCTGTTTGCTAGTAGCTGGCAACATTTCCACTCGTTATCGTGATCGGGCGGATAGCTATGAAGCAGTGGCTCAATATATAAAATCAGCTGTAAACTATAAAAAAGGAAATTATCTTGTGTTTTTCCCATCATTTCAGTATTTGGAACAGGTTTTTGAGATTTACATGGATTGCTGGCCTGAAGATAAGACTATGGTACAGCAAAGAGGTATGGACGATAGGGCAAGGGAAGATTTTCTGAGCGCATTTATAGAGAAACCATCTGAAACCATGATTGCATTTGCTGTTATGGGAGGTATTTTTGCTGAGGGAGTTGACCTGCCTGGAAGTCGTCTTTCGGGTGCAATTATAGTAGGAGTTGGCTTGCCTCAATTGTCTGCTGAGCGGGACTTGATTTCTAGGTACTATAAAGAACGAAATGGCCGAGGTTTTGAATATGCCTACCAGTTACCTGGACTAAACAGAGTAATGCAGGCAGCAGGCAGGGTAATCCGAACAGAAACCGACAGGGGCTTTGTTCTTTTACTAGATGACAGATTTTTACACAGGCGATATCGAGATCAGTATCCAGCCGAATGGCAGCATTATCGAAAAGTAGGCTCTCCTGCAGAAGTGTCTGAGATTATAACTGAGTTCTGGTGACAGAGCGTAAATTCTCAAATATCTTTATCAAACGCGAATGTGTATTTATGTCTTCTTGTAGTGTTTGTAATAAGCATCTGAAAAAGAGACAGTGCTTATTTATTTGGCTAATTGTCAATACTTACATATGTAGTATGTTTCTTGCTTAGCTAAGGTAACTATTCAGAGCTTTGCTATTTAGTTTGCTCCATCATGATTCATGAATAGTATACGTAATTCGACTATAGAATTAGATGTAAGAGAAGGCGAATAAAAATGGGAATCAAGGGATTTTTAAAGCTGGTAGAAATTCAAACAAAGGTAGCTAGTATGACCCCTCTTCTGCAGGGGTCAGTTTTTGCTTACTATAGATATAGACAATTTAACTGGACTAATTTCTTATTAATGCTTTTTTCGCTTCTATGCTTTGATATGGCAACAACTGCAGTTAATAACTACCTGGACTATAGAAAGGCAAAGAAAACTGAAGGGTTTGGTTATGAGAAACACAATGCCATAGTTTTTTACAAGCTAAAGGAATCTGCTGTACTCACAACCATATTCGTATTGTTGGGGCTGGCAATTGGGCTGGGCATCTTGCTTTACCTTAAAACTTCGCCTGTAGTTTTAATAATTGGCGTTATTTCTTTCACAGTGGGAATTTTGTATACCTTTGGTCCAATCCCTATATCACGAATGCCTTTAGGTGAGATTTTCTCCGGCTTTTTCATGGGCTTTGTTATACTGCTTCTCTCGGTATACATCCATGTGGTAGAAGGAAACCTCATGCAAATAACGCTGCAGGGAGGCATACTGAACTTAAGTGCAAATCTTATGGAACTATTGATATTGTTCTTAGTTTCACTACCCGCTGTTCTCAGCATATCCAATATTATGCTGGCAAACAATATATGTGATATGGAAGACGATTTAGAGAATCAGCGTTATACACTGCCACTGTATATAGGCAAGGAGAAATCGCTTATACTATTTCATAGTTTATACTACATTGCTTTTTTTGACATCTTACTGCTCTTGATTTTTCGTATCCTTCCAATTACTATTATTCCGGTTCTCTTCACCATCATCCCAGTTAGAAAAAACATTTCCATGTTCTTAAAACACCAAAGTAAACAAGACACATTTCCCTTGGCTTTAAAAAACTTCCTATTTATGAATGTCTCACTCATTTTGCTTATCATTCCTGCTATTTTTTAAAAATCTATTTCAGACATGCAGAAAATTATAACTTTTTGTGATAATATGTATCTCATATGATAAAGTACACCGAATACTACTGCGGGGGTTAGCCAATGGATATCACAGTGATTGTCAATCAGGTTGTTGTTTTATTTTTAATTATTCTGGTAGGGTTTTATGCAAGGAAACGAGATATAGTAACGGCCGATATGACTGGAAAGCTTTCCACTCTGCTATTACAGGTAACCCAACCTCTTCTTATAATCTCTTCCTTTCAATTTGAGCTTTCTCCTGACAGATTAAGAAATGCACTATTAGTCCTGGCTTCGTCTATGTTTATACACTTGTTTTCTATGTTTTTAGGAAAATTTCTATATCTTCGTTTCCCGAAACGAACGCAAAATGTTCTAAAATATGTGACTGTGTTTTCCAATTGTGGATTTATGGGTTTTCCGGTTTTAGAAAGTGTTTTTGGTAGTATCGGCGTATTTTACGGTGCCTTGTATGTGATCCCTTTTAATATACTAGCTCTGTCCTATGGGACTATGGTGTTTACAGGTAGTGGCGATAAAGACACCTTTAAAAAGATTCTGACTCATCCAATTATCATTTCTGTAGCTGTGGGAATGGTGCTTTTTCTCTTCCAAATTCAATTACCCAAACCAATCTATGAAGCGATTTCAATGGTAGGCTCTATGACTTCACCCCTGTCTATGTTGATTGTTGGATGTCTGTTAGCCAATGTTCCTTTTCGTGAATTGTTTAAAGGAAGAGAAATTTTTGTGGGATCTGTTGTACGATTAATTATACTTCCACTGATGGTATATGGGATATTACGACTTATTCCCCTGCCCCAAGAAGTGCTCCAGGCTTCTGTTATCCTGACGGCCATGCCAGCAGCGGCTAATACTGCAATATATGCTGAGAAATTCGAGGGCGATGCTATGCTGGCTTCCAGACTAATCAGTATATCTACGATTTTATCTATTTTTACTATTCCATTAATTCTTATGTTGCTATAAGAGAGGTAATATTCAAGTAATTTCAAAATATTGAAAGGACCTAATTTACTATGCAGAATAATCACACTCAGGGTGTATACCGCTGGGTCATTCGACTAGCTATTCCTATCGCATTACAGAATATAATCACTTACTCAGTAGGCCTTGCTGACAACCTAATGGTAGGCTCACTTGGTGAACTAGCATTATCTGGAGTATATGTGGCCAATCAACTGCAAGGCTTACTCCATATGGTGGTTATTGGTCTTGGAGCAGCAATGACCATACTTATAACCCAATATTGGGGTAGAGAAGATAAAGACAGTGTAAAATCTATTATGAGTATAGCCCTTAAAGTAAGTTTAGTTGCCAGCATTGCGGTGTTTGCAGCTACCTTGCTTTTCCCTCAAAATATTCTGAGGCTATTTACCGATGAAGAGGCTGTCATTCCAGAGGCATTAACATATTTAAAGGTTATTCGCTTTTCATATGTCATCTTTTGTCTGACACAAATACTGATAAGCGCTATGAGATGTATTGAGAGGGTAAAGATCGGTCTATATGTATCTATAATTGCCTTCTTCACAAACGTATTTCTAAATTGGGTATTAATCTTTGGCAAGTTAGGTGCTCCTGCTTTAGGTGTTCAAGGTGCAGCTATTGCTACACTTATAAGCCGAATAGTAGAATTCGTTGTTATGCTTATCTATGTTAGACTTGTAGAAAATAAGCTATATTTTCGATTCCATGATCTTATAAAGACCAATATGGTGCTACTTAAGGACTTCTTTCAATATGGGTTTCCTGTTATAGCTGGGGATATTCTTTGGGGTATAAACCTAGCTGTCCAAGGAGCAATCGTAGGCAGGTTAGGGTCTACAGCTTTAGCGTCTGTCAGTATTTCAAACACGGTATTTCAAATAGTCAGCGTTGGAGTTTATGGTGTTGCAGGTGCATCGTCAATTGTCATAGGCCAAACCGTTGGCTCTGGTAATTATGACACAGTGAAGGAGTATGCTAAAAAGCTGCAAATTCTGTTTCTTATTATAGGGGTTATTTCTGCACTGGTTATGTTTACATCTAAAGGCTTTATACTTCGTCTATATAATATTTCTGATGATACACTGGCCATGGCTTCACAGTTTATTACTGTTCTGTCAATTATGCTTGTTGGTACCTCGTACCAAATGTCTGTACTAACAGGAATTGTAAGAGCTGGGGGATCCATATACTTTGTACTTGTAAATGATTTGCTCCATGTATGGCTAATTGTAATACCATCAGCGCTGATAGCTGCCTTTGTATTTCATGCACCGCCAGTAGTTGTGTTTGCGTGCTTAAAGAGTGATCAGATACTAAAATGTATAGTCGCAGTTATTAAGGTTAATAAGTTCAATTGGATTAAAAACTTAACTAGAGAGGCAGCTGCTTAAGGTCGCTATTAAGCAATTGACAGCTATTTACTGCTTGATATACTGAAAATGGAAAAGGCTTTTCTTGCCAAGGAGGGCTTAAATGCTCTTTAGGAAGGGAAATGGAGTGAAATGTATGGCTATTACAGAGGTTAAATTTCGGGCTCGTTATAAGGAAACTGATCAAATGGGTGTTGTTCACCATTCCAACTACTATACCTGGTTTGAAGTGGCTAGAACGGAATTCATGCGCAATACAGGCCTGGATTACCGAAGTATGGAGGAAAAAGGGGTAATGCTTCCATTATTGGAAACTCATTGTAATTACCTTCGTGGAGCAAAATATGATGATCTGGTATGTATCCGTGCCTGGATATCCAAATATGCAGGCGTCAGGCTGTCTATGGAATATGAGGTGATTCGAGAGGAAGATGGAGAAATGCTGGCTAAGGGCAGTACAGTTCATGCATTCACTGATACCAATCTCAAACCATTGAATATTAAGAAAAAATATCCCGAGATTCACAAACTATTTGTTGGCCTGCTTAATGATGTAAAAGTTAAATAAAGTTAGATAAAGCAAAAAAGAAGGCGTTTCACCTTCTTTTGTTTTCTACAAACTATATTAACCTCGCAACCCCTTGAATACCCGTTATCATACCCCTATTTTACCTATATTGTTAGTTTGCAGGCTTACTATTTAAAGCTAGTTTTACTGCTTCGCGGAATTTGTCGGTTGTAGCGGTAGCGCCGGAGTAATCATCAACCTCGTCAACGTTTTGTTTTTCAACAAGCTCATTTGCTAAGGCTTCAAAAGATTCCAGAACAGCTTCATACTCATAACCATTTTCCTTGCTCTTTGGTTTGCCATCTTCCGTGTACTCAACATATTCGGCTTCAGTTATTTTTCCATCTGAGATAGTTATCTTAGCCTCGCCATAGTTTCCACGTTCATCCTTATCGGTTGTACCTGTGTATACACCATCTGCAAGGCCTTCTGGTGTTGTAACATTGCCATTACCATTACCATTACCGTTGGATTGTTCAGGAGCGCAAGCTACCAACAATGCTAATGCTAAAACAACTGCTACCACTAAGTATATTTTTTTCTTCATAAATTGTCACCCATCTTTCATATTGATTGTAGTCTTACTTTAATACTTTTAAACATACAATAAGCTACTAAAGTTCCACCTCTTGTCTCAAAAAGTCCTCCGAGTTAACGGAGGACAAGATGCAAGCTAACAGGTATGAATAAGGGGAGTCCATGTAAATTAACGGTTCACACGGATAACGGTTATCAAATTTGCTCTCTTCAGAGCAATATAATTATAACCTACTAATATACATTGAAACAACTATTTTTAAAATTATTTTTTAAGATTAATACGTTGATTTCATACAACAATAAGTAGCAATGATTTCTGAATTGACAGTCATTTTGCTGGCTGATATACTGAATATAGAAAATCATAGAAAATATTTAGTCCATGGAAAGGAGAATTGTAATGTCCAGTTATGTGACTCGCAAAACTCCGGGAGATACGGAGTGGTTTACTCAAGCACGTTTTGGTATGTTCATTCATTGGGGATTATATGCATTGCCTGCCCGTCATGAATGGATAAAATCCAGGGAAAAGATTACTGAAGAAAAGTACGACAAGTATCTTAAGTATTTTGATCCAGACTTGTATGATCCAAAGGAATGGGCCAGGAAGGCCAGGGAAGCTGGAATGAAATACGCTGTTATGACCACAAAGCATCACGAAGGCTTTTGTATGTTTGATACCAAGTATACAGACTATAAGTGCACAAATACCAAAGCAGGTAGAGATTTAGTCAAGGAATATGTAGACGCATTTCGGGCAGAAGGGCTTCGTATAGGTTTTTACTATTCTCTCATTGACTGGCACCATCCTGACTTTCCCATTGATCCCATACATCCTAGAAGAGACGACGAAGATGCCTATGACCAAAGCAAAAATCGCAACATACACAATTATGCAGTCTACATGCGCAATCAAGTGGAAGAACTGCTAACTAACTACGGGCAAATAGATATCCTCTGGTTCGATTTCTCCTACCCAGACAGTAAAATGGAAGACAAACCCTGGATGAAGGGCAAAGGGAAGGACGATTGGGAGTCTGAGGAATTGATTGCTTTAGCCAGAAGCCTTCAGCCCAATATTATTATTGACAACCGAGCTGGACTCGACCAGGATCTCTGGACTCCTGAACAATATCAACCACAGGATTGGATTCGGCATCAGGAAACCAATGAGCTGGTTACTTGGGAAGCTTGTCAGACCTTCTCTGGCTCCTGGGGATATCATCGGGACGAGATGACCTGGAAGACCCCTGAAATGCTCATAAATATGTTAGTAAATACCGTATCCTTAGGTGGGAATCTACTGATGAATGTAGGACCTACAGCAAGAGGATATATAGATTACCGTGCAGAGCAGGCTCTACAGGTATATGCAGATTGGATGAAATATAATGGGCGTTCCGTTTACAGCTGTACGATGGCAGAACCAGAGTTTACTGCTCCTAAAGGATGTAAATTAACACAGAGCCAAGATGGAAAGCGCTTGTATATTCACTTAACAGAATATCCCTTTGCATTTTTAGAAATGAGAAATTTAGCTGGAAAGGTGGATTATGCTCAGTTTCTTCATGATGGCAGTGAAATCCTATTTACGGAAAAGGGCAGCAACCACTTTAGCCTAGGGCGCTTGGAAGCAGATGACCTAGTAGTGTTTAATATACCTCAAATAAAACCGAAAATGATATCTCCAGTTATTGAAGTGTTTTTGAAGTAAATCATCGCGGTGATTGTTGATTATACTAATTGTTGATTATACCATTAGCAAGTAAAAAAAATTAAAGGCAACAGAATAGGATTTTAGTAAAAAAAGGTGCTACGGTATGTAGAATACCCCAGCACCTCTTTTTGTTATTCATTATCCTACGTCAAGATCCCACTTCTAGAAGCGGTGAGTTTACTGCATCTTAAATTCTGAATAAATATGATCATATTCTTCAGTTACTTGAGCAACATCAATATAGAAGCTTGTTCTTTCTATTA
>CAYFSR010000017.1:5783-27836 GCA_964345785.1 uncultured Eubacteriales bacterium | reverse complement strand
TTTCTCATACCATGCAACTGGCGGTGCAGCTTCTAAACCGGCAATTAGTGGATCATCTAACTCCTTCCACTTTACAAGGGGAAGAACCGCTTCTGATAAGTACAGGATGGACATTGCTTGTATACTTGCTAAATCCAATATGGAATTCCCGGTAATGGTCAATGCCATGAAATTACCTCCAAAAATATTATTGATACTAATAAGGATATGCAGGATTCACCTAGGATAAAACAAATTATAGTATACAATGCTAAGAAGCTATTTACTTTCAAATTGGTGTTTATTACTATTCATGGCAAGACAAAATTAATTGAAGTTTGCTTAGGTACTTGCAAATGATGACGAAACTGGGCTATAATACTAGAAAGACTGGTAGTAAAAAAACGAAGCTAAAGCAAGAATTGGAAGGTGTAAATATGGTCCTAAGCATGACTGGCTTTGGTAGGGGAAAAGCCAAGGACGACAATCGTGAGCTCACTATAGAACTGAAAACTGTTAACCATCGATACCTAGACATTAGTCTACGGATGCCGCGGTTGATGAATGCTCTGGAAGAAGAATTTAGAAAGAAAATCAGAGAGGCACTTTCCCGTGGCCGAGTGGAAGTATCTGTAAGCTATAAAAATATAGCTGAGAATCAAATTACCGTCGCACTAAATGAGCCAGTTGCCGATGCTTATCATAATGCATTTAACGAACTAGCCAAAAAATTCGGGATTGATAACAAACCCGATTTATCTGTATTGTCTGGCATAAGCGACATATTCGCCATTTCCGAACCTGAAGAAGATGAGGAAGCCCTTGGCAAGCTGTTATTTTCCGCATTAGATGAAGCACTTAAGGTAGTGTTGGACATGCGTGAAAAAGAAGGGGAATTTCTTACGAAGGATATCTTTGAGCGTTGTGGTATCATAAACCAGCTGGTGGATTCCATTGAGGAAAGCTCTCCTACTGTGGTAGAGGAGTACCGAAAAAAGCTGGAGCAAAGGCTAAAAGAGCTATTGAACAATACAGATCTGGAAGAAACCCGGTTTCAAACCGAGGTAGCTTATTTTGCAGACCGGTCCAATATAACAGAAGAAATTATCCGACTGCGCAGCCATCTGAAACAGCTTAAGCAAACTATGAAAAAAGGTGGAGCTATAGGTCGAAAACTAGATTTCATTGTCCAAGAGATGAATAGGGAAGCCAACACCATTGGTTCCAAGTCATCGGATATTACTATTACTAACCATGTAGTGGAATTAAAAAGTGAAATCGAGAAGATACGAGAACAGATACAAAATATTGAATAACAACTGAGAAAGCAGGGATATGGAATATGGGAATTAGACTTATGAATATCGGCTTTGGCAATATAGTTTCAGCAAATCGGATGGTTGCCATTGTTAGCCCGGAATCCGCACCCATAAAGCGCGTCATACAGGATGCCCGGGACAGAGGCATGTTAATAGATGCAACCTATGGACGTAGAACCCGTGCAGTTATCATAACCGACAGCGATCACGTTATCTTATCAGCCGTACAGCCTGAAACCATGGCCCATCGTCTTGATTCCAAGGATTCTGCCAGCACAGCATCGGCAGAGGAATAAATCCCAAAAGACATCTGGAAAGGAACTTTGTTGTTTATGAAAAAAAAGGGTTTACTTATTGTTATTTCCGGTCCATCAGGAGCGGGTAAGGGCACTATATGCAAGAAATGGTTGGAACAGAATCCAGATACAGTGTTGTCGATTTCAGCAACCACTCGTGCGCCACGGCCTATGGAGAGGGAGGGTGTAAACTACTTCTTTAAAACTCGCGAAGAGTTTGAAGCCATGATAGAGGAAAATGATTTTCTGGAGTATGCACAGGTATATGACAATTATTATGGCACCCCCAGGAAATATGTCCAGCAGCAGTTGATGGAAGGTAGAGATGTCATTCTTGAAATTGATATTCAGGGGGCTCTGAAGGTAAAGGAACGCTTTGATGAAGGTATATTCATCTTTATAGTACCACCTAGCATGGAAGAGTTAAAGAGACGAATAGTAACACGAGGTACTGAGGATCCTGATGTTATTGTAAAACGATTTAGCTGCGCTTTTGAGGAAATAAATTTTATGAAGCGTTATAATTATGTAGTTATAAATGATGAAGTAGAGGATGCTGTCAAAAAGATAGAATCCATAGTTATGGCGGAAAAATGCAGGGTTGACCGCAATATGGAATTAATCATAAAATTACAGGGAGGGATTTAGAAAATGAATTATCCACCATTAAGTTCATTAACAACTAAGGCAGAAAATAAATATACTCTGGTTATAGAAGTAGCAAAACGAGCAAGACAATTGGTTTCTGGTTCTACACCTCTGGTTGACGTGGAAAGCGAAGCCGACAAGCCTGTTTCCATCGCAGTTCGCGAAGTCAACGAAGATTTAGTTACCTATCATCGTAACTAATATGACTTTTGCCTTCATTCCGAGTTTGCGAGGAATCTTGACAGGAAATATGCAATTAAATAGAATTTTATAAACAGTAAGAAAAGGTACAGAGTACCTTTTTTTCGGTTAAAGGGGTGAAACTTGGTTGGAGAACAAAAGATATGCCGGTGTAGTTGTGGACCAGACCCATCCGTCTCTCGATAAGCTCTTTCATTATGCCATACCGGAAGAGCTGAACCAGGCACAGATAGGGGTTCGGGTACAGGTTCCCTTTGGCCCTCGTAGTCTTCAGGGTTACATTCTTACCCTGGAAGAAGATGTAGACATACCTAAGGAGAAAATCAGGCCTATAAAGAAGCTGTTGGATCCTGCTCCTGCACTTAATCCTTCCATAATTCCCTTAATACTATGGATGAAAGAAGAGTATCACTGTATGCTGATTGAAGCGATACGTTGTTTCATCCCACCAGGACTGCGCCTGAACATGAAGGGTAAAACCCAAAAAGTAGCCATATTACAGGATACAGATACCCTTGATGATTGGGTACATCAGGTAGAAGGCCGTTCCCCAAATATGGCTGCCATCTTAAGGATACTAGGACAAGAAGACAGGGTACCAGTAAAGGAATTACTAGATATGACTGGCGCTTCATCATCCAGCATCCGCTCCCTTGAAAAAAGAGGATATATCCTGTTAGAAGATGAGGAAACCTATAGGAATCCCTGGGCAATCCAACAAGGCCAAACCGAGCCCCCTGAACTTAACGAAGAACAGGTACACGCATCACAGCTAATTAAACAATGTATCATAGAAGGCAAGGGTACGGTGTTATTACGAGGTGTGACCGGCAGCGGCAAAACAGAAGTTTATATGAACGCAGCAGAAGAGGTCCTACAGCAAGGGAGACAAGTCATTGTGCTAGTGCCTGAGATTTCTTTAACGCCTCAGACAGTAGGTCGATTTAAAGGCCGATTTGGAGATAATGTGGCCATTTTACACAGTCGTCTTTCTCTTGGAGAGCGCTATGATGAATGGAGAAGAATCCGTCATAATGAAGTTTCTATTGTTGTAGGTGCAAGATCTGCTGTATTTGCTCCTCTTGAAAATCTTGGCCTCATCATACTGGATGAAGCCCATGAGGATAGCTATAAATCTGATGTACGCCCTCGTTATCACACCAGAGAGGTAGCAGCAAAACGCTGCGAGCTTAGCCAGGCTGTTTTAGTTTTAGGAAGCGCAACTCCAGCCTTGGAGGATTACCATAAAGCCAAAATAGGAGAATACCATTTGGCGGAAATGGAAAGTCGTGCGGAGGATCAGCCTATGCCTCCTGTAGAAACCGTTGACATGAGGCGGGAGCTGGAAATGGGCAATCGCAGTATGTTTAGCAATGACTTATACAAGGCATTAGAACAAACCTTGAAGAAAGGTGAGCAGTCCATTTTACTGATTAATCGTAGAGGTTATGCTCAGTTTGTATCCTGCCGCAGCTGTGGTCACGTTATTAAATGCACTCATTGCGATGTTTCCCTGACTTATCATGCAAGGGGACAAGCGCTGAAATGCCACTATTGTGGTTATCAAGAGGGATACCCTCGAGCTTGTCCGGAGTGTGGCAGCAAATACATCAAAAACTTCGGTTTGGGAACCCAAAAGGTAGAGGAAGAATTGCAGAACTTGTTTCCCGCTGCCCGTTTGCTTCGAATGGATTTTGATACTACCAGTAGAAAAGGAGCTCATCACCGAATATTAGATGCATTTGAGAAAAAAAAATATGATATTCTTTTAGGAACTCAAATGGTGGCAAAGGGCTTGGATTTTCCCAATGTAACCTTAGTAGGAGTTTTGGCTGCAGATGCATCCTTGAATCTGCCAGATTATCGAAGCAGTGAAAAGACTTTTCAGTTGATTACTCAGGTGGCTGGCCGAACAGGGCGGGGAATGAAACCAGGACGAGTGGTTGTACAATCCTATCAGCCTGAACATTATTCCATACAGCATGCATCTCATCATGATTACACCGGTTTTTTCGAAAAAGAACTGGACATTAGACGCCAATTTGCTTATCCACCCTTTACTCATATCATTCGGGTACTAATCACCGGTGAAAATGAAAAGGAAGTGGTACAGTATGCTAAAAATATGTTAAAATGGATTAAGGAGAAAGTAGAGATAGATGAAGCGCTGAAATCCGGCTTGGTAGACCTTGGGGTCTTTGAGGCTCCTATACTTAGAATCAACAACAAATATCGTTGGCAGGTTTTGATTCGTATTGAGCAGGGGACCCTCCATAAGGAAGCATGGCATCATTTATCTGAAAGCCTGATTCGCGGGTTTTATCGTGAGGATCTTACTGTAACCCTGGATTTTAATCCCCTTAGTTTAATATAGATCTTAATTATACTTAATTATTTAGAAAGAGTGATTCTATGGCATTACGTCAAATTAAACATTACCAAAAAGATGATGTTCTTCGTAAGAAATCGAAGATAGTTGAAAAAATTGATGAGAGAACAAAAATTCTCATTGACGATATGATTGAAACCATGTACCATGCCGATGGAGTAGGCTTGGCTGCGCCTCAGGTAGGAGTTTTAAAACGCGTTATTGTAGTAGATGTTGGAGAAGGTATTCATGTTCTCATTAACCCTGAGCTTATTAGACAAGCAGGCGAAGCTACAGATTACGAAGGTTGCCTAAGCGTACCTGGTATCAATGGACAGGTTACGAGACCTGCAGAGATAACAGTGGAAGGTCTAAATCGGGAAGGCAAAAAAATAAGGATAAAGGCAAGCGGTTTGCTGGCCCGTGCCATTTGTCATGAAATTGACCATCTTGATGGTGTGCTTTTCGTAGATAAGTCAATACCGGAAGATATTGATAATTAACGCTGGGAGGAATAATTCTTTGAAAATATTGTTTATGGGCACTCCAGATTTCGCATTATCTGCATTGGAGGCTGTTCATAATAGCGGACATGAGCTAATAGGCGTGGTTACCCAACCAGACAAGCCTAAGGGTAGAGGTAAACAATTAGCACCACCACCTGTTAAGGAGTGGGCAATTAAAAATCAAATTCCTGTGTACCAACCTATAAGGGTAAGAGGGGATAAAAGTTTTATAGATAAAATAAAAGGCCTTTCTCCTGATATAGTGGTCACAGCTGCCTACGGACAGATTCTCCCTAAGAGTTTTCTCGACATTCCATCTATAGGTTGTATCAATGTTCACGCTTCGTTGCTGCCTGAATATCGTGGAGCTTCTCCTATCCAGCAGGTGCTTATAGACGGAAGAGAGAAAACTGGAATAACCATCATGTATATGGACATTGGTATGGATACCGGGGATATAATTCTCCAGGAAGAGCTGATTATTCACCCTGATGAAAATGCAGGACAGCTTCATGATCGTTTGGGGGCTTTAGGCGGTAAAGCCTTGCAAAAAGCATTAAAGCTCTTTGAGCAAGGGCCCGTTCAAGGTACACCACAAGATAATGAAAAAGCCAGCTATTGCAGTAAAATTGAAAAATCTATGGGAGAAATTCGGTGGGATAATTCATCAGCTTCCGTAAAAAACATGATCAGGGGTTTAACACCCTGGCCTGGCTGTTTCACATTCTACCAGGGTAATCGCATTAAAGTATGGAAGGCCTCCCAAAGGGAATACTTAACAGAGGAAAAACTTGTGCCAGGAACTGTGCTAAAAGCTGATGATACAGATGGTTTAATTGTTTCTTGCGGTCAAGGTGCCCTACGGATAGAAGAACTGCAAGGACCAGGTGGTCGCCCAATGAGTGATTTGGATTTTCTACGAGGAAAGACCATTGAACCAGGTGTGGTCTTGGGGAAGGAATCATAGAAATCTAATGGATTATAATAAGACGAAACAGAAAAAAACTCCGATAAAACCGAAAGAAAGCATTAATAGATCCAGCATGAAGACGTCACCGCGCGGCGTTGCTCTGCAAGTTCTTAAGGAAATAAATCAAGATGGCAGCTATGCAAATATTAGCTTAAAAGATAATCTACGAAATCATGCCATGGATTCACGAGATATAGCTTTTATTAGCCGTTTGGTCTATGGTACCCTGGAGAAACAATTCACCATCGATTCAATTCTAGATAAGCTTGCCAATATGAAAAAGGTTAATTTTTGGATTCGGAATATAATGCGAATGGGTGCTTATCAGATTCTATATATGGATAAGGTTCCAGATTCTGCAGCCTGCAATGAAGCTGTTAAGCTGTGTAAAGCTCATGGCTTTACTGGCTTACAAGGCTTTGTCAACGGTACTTTGCGTAATCTGTCACGAAGAAAAGAAGAGTTACTTACCCCAGACAACAACTTATCAATAGCTGAAAAGCTTTCTTTAGTGTATAGTTATCCAATATGGTTAACGGAAAAATGGCTGAAGGACTATGGTGCCGAAACAACAGAGGCCATTATGAAGCCCGCGGATGAAGATAGCGGTATTTCCATTCGAGTTAACACCAACAGAATCTCGACCTCTAGCTTAAAAGAAAAATTACAAGAAGCTGGTGCACAAGTACAAGATGGATTCCATATGGTTGAAGCTTTGTGGGTATCTGACATGGGAGATATGGAACAAAATGAGCTTTATAGGGAAGGCTTATTTACAGTACAAGGCGAGAGCTCTATGTTGGACACATACATAGTAGACCCTCAAGCAGGCGAGATGATTCTAGATGCCTGCAGCTCACCTGGTGGAAAGGCTATACATATGGCAGAACGCATGGGCGGAAACGGTAAAGTAATAGCTTGGGACATACATGATCACCGATTGGATTTAATAAAATTGAATGCTGAACGCATGAAGGCGGAAATAATCGAACCCATGCTTATGGATGCAGGAGTTATACATACCCAATTTAAGGACAAATTTGATCGGGTTTTAGTCGACGCTCCTTGCTCAGGCTTAGGTACCATTCATAAAAAACCAGATATAAAATTAAATATAACTCAAAATGGTTTGGAAGAATTGCCTGCTTTACAAAGCAAAATTTTAGATGCTTGCAGTGAATATGTAAATCCAGGTGGAGTCCTGGTATATAGCACCTGCACTTTAAATCCTGATGAGAACCAGAATGTAGTTTTGGACTTCTTAGAGAAACATCCAGAATTTATATTGGACGATCCAGACCCCTATGTACCTGACAGCTTAAAAAGCGCTATTAAAGATGGTATGATTCAATTAATCCCATCTTTGCATCAGATGGATGGCTTTTTTATTTCCAGGATGAGGAGGGAGCGCCAAGAATGAATGATCATAAAATTGATATCCTGGACCGAAGTTTGGAAGAACTAAAATCCGATATGACAAGCATAGGAGAAAAACCCTTTCGTGGAGAACAAATTACTCAATGGCTTGCTAAAGGGGTTAATTCTTTCTCTAAAATGACCAATCTCTCAAAAGCTCTCATTGAGAAGCTTGAAGAGCGATACACTATAGGCACTTTACATCAGCTTAAGAGGTTAATCTCCAGTGACAAGCATACGATAAAATATTTGTTTTTGCTCCATGATAATAATATTATAGAATGTGTTGTTATGAAGTATAATCATGGCAATACCATATGTCTTTCTACCCAGGTCGGCTGTGCTATGGGTTGCAGTTTCTGTGCCTCTGCAACTGGAGGTCTGGTGCGCAACCTGACAGCTGGTGAAATGATGGCTCAAGTATTGGCAGTCAATAAAGACCTTGCCGAACTGGGCTGGGGAGAAGCAAACCCGCCCTCAGGATCTTACATAAGTGGTATAGTTCTAATGGGCAGCGGTGAACCTTTAGACAACTATGACAACACCTTGCGTTTTCTTCGTCAAATACATGAGCCAAAGGGTTTTAATCTGGGGTATAGGAACATAACTCTTTCAACCTGTGGTCTTGTTCCTAAAATCCATGCCCTTGCAGATGAGGGGCTAAGCATCAATCTAGCAATATCTTTGCATGCAGCTAATGATGAAACTCGCAGGAAAATTATGAAAATTGCCAATGTATACTCAATAAATGATATAGTAAGTGCGAGTCGTGAATATTTTGAAAAAACCGGCAGGAGAGTCACCTTTGAATTTGCACTTATAAAAGGTATTAATGATAGTCCTTCTCAGGCTCAAGAGCTAGCTGTGCTTTTAAAAGGGTTTCCTTGCCATGTTAATCTTATTCCCTTAAATGAAACCAGTCATAGTAGTCAGAAGCGTAGTAACGAGGAAGCAATCAAGCTATTTACCTCCGTTTTGAAATCGGCTGGTATTAATGTAACCCGTAGAAGAGAAATGGGTCTAGACATACAAGGTGCTTGTGGACAGTTAAAAATAGATTATTTAAAATAAGGGGGCTCCTATGGAATACAGTGCATTTAGCCATAAAGGCTTACAGAGAAAATCAAATGAGGATTATTACTATATTAGCGATGGAAGCCAGGATACTGTTTTTATGATAGTGGCTGATGGCATGGGCGGGCATAACGCTGGCGATACTGCAAGCAAGCTGGCGGTAGAGCATGTTGCTGCCTATTTTACTGTAAAACGCGGGGAACCGATAACCGCAATTGATTTAATTTCTTCTCTTATGGCTTCAATTGAAGAGGCCAATGAGCAAGTTTACCAGCTTTCTCAATCTAGTCCGCAGTTCTCTGGCATGGGTACAACCTTTACCATAGCTGTATTTCATGAAAAGAGTTTCTATGTTGCCCATGTAGGTGATAGCCGTTGTTATCTGATACGTGATGAGACTGTCAGGCAAATTACCCGTGATCATTCTCTTGTACAGGAGTTATTGGACAATGGAACTATTACTGAAGAGCAAATGGGCCTACATCCCAAACGGAATATTATAACTAGAGCTCTTGGTACAGAAGATAAGCTAAAAATAGATTGTTTTGAAGAGACTCTCAAGGCAGGAGATATAGTCCTGTTATGTTCGGATGGCCTAACCAATTATGTTAGTTTGGAAGAATGCTTTAAGGAACTGCCTCGAGGCATAGCTATGGATGAGCTTGTACAGACCTTGGGAAATAAAGCATTGGATGCGGGTGGAGCAGACGATATCACCATAACCGCAGCCAGATATACTGGCAAAAGGAATAGAGGTGAAGTTCTTGCTGGGTAAGATACTTGGAGGCAGGTATGAGCTGCTGGAAAAGTCAGGGGACGGTGGCATGGCAATTGTATATAAAGCCAAATGCCACCTTTTAAAGCGGGTTGTTGCTGTTAAAATATTAAAGCCTGATTTAGCAGATAATGAGGAGTTTGTTGTCCGATTTAACAGAGAATCTCAAGCTGCAGCCAGCCTCTCGCATCCAAATATTGTAAACATGTACGATGTCGGTCAGGAAGACGACATTCATTATATAGTCATTGAGTTTGTAGACGGAGAAACATTAAAGAACCTTATTCGAAGAAAAGGCAAGCTTTCAATGGAAGAGGCTGTTCGCATTGCTTCTGAGATTTGCTCCGGCCTTCAGCATGCCCATGAAAACAAAATAGTTCATAGAGATATAAAACCTCAAAATATCCTGATCAACAAAGAAGGAACCGCTAAAGTAGCGGATTTTGGAATAGCAAGAGCAGCCACCTCATCTACCGTAACCATGGGGGATGCTGGTGTTATGGGTTCTGTACATTACTTTTCCCCGGAACAAGCCAGGGGAGGATATGTAGATAAGAAAACCGATATTTATTCTTTGGGCATCGTATTGTATGAAATGGTTACAGGGGTTGTGCCCTTTGAAGGTGAAAGCGCTGTCTCAGTAGCATTGAAGCACATTCAGGAAAAGGTGACTCCTCCGGTTGAGATTAACCCTGACATACCCAAAAGTATTCAATACATTATTCAGCGTGCAACAGAAAAGGATCTGGATAAGAGATACCAAGACGCCTCAGAGATGTTTGAGGATTTGCAAAGGGCTTTGAAGGAACCTGAAGGCGATTACGTCAAAAGGTTTATTGATGACAACCAAGCTACCATGATTATTCCCAAACTTTCCAATATCAACGGTCTTGACCAGGGTAACGAGTTAAAAGCTGGGCAAGAGACAGAGGAAGAGCCAACCAAAGGTCGCAGCTGGATCTTAATTACTGTATCTATCATTGCGTCCTTAGTGGTTCTATCGATACTGTTTATGGTTGTTCGCGGGATTTATAACCAGAACTTCCGACAAAAGGACATACCTGTTCCTTTAATAGAAGGTTACGATGAATCTACAGCCCGTGAGATGCTGAAAAGCAGCGGTCTGATTCTTAATATTGAAGAATGGAGATACGACGACACTGTGAAGGAAGGCAGAATCATATCCCAGAATCCACAAGAAGATACCATAGTAAAGACAAACAGCATCGTCAATGTGGTTATGAGCAATGGAGTTGAGTTGATCTCGGTTCCGGATGTGGTTAACGATTCTCAACGAAATGCAGAGGTTGCCTTGCAAAACCTTGGTTTCAAAGTCCTAGAACCGGAGTATATAGTAAGTGATATTGCAAGCGGACATGTGGTTAGACAAGAGCCTCCTGCCCATACAGATGTACCGGAGGGCACTGAAGTCCAGCTCTATATCAGCAAGGGGCCAGAAGATACCACTGCGGTAGTAGATAAATACGTGGGCTTTACCGAAAGCATAGCTAGGGAAATGATGAAGAATAAAAATCTGCAAATAGGTGAGATAAGATATGAGTACAATAGCAGTGTAAATTCAGGGCTTATATTTCGTCAGGCTCCACAACCAGGGTCTAACGTAGAGCATGGCAGGAAGGTAAATCTATGGATCAGTAAGGGGGAAGAACCTCTTTCCAGAAAGAAGCTGAGCATTACCCTTACTGGTAATAAGAAAGTGCGATTACAGGTAATTCGCACCTCGGACAATAAAATTATCCATGATGGCGAACATACACCTTCAGAGGGTGATGTAGACATAATTTTGCAGGACAAAGGCACACAAAGCTATTCCATATGGATAGATAATGAATATTCAATGACATACACTGTAGAATTTGGCAACAGGGAGGGAGATGGCTGATGAAGGAAGGTGTAATTATTAAAGGAATCGGCGGATTTTATGATGTACTTGCCGATAAAGAAATATACCGGTGCAGGGCAAGGGGACGATTTCGTAAACAGGGTATAACTCCCATGGTTGGAGACCATGTTAGATTTACTCCGGAAACTGAGGTAGTTGAAGGGTCTCTGGAAGAAATCTATCCCAGGAAAAACACCTTACTTCGCCCGGCCGTTGCCAATATTACCCACCTAGCAGTGGTTATGTCGGCCTTCCATCCAGAACCGGATCTGCTACTCATTGATAAATTAATAGTATCAGCAGAGCGAATGAATATCTCCATAATATTGATTGTCAATAAAATTGACTTGGCAACACAGGACCAAATAGATGAGTTGTTAAGTGATTATAAGCCTGCCACTTATCCCATATATTGCGTATCAAGTAAATACGGCCAGGGCATGGGGGAGCTAGCTAAGGAGTTAAAGGGGATTACCACCTTGGCAGGTCAATCCGGTGTAGGAAAATCTTCTATTATAAATCAGCTCCATCCTCCCTTTGGGGCAGAAGTAGGCGACGTCAGTGAAAAACACAAGCGAGGCAGGCACACTACCCGACATGTGGAGTTGCTGAATCTACCAGAGGGTGGTATGATTGTTGATACACCGGGCTTCAGCCAAATGGAGCTGGGAGACTATGAAGAAGTGGAACTACAGGAATATTACCCAGAGTATGAGCAGTATCGTCACAATTGTTACTTCAATGGATGTACCCATGTTACGGAACCAGTCTGCAAGGTAAAAGATGCAGTAGAAAAGGGAGAATTACCTTCAGGCAGATACCAGCGGTATGTCCATTTAATAAAAGAAATAAAAGAATATAGGAGGAATGCATGGTGATACAAATAGCACCGTCAATATTGTCAGCAGATTTTTCAAAGCTAGGGGAAGAGATGGTTACGCTGGAGAAGGGTAAAGCGGATTGGATTCACATTGATGTCATGGATGGACACTATGTGCCAAATATGTCATTTGGTCCTATGATAGTTAAAACAATCAGACCCTTTACAAAGATACCCTTTGATGTGCATTTAATGATGGACAATCCCATGGAATTTGCGGATGAGTTCATCAAAGCGGGAGCAGATAGCATTACCATACATGCTGAAGTACTGCCGCATTTACATAGGTCCGTTGCTTATCTAAAGGATCAAGGAATTGGAGCCGCAGTGGCTTTGAATCCATCAACACCACTTCAGATGTTGGAATATGTTCTACAGGATTTAGATATGGTTCTTTTGATGTCCGTTAACCCCGGCTTTGGCGGGCAGAAATTCATTCCAGGTATGTTACAGAAGATTAGTAAGTTAAAGGAAATGATAGAAAAAACAAATAGTAAGGCAATTATACAGGTGGATGGAGGAATCTCCATGGATAACATAAACCAGGTAGTAAAAGCTGGTGCCACTTGTCTTGTAGCAGGTTCTTCCGTATATTCTACCGGAGACCCTGTATCAATGATTGCCAAGCTAAAAGAAGAAGGATGCAGATAGCAAATGAGAGCCGCAATAATCTCTAACGGTGATTTAGGTGATGGAGTAAAGCTAAAGTCAAGCTTACCTGAGTTTGATATGGTTATATGCTGTGATGGAGGAATTCGCCACCTTTCTGTTTTAGGTTTGGAACCGGATTTAATAGTAGGGGATTTTGATTCAGTGGACCACGCTTTGTTTGATGAATACAAAAAGAAAGGTGTCCCTGTAAGAACCTTTCCCGTAATTAAAAACGAAACCGATACGGAATTAGCTGTTAACACAGCCATTGAACTTAGAGCAGACCATGTGTCGCTGATAGGTGCTTTGGGCAGCCGTTGGGATCATTCTTATGCTAATGTAATGTTGCTTGTTAAGTTGGCTAAGATGAATATTGTTGCGGAAATACTGCACAGTCACAACCATGTATTTGTTTCTGATGAAAAATTTTCATTTAGTTCAAAACCTGGTCAGATTATTTCCTTACTCCCTATTAGTGAAAACGTGGTTATTCACTCTGCCAAGGGGCTGCAGTATCCCATAGAAAATCAAGAAATGCCATTGGATACTCCATACGGAATAAGCAATGTTTTTCTGGAAACAAATGTTGAAGTTATCATCAAATCTGGTTGGTTGATGGCTGTTCTGGCAGATGACTAAAAAATGATTCACCTTTCCAAGCCTTCCGAATACTATATGTGTATGAGTATGTTTGACAGCTGGCTAAATGTAAAGGAAAGGTGGGAATCCTATATATGTTTATTTGGTTCTGGAATCAGAAAAGGCCACATAAACCACAAAAGCCTCCATGCAGGCCTCACAGACCTGGCAGAAAACCAAGCCTGCTGTCCATTTTATTGATTGTTTTTGGATTGTTGCTGGTAATGGTATATACTCCGCCTTGGGTTTGGTTTTTCTTACTGGGATTAGCATTAATTATAGTTGGTATACTTAGTCTTGATAAATGGAGGTGAGACCAAGTGAGGTTTATAGTAATAAAACTTCCTAAAGCGCTTGGCTCCCTTGTAAAGAGGTTGACAGGCAAAGGAAAAAGTTAATGAAATCAAAAAAACGTGCTATTGCACGTTTTTTGAATTCTTCTGCTAAATTTCAAATATAGATTAAACAGATTTTACTTTACCTGAACGAATGCAGCTAGTGCAAACTTCTAAGGTGACATGGGAACCATTAACATTAGCTTTTACCTTTTTTAGATTAGGCGCCCATGAACGGTTGCCCCTCCTATGAGAGTGGCTCACGGTATTGCCAAACAATTTACCCTTGTTACAGATATTACATACTTTTGCCATGAATTACACCTCCTTAAAACGGGCAACATCTTGCTTTTGCAGCAAATTCTATTTTAGCACCTTCCATTTCATTTGGCAAGAAAAAGAAAATGCAAAATAATAAATATATTCCACTCTATTTATTATTTTCAGGCTGTGAGTAAGTAATAAGGAAAGAAAAATGATACTCTAATGTTGCAATAAGAAGATTAATAGGATAAAATAAAGATAAATTTCAGGAAAAATCTGAATTTAATTCCATAACAGTAGCGTTAGCATGCTGTATGAAATGTGTATATAGCTAACGGTAATCCTTAAATAATTAACAAGTACAACAAGGAGGGTGAAACATGGGCGCTGTTACAGTAAACAAAATTGGTGAAATTAGAATTTCTGATGATGTGCTTGCAACACTAGCAGGCAAGGCAGCCGTTGGATGCTATGGAATAGTAGGCATGGCTTCAAAACGGGCTACCGATGGATTGGTAGAACTACTTGGTAGCGACAATTTATCCAAGGGTGTAAAGGTTATGAGCCAGGGTAATGAAATTATAATAGACCTGTTCATCATTGTTGAGTATGGCATTTCTATTGCCGCTGTTGCTCAAAATGTAATTGATACGGTCAAATATACTGTAGAAAAGCTCACCGGAACTACGGTGAAAAAAGTAAATATAAAAGTCGAAGGTGTCAGGGTTTAGCTTTGACCCAGCTAGAAGGAGGTACTCATATTGAGCCAGGAGTATGTTGATGGTGCAAAGCTGAAGCTAATGTTCCTTTCGGCCACCCAGTTCTTGGAGACCAACAAAGAAATAGTTAATGAACTTAATGTTTTCCCTGTTCCTGATGGAGACACAGGTACCAATATGTCTCTTACAATGTTGTCAGCAGCCAGGGAACTTAAAGCAGTAGATTCAAATGATATGAATCAAGTAGTGGAAGCCTTAACCAAAGGATCCCTGAAGGGTGCAAGAGGTAATTCAGGTGTTATTCTTTCCCAATTGATTAGAGGCTTTTGCAGGGTGTTAAAAAATGAAGAAAAAATTACAACAGTAAAATTTGCAGAGGCATTACAAGCTGGTTCCGCAACTGCCTATAAAGCGGTCATGAAGCCTGCAGAAGGTACCATGCTTACTGTAGCCCGTGTAACAGCAGAAGAAGCCGTTAAACTGGCTGCTCATATAAGCGATTTTGAGGTGTTCTATGACAGCCTTATCGATGTAGCAAAAGATACCTTGGACAAGACTCCGGAAATGCTCCCTGTGTTAAAGCAAGCAGGTGTAGTGGATTCAGGTGGAATGGGTATCGTCTATATTATGATGGGTCAAGCCCAGGCACTTGACGATGATTTTGATTTGGGAGCTCCCCTTGAGCAGTTGGATCTTGCTATGGGACAGACAATTTCATCAGGCTTTGTTTCCAGCCCTGCGGCTATGGCTGATGACTCCATAGAATTCGGATATTGCACCGAGTTCATTATTAAGAATTTATTTTCTTATGTCCGAGAAGGGGATACCGACAAACTCAAAAGCAAGTTAGAACGCTTAGGTGACTCCATTGTTGTCGTTGGTGATGATGAGTTAATAAAGGTTCACTTCCACACCAATAACCCAGGTAAAGCCCTGCAGTTAGCTCTGCGCTTTGGTGAGCTTTCCAACATAAAAATCGATAACATGAGAGAACAACACCATCACTTGAATAGTTTTGAAACTCCCACTAATACTGTAGATGAATCTGAGAAGGAAGTGGGTTTGGTGTCAGTATCAATGGGTGAAGGCATTGCCAACATATTTAAGGACTTAAGCACTGACTACATCATCGAAGGCGGTCAAACCATGAATCCCAGCATTGAGGACATTCTAAACGCCGTAGATAAGGTTAATGCAAAGGAAGTCTTTGTCCTTCCCAATAATAAAAATATTATATTGTCAGCGAAGCAGGCAGCTGAAATTAGCGAGAAGACTATTCATGTAATTCCTACTAAAACCATTCCTCAGGGTCTGGCTGCACTAATAGCATTTAATTCTGAAGTTAGCGCTGAACAGAATGTATCTGCTATGACCAAGGCTGTTGAGCATGTGAAATCTGGTCAAATAACTTATGCCATTCGTGACTCCCAGGTAAATGGTCATACAATCAAGGAAGGCGATATTATGGGTATTGCCGAAGGAGAAATTGAGGTTGTAGGTAAGGAAACAGCAAAAGTGGCCAAAGAGCTCATTGACAAAATGATGAATGAAGAGGCCGAAATCGTTACAATACTCTATGGTTCTGATGCTAATGAGGAAGATACAGAGGACATTCAGAACTATATAAGCGAAAACTATCCTGATGTAGATGTAGAGTTGCTTTCAGGCGGCCAACCATTGTATTACTACATCATTTCTGTGGAGTGAAGCAGAGGGACGGTTCTCTTGCTTCCTTCTTTACTTGCTTCTGAGGAATCTCATCGGGATGCATGGGGACGGTTCTCTTGCTTCCTTGCTTGCTTTTGAGGAATCTTATCGTGTCACTCAGAGTATAACGATGAGTCTAAATTTCGTTAATTAATAGAAAAATTCTAAGGTATAAACTAAGAACCGGCAACAAGACCGGTTATTATTTATAGGTTGGTTGCTATTCACAGCAATAGAAATCAAATAATAAATTTATTCCACTCGCTGTTGCGATCACGAATCATTCTAAAGCTCTATCATCAGAAAATCCTACACCTTCCGAACTCACTACGTTCAAACAGGCGGAAGTTGTTTAACGGATTTTCTGCTGATATTCGCTAAGGATGATAATCGTTCCCGCAAAGGCTCATTACATATAATTTATTATTTTCAGGCTATGAATTGTAATGTAAACAGTGAAAGTATGTCGTTGCAAGACGGTTCATCCGATTATATTAAGTTTAATTTCCGTAAGCAGGTTAGTTGAGGACAAAATGAAAGTACTAACAGAAAACATTCAATCTATAAAGGGTATAGGCCCTAAAAAGGCAGCTTCTTTTGCTAAGCTGGGCATAAGCACAATTGAAGATGCTTTGGCTTATTATCCTAGAGAATACGAGCAACGAGCTGTTCCCGTTGAGATCTCCTCTATACAAGAGGGGATGATTTCACTATGCCTGGAATGGGATGGTTCTCCCCGTGTAAGCTGGATTAGAAAAGGGTTTAACACTACTCGTATAAAGGGCAAAGATCAAACAGGGGCAGTAGAATGTATTTGGTATAACCAGCCCTACAGAGCCAACCAATTTCAATCTGGAAAGAAATATTATGTTGCAGGCAAGGCTGTAAGGAAACCATCTGCTTATCAGATTCAAAATCCAATGGTTGAAGAGTATGATCCAATTGTTCATAGCAAACCTCAAATTCTGCCCATCTATTCCTTAACTAAAGGTATAAACCAGCGAAGTATTAGGAGTTTGATTGATGATTCCCTGAATATGCTCTTATCTTTCTTAGATAAGGAAAAAACTACTGCTGGAATAGATATTCATGCAGATAGTAAAAAGAGCGAAAACAATAGTTGCAGTATCTATAACGACAAGAATAATAATACCAACAACGATAATGCCGACCATAAGACTACGCACATCGATAGCATCGATAAATTTATTTCTACCAGGTATGGCTTAGTCAATAAGCATGAGGCATGGATAAGCATACACTACCCGAAGTCCAAGGGAGATCTGATACAAGCTCGAAGGAGATTAGCCTTTGAAGAGTTTCTACAGCTCCAAGTCACAGTCCAATATATGAGAAGCAATATACAAGGCAGAAAAAGTGGAATGGTTATATCAGAGTTTCAAGAGAACCGAAATGACTTCCTAAGCCGTTTATCATTTCAACTGACGGCTGCTCAGGAAAAGGTCCTTAAAGAAGTTTTATCGGATATGTCCAGCGGCAGGATAATGAATCGGCTTGTTCAAGGAGATGTGGGCTCAGGAAAAACTGTTATAGCTGCAGCAGCTTTATATTGCGTTGCTAAAGCTGGTTATCAGGGAGCTTTGATGGCTCCCACAGAAATTCTAGCAAGACAGCATTACGAATCTCTCTCCAAAATCTTCGGTGACCAGTCTTCTAGTGCAAATAGTGTTAAATTAGGGCTGTTAACAGGAGGAATGAAGGCGTCTGAAAAAGAAGAGCTAAAAGATGAACTCCGAAAGGGAAGCATTCAGGTAGTGATAGGCACTCATGCTCTAATACAGGATGATGTAGATTTTCATAAACTGGGATTGGTTATTACTGATGAGCAGCATCGTTTTGGAGTGCGACAGCGAGCTTTGCTTCAAGACAAAGGAATCATTGATCTTCCTCATATGATGGTTATGTCTGCAACCCCAATCCCCAGGACTTTAGCTCATATTCTTCATGGAGATTTGGACTTATCTACTATCGATACACTGCCACCTGGAAGAATTCCTATAAAAACCTATCATGTAGGTAATGCTTACCGGGAACGTATCTACCGATTTGTAAAGAAACATGCACTGGGAGGCAATCAAACCTATGTTGTTTGTCCTCTTGTTGAGGAATCGGAAGTAATGGATTTACGGTCTGCAGAGGAAGTTTATCAAGAGCTGTCAAAGGGAACTCTTAAAGGAATACCCATGGGCTTACTTCACGGTCGACAGAAGCCTGCAGAGAAAGAAGAAGTAGTAGAAGCCTTTGCAAGAGCAGATCTTAGGGTTTTGGTATCTACAACAGTAATTGAAGTAGGAATAAATGTACCTAATGCTGTCATTATGGTGATTGAAAATGCAGAGCGCTTTGGTTTATCTCAACTTCACCAACTGCGAGGCAGGGTAGGAAGAGGAGACAAAGCTTCCTTTTGTATTTTGATTTCCGATGGAAAGGACGAAAAGACTAAGCAACGTATGAAGGTTCTAGTTGAATCTAGTGATGGATTTGAGATTGCAGAAAAGGATTTGGAACTACGAGGACCAGGAGAGTTATTTGGTTTGCGTCAGCATGGAATACCTGAATTTCAAATTGCCAATCCCATGAGGGATTATGACTTATACGAATTAGCGAAGGAAGCAGCAATAGAAATTATTAATGACCCAAATCCAGAGCAGTATAATTCTTTTCTTGTAAAAGCCATTGAAAAGCAAGTTGATGTGTCATAATTATACAGTATTGGTTCTTGTTCACTATTTGGAAGTATGGTAAAATGAAAAAGTAATGAGAAATTAGTCAATATTTGGAGGGAATTGACAAACCATGCTGAGAATTATCTCGGGGGAGAGAAAAGGAAGAGTAATTCAAACTTTAGAAGGGATAAATACCAGGCCCACCAGTGACCGGGTAAAGGAATCCCTGTTTAATATTCTAATGTTAATGCTTCCCAACAGTTCCATATTGGATCTATTCTCAGGCTCAGGTAACCTTGGCTTGGAATCCCTAAGCCGTGGCGCTAAAGATGCGGTTTTTGTCGAAAAGAATTCTGCTGCCCTTAAAATATTGCGACAGAATTGTAAAACTCTTGATTACTTGGATAGGGCTCAGGTTCTACCTTATGATGTAATACGTGCCATCAACCAGCTTTCCAAAGAGAATAAAAGCTTTGACATTGTCTTTATGGATCCTCCCTATGACAAAGGTTTTGAGGTTCCAACCATTTTGTCTCTTGATGAAGCCGATATAGTAAAAGAAGATGGAATTATCGTGGTAGAGCATCTATATGAGAATCATCTTCCGCATACTGTCGGCAGGTTTGTCCAATATGATATGCGCAAATATCGAGGTACTGCAATCAGCTTTTACAGAAAGGAATCATACTTAAATGAGAATCGCAGTTTACCCGGGGAGCTTTGATCCCCTAACATATGGTCATTTGGATATAATCCAAAGATCCTCCCAGGTCTTTGACAAGGTTATTGTATCTGTTGTTAAAAACCGGAGCAAGAAGCCCATGTTTTCAGTTGAAGAGCGGATGGATTTTATAAAGCGTTGTATATCGGACCTTCCAAATGTGGAGGTTGATCACTTTGAAGGTCTATTGGTTAATTTTGTAACTGACAAAGGTGCACAAGTAATTGTCAAGGGCTTACGAGCTCTGTCCGACTTTGAATATGAGTTCCAGATGGCTTTACTTAATCGTAAGCTTCACCCTGAAGTAGAAACCATGTTTCTAATGACAGACCATAAATATTCCTATTTAAGTTCCAGTATGGTTAAGGAAATTGCTGGTTTGGGAGGTTCTATTCAGGATTTGGTACCAGAAGATATTTTACAAGACATTCTAGATAAATTTAGTGTGAAATAGGAGGGGTTTGGTGTGAATATTATAAGTCTTTTAGATCTTCTCGAGGATGAACTGGAAAGTGGTGTCAATGTTCCTTTTGTATCAAAGGCATTAATAGATCGTGAAAAATGTCTGGAAATGATAAAGGACATAAGATTAAGTCTTCCTGAGGAAATCAAACAAGCTGAATGGGTAAAAAAAGAACAACAAAGGATTCTAGCAGAAGCTCAAAAAGAGGCGAATGCTATCTCAGCAGAAGCAGAGCAGCGAATTAGAGCCCTGGTAGATGAAAATGAAATAACCCAGAATGCTTACCAACAGTCCAGAGAAATATTAGAAACAGCACAGAATAGTGCCAATGAAATTCGACTAGGTGCCAATGAATATGCAGATGCGGTTTTAGAAGATGTGGAAACATACATTGCAAACCAGTTGGAGACTTTACATAAGAATCGTCAGGAATTAAACACGAAAAAACGATAGGCAGTTAATCAACTGCCTTTTTCCTTGCCCATATGATAATGCGGACTATAATTATAAATATAAAGATGATTAAGAGCGCAAGGAATAGTAAGTGAATGGAGTCATGTAGAACGTCTTTCCATACAGGAAAAGTTATAGGAGGGGGAGGAACTGATGCTTCCAATGCCTCGGGATATAGAAGGCGGCCAATGGGGATGGATAAGGCTGCTGAAAGTAACCCGTGTAGGAATTTACCGAACATAAAAATACTCATCTTCACACCTGTACCCGACAAAAGGCTGGCAGACTGAGCTAATATGGATAAGCCGCTCCAGCCTATGAAAAAAGAGGAAACGGCTATTTTAATTTGCATGGAAAATGCGGAATCACTAATTAGTTTACATCCTGTGGTTACCTCAAACAGTCCTCCTACAAAGACTTTAATCGTAGGATGATCAATAAATCGCATTAAAAGCGCTATAAATACAGAAAACAGCATTATGAAACCGCCAACTACCAATAGAGTATTTACTGAATTGCGTACAGCGTCTCCCATTAATTGACCGAAGGGTCTACCATCTTTTTCTCGTGCTTTAGATAAAGCATCTAAGCCTTGCTGAAAACCTGAGTATCTTCTTTTCTTTCCGGTTGCTCTAGTTTGTTGTGCTGAAATAGTTGCACGTGAAGATAGACTTGATGATTTAATGTTATTAGAGTTAATAGCATGATTATGTCTTGAGCAGTGAGATGTGTCGGAAGACGGGTAATTATGACTTTTATAGAACCTGAATAGCAGGCCTATTAATATTGCTGCTATAAAATGGGCAATTAATATAATTCTGCCACCTTCAGCAGAGCCAATCATACCTATTCCTACTGCACTTATCATAAAAAGGGGTCCGGAGGTTGAGCAAAAGCTAAGAATTCTTTGGGCTTCATAAGTGTTTATTTTTTTTTGATTATATAGCTCTGCAGTTAGCCGTGCTCCTGATGGATATCCTGAGGTAATGCTCATTACCCAAACGAAAGAACTGCTACCGGGGCAACGAAAAACAGGCCTCATCAGAGGTGTCAATAGAACTGAAATGAAATCAACCATG
>CAYFSR010000017.1:0-5683 GCA_964345785.1 uncultured Eubacteriales bacterium | reverse complement strand
TTCCACTTGTTTTCTTTTTTAAGTTTCATAGCAAACTCGTAACCTCCAAATTTTTTATAAAAACTGTTTCGTTTTGCGAGTATAACCAATAATATATGTATTAGGAAAGGTGTGATTTCATGAAACAAAAACCTAAAATAGGTTTAGCGCTGGGAGCAGGGGCTTCAAGAGGATTTGCACATATTGGAGTTTTAGAGGTTTTAGAAGAAAACGGGATAAAACCGGATTACATAGCAGGAAGCAGTATAGGATCCATTATTGGGGCGATTTATGCTGCAGGCATGGCTCCAAGAATGATGGAAGGCATAGCAGAAAATTTAAATACCAATCTATATGATGTTGGCTTTTCTCGAAGGGGCTTCATAAGAGGCAATAGAGTAGATGAATTGATGAAGCTATTAACCAAGGATCAGGAATTTAAGGATTTGAATATTCCCCTTGCGGTTACAGCAGTAGATCTCATTACCAGTGAAAGGGTTATTATACAAGAAGGCAAGGTCTACCAAGGCGTTCGAGCCAGCATATCTATACCTGGCGTTTTTCAACCAGTGGTAGTAGGGGATAAGGTGCTGATTGATGGTGGCATCCTGGAGCGTGTACCAGTAAATGTGGTTAGAAAAATGGGTGCTGAAATTGTTATAGGCGTAGATGTGGCATTTAATGGCTTGCATCGTCCTCCTGAAAATTTTATTGAAACCATAATTCAAACCATGGAGGTTATGCAACTGGAAATCACCAAACTCACTGTGCCAACTGGCGAAATTATTATCAAACCAAGTGTCGATTTGGCCAACCCCTTATCACTGGATAATGTCAGTGCTGCCGTGGAGGCAGGTAGAAAGGCAACATGGGCTGTGATGGATGAAATAAATGCATTACTGATTGATGATGAAGAGATAAGTGAAACTGATGAAGATATCAATGTAACGGATGAATAAATAAATGATCTACCAGCTTTATGCATCAAATTGGGAATAATATCTCCGTAAAATCTCTACCGCCTTGGCGCATTTTAGGATTTTTTAAAGCCAGGCTGTAGAGGTCTGTTGCTAAACTGTCGTAGGCAAACATTCTTTGTACAGATGAATCATATCGCTTGATATGAGCAGTTTTGGTTAGGACAGGAACTTGTGCAGTTTCCTTTAGTCTCTTCATAAGGAGCATTGCATTTTTAGAAAAGGCCAGAATACGTAGATACTTAGGGCCTATTACATCGTCCATGTCTTGAAAGTTTTTAGTAGTAAGATTTAGCAGCCCATGTATTAAAATTCGTTGCAGCCTTGTATGGACATAGCGTCGGGTTTTTACTAAGGAAAGGAATTCTTCGAGATTAGCAGCTTCTTGAGCACATTCCTTGATACGGTTCTCTAAACCTTCACTTACATCCATCCAGGAGGCAATTTCGTCCAGACTGCTTCTGCGTAAGGTGCCTAGTATAAAATCCTCAAAGGAATTATTGTCAACAGGTCCCATACCATTGACAAAGGAATCTGCTAACATGTGAAACACAGAGGTGGGAACAGCTTCATTAACCCGACTAGACAGGCCGTTCTCCGTAATCTCCTTACGAATAGAGGTAGCACTGGTAATACCCTTTTTAATCTTAGTACTGCTATAGGACGTCCGAATTCGAGGCAGAGTCAGGGGTGTTATATTGCTGTTGCTACTCTTAATAGCTTTTAGATATTCCACAGCTAAAATAGAATTACTTTTTGAGAGGGCAGTTTTGATAGCTGATTCACTTATGTCTGGATTATAATCTATTACTGCCCTTTGCCGCGCGTCGGGGAAGGACAAGCCCTTTGCCAAATAAGCTTTTAATAGTGACTTATACTCTTCATCCTCAACAGTAAGGATGTCTGCGATAGTTTGTAGAGGGGCTAACTCACCTGTTTCGCTGCCGAAGCTGACATGGGTTGTTAAGCCAGTATGATTGAGCAACTGAATACTGCCTCTGGCAAATAATTCAGCAGTCTGGACAGCGTAAACTGTAGGGAGCTCTAATACTAGATCTATTCCACAAGCTACAGCGGCTCTAGCTCGAACCCATTTGTCGACTATAGCAGCCTCTCCGCGCTGGGTAAATTGACCGGACATAACTGCGATTGTATAATCGGCTTTGGACAGCCTGATAGATTGTTTCAAATGAAACAAATGGCCATAATGAAAGGGGTTATATTCTGCTATGATTCCTAGAACCTTCATAATTAAATTTTGCTCCTTGTTCGTTGTCCGGATAGTTGTTATTAAAGAAGGAATAATATCTTTAGATATCTATATTTTACCTCTATTTGCATAGTAGAACAAGGTAAATTAGAAAATCGTTAATAATTTGACTTAATTTTGAAGGATTTCGGCGATTAATGTAGAAGTTTAAGAGTTGGTTGTTAGCTTTTTAACAACTTGGTTTTTTTTACGACTTCACGAAAAAGTGAAATAAAATATTATAGTTACACGAAGGGAGTTATATAAATGGGAGTACTAAAGAACATGCGGGATAGAGCTTCCAAGCTAGGTAAGCTAGTTGTTCTTCCAGAAGGACACGATCCGCGGGTGGTAGAGGCTGCCTCAATTATCACTAAAGAGGGAGTAGCAAAGATAATTTTACTGGGAAATCCCGATGAAATCGCACAGATAGCAAAGGATAATAATGTTGATCTGACTGGCGTTGAAGTAAAGGATTATCTAAAATCTGACAAAATGGAAAGCTATGTTAAGGAATTTACAGAGCTTCGCAAGCAAAAGGGCATGACCTTGGAGAAAGCCAGGGAAATTCTAAAGGATCCACTTTATTATGGGGTCATGATGGTTAAAATGGGAGATGCTGACGGTATGACAGCAGGTGCTGCCAATTCCACTGGTGACGTGCTGCGTCCTGCACTTCAGATTATAAAAACAGCTCCCGGTATCCCTGTTGCCTCTAGCTGTTTTATTATGGAAATGCCTGATAAGAGCTTTGGTTCTGATGGTGCCTTTGTATATGGAGATTGCGGTATGAATCCCGACCCAGATGCAGCACAGCTGGGAGCTATTGCAGTTTCATCAGCAAAGACCATGCAGCAGGTTGTTGGATACGAGCCGAGTGTTGCACTACTTTCTTATTCCACCAAGGGCAGCGCAGAGCATCCACGTGTTGACAAGGTTAGAGAAGCAACTAAGATAGCTCAGGAAATTGCTCCAGAAATTTTATTTGACGGAGAGCTTCAGGGAGACGCTGCTTTGGTAGACAGCGTAGCAAAGAGTAAAGCACCTGGCAGCAAGGTGGCAGGAAAAGCCAATGTGTTAGTTTTCCCTGACCTGGATTCTGGAAACATCGCATATAAGTTAACCGAGCGTTTAGCTGGTGCAGAGGCTGTTGGCCCGATTTGTCAAGGCTTGGCTTTACCCGTTAACGATCTATCAAGAGGCTGTAATGCAACGGATATTGTAAATGTTGTTGCTGTTACCGTTCTTCAAACAGCACTGTAGGAGGTAATGGCAATGAAGAAAATTTTAATTATCAATGCAGGAAGCTCATCACTGAAATATCAACTAATTGATATGGATGGGGAGAAGGTTTTGGCTAAGGGCAATGCTGAACGCATTGGAATTCCGGATTCCAAGTTAAAGCATTCACCTACAGGAAAAGATACGGTTGAGCTGGATGCACAGTTTAGCGATCATAAAGATGCCATAAAGATGGTTATTGAAGCTTTAGTCCATCCCGAATATGGTGTTATTAAGGATATGAGTGAGATTAGTGCTGTTGGACATCGTGTGGTACATGGTGGCGAAGATTTCTCCGAATCCGTTATTATTGACGACGAGGTTATGGCTGCAATAAGGAAAAATGTGGAGCTGGCACCCTTACATAATCCAGCCAATATCATGGGAATAGAGGCTTGCAGAAACATTATGCCCGATGTACCCATGACCGCAGTTTTCGATACTGCCTTCCATCAGACTATGCCGAATAAAGCATTTCTTTATGCAGTTCCTTATGAAACCTATGAAGAGTTTGGAGTTCGCAGATACGGCTTCCATGGAACCTCCCATAAATATGTAGCTTTGCGAGCAGCAAAAATGTTAAACAAGCCTATCGAATCTTTAAAGATTATTACCTGTCATTTAGGCAATGGCTCCAGTATTACTGCTATTCAAAATGGTAAATCTGTAGATACCAGTATGGGCTTTACTCCATTGGAAGGTCTACCTATGGGCACTCGCTCTGGCAATATTGACCCAGCTATTATCAGCTATATGATGGAAAAGGCCGATTTAAGCTCGGAAGAGGTTAATGAAACATTAAACAAGCGTTCTGGTGTATTGGGCATCTCAGGTATAAGTAGTGATTTCAGGGATCTGACAAGCGCAGCTGAAGAAGGCAATGAACGAGCAAGAATGGCTTTAGATGTATTCAATTACCAAGTTGAAAAGTTCATAGGCTCTTATGCAGCTGCTATGAGTGGAGTAGACTGCATTGTATTCACAGCAGGTATTGGAGAGAATACACCTATCATAAGAGAAGATGTATGCCTTAGCTTGGAATATATGGGCATTAAATTTGACAAAGAGAGAAATAACAATATACCTAGTAAAGTTAAGGAAGGTCCAATCACTACAGATGACTCTAAAATTTCAGTATTGGTCATTCCCACTAACGAAGAGCTTATGATAGCTCAAGAAACTATGGAATTGCTGGAGAAATAGAATTCAAGTTCTTGACAAATATCAGGGAAAAACCTATAATTAGAAATCGAAGCTTATGAGGTGATATAACTTGAAAATCCATATTGAAGGTTTATTGCAGGAGAAAGGCTCCAATCAAAGCTTTGATGTCAGTCTTAGGTTAACGGATTTTACATGGCAGGAGGATCCCGTTTCCTTTAAGAAGCCTTTATCCGTAAGTGGGCTGATTGTTAACAATGGAGATGTCTTGGACCTTAATGCAGATGTGAAGGGTGAAGTAACCCTGCAATGCGGTTCCTGCCTGGAAAGCTATGAACATCAGCTTGATTTTAATTTTGAAACAAGGCTGATGAAGTCCTCTGTTGAGAGCGTTTTCGATCAAGACGACTGGGACGAGGACAGTGTAGACGCTATTCTCTTCGAAGGTAACGTTGTGGATCTTTCTAAGATTGTTCAGGAGTTCTTGTTATTGGAGCTGCCAATGCTTAGAAGATGCAAGGAGAATTGCGAAGGTCTTTGTTCCATATGTGGAACAAACTTAAACCATGAAACTTGTAAATGCTTCCATACAGAGGATGACGATGACCACCTTTTGGTGGATGAGCGTTTGAAAGTATTGAAGGATTTCTTTACCACCGAAGGTGAGGAGGTGTAGAAAATGGCTGTACCCAAGAGAAGACAAAGTTCAGCACGCAGGGATAAGAGGAGAGCAAACTGGAAGGTAAGCGCACCAGCTATGACAGAATGCCCACAGTGCAGTGAAATGAAGCTGAGCCACCGCGTATGTAAGAAATGCGGATACTATGACAAGAAACAGGTAATTGAAGTAGCTGAATAATTTATATTTTGCATACTCACAGGAGCACTCTAGTAAATAGTGCTCCTTTTACTTTTTAAAGGATACTATTCACAGCTTTTGATAATAAATTATATGTAATGAGCCTTTGCGGGAACGACTAACATTCTTAGCGAATATCAGCAGAAATTCCGTTAAACAAATTCCGCCTGTTTGAAC
>CAYFSR010000016.1:0-28043 GCA_964345785.1 uncultured Eubacteriales bacterium | reverse complement strand
ATGTTGAACCAATTCTAGATGACTTAGGCGAGCCCATGGATTATTTTGAAGCTGAGAGCTGTGCATTCCAAGGGCTGGATAAAACCTACTATTACGGTGGATTCGAGCTTACAACCTACCCTAAAGATAGTAATACTGATTTAGTTTCTGTCATTTACTTCAATGATGATTCAGTTAGCACAAAGGAAGGTATCTATATAGGATCAACCGAGGCTGATGTAATAGAGGCCTATGGCGATGGCTACACAGGCGGAGAAGGCTCTTACACCTATACCCAGAATGAAGGCTCTATCATGTTTATTATAGAAGATGGAGTAGTAGCTTCCATTACCTATCAGGCGGTAGTTGAAGGAGCATAAAATTAAATACTTAAAGAGGGAAGAACTTTATATGGTTCTTTCCTTTTTTAATATATTATTTAAAGTTTTGATAAAGCAATTGCTTTCTTCTTCCATCATTGACAGGAATTTTTACATATGTAATAATCAATATAGTAATGGCAAATCGTGCTAGGCGAATTGTGTCATCAGTTATACAAGAGCAAAAAACAAGGAGGATTTTAGTATGGAATTAAGAAAAGACTTTAAGTATTCATTGGTTGTACCTACTAGCATAGGGGTGCGAATAACACCAACAAATGGTCAGCCGGTACACTCTAGCGATACATTCATCATGCAGACCACCAGTGCAGAGACCAACGTTGCAAGTATTTCCTCATATCTTGGTTTGCCTGTTAAGGTGCTGACAAAGTTTGTTGAAGGCAGCCCTATTTCTGCTTTTATTAAAAGCAATTTGGCAAGCCGGCACATGGATTATGAAGGAAAAGATGTTCCTCAAGGAGGTCCGTGGGGATATAGACATCAGTTTAACATAGCAGACAGTGGATACGGTGCTAGAGGCCCAAGAGTACATAATGATCGAGCTGGTGAAGTAGGTTTAACTTTAAGCGTCGATGATTTCGACTTGGAAACACTCTTTGTAAAGGAAGGCGTGCAAGTTTTACATTTGTCTGGCTTAGTAGCTGCTTTATCTCATGAAACCAGCATCTTCTGTTTAGAGCTTGCTCGCTATGCTAAGAAGCATGGAACTCGTATTTCCTTTGATCTGAACCATAGAGCTTCATTCTGGGAAAATCGAGAAGAAGAATTACATGAAATCTTTACTGAAATTGCAAGCATTTCCGACATTCTAATTGGAAACGAAGAAGACTATCAGCTATGCTTAGGTATTAAAGGTCCAGAAGCAGGCGGCCAAAACATCGATTCTGAGATCGATAAATTCAAGGAAATGATAATGAGAGTAAAAGAGGCATTTCCTAATGCTTCCGTTTTTGCAAACACCTTACGTGAAGTTATAGATGCTAATAACCACATGTGGGGAGCTATAGTTCATGAAAACGGTAATTGGCATATTGCTGATTCTCGACAGATACATGTATTAGATCGAATTGGCGGCGGGGACGGTTTTGTAGGTGGTCTCTTATATAGTATTCTAAAAGGTTGGGCACCAGAAAAATGGGTTCAATTTGCTTGGGCTACTGGAGCAATGGCTACTACTTTCTTAACCGACTATGCTCAACCTGCGGATGAAGAACAGGTATGGAGTATTTGGGAAGGTAATGCACGAGTTAGACGATAACCAGGGTTAGAATAACCTGAGGTAGAGGGTAACAAAACACAAGCGGGCTGGAGATACAGCCCTGCCTTTTTTACAAGTTTTGCTGGTGAAAAGCAGGAATCGGAGGCAAGTGAAAAATGCTTGAATTATTAAAAGCGGTCCTTTGGGGCATCGTGGAAGGTATTACGGAATGGCTGCCAATCAGCAGCACCGGCCATATGATTTTATTGGATGAACTTATCAAGCTCAATGTAACAGACAGCTTCAAGGAAATGTTCCTAGTGGTCATTCAATTAGGTGCTATTATGGCAGTTGTTATGCTTTACTTTAGAAAGCTTAACCCTTTTTCATCAAGCAAGACAAAGCAGCAAAAAAATGAAACCATGATCATATGGTATAAGGTAATAATTGGTGTGATTCCAGCTGCTATCCTTGGCTTTTTGTTTGACGACTGGTTGGATGAGCATCTGTATAATTACATAACAGTAGCCATAACTCTTATACTATATGGTATTTTGTTTATTGTAGTAGAAAATAGAAACAAGCATAAAAGAGCAAGGATAACCAACTTGAAAGATCTATCTTATAAAACTGCCTTTCAAATAGGTTTGTTTCAAGTCTTATCATTAATTCCCGGAACTTCTCGTTCGGGGGCAACAATATTAGGTGCGATAATAGTTGGAGTTTCTCGACCAGTTGCAGCTGAATTTTCATTTTTTCTTTCCATACCAGTCATGTTTGGAGCAAGTGCTCTAAAATTGATGAAATTCGGTTTTAATTTTACTGGCATGGAAGTTGCAATATTGCTAACTGGAATGGTGGTAGCATTCTTTGTTTCAATCGCAGCAATTAAGTTTCTGTTAGGCTATATAAAACGAAATGACTTTAAGGTGTTTGGCTGGTATCGTATTGTACTTGGAATATTAGTTGTACTATATTTCTTGTTCTTAGGCTGAGAATAAGTCCGATTTTTTGACGAATGATCCACTTCCAGTATTTAATCCTAATAAAGATGAGACCTATGTATTTAGTGGCAAAAGAATTAGCAGGGGCCAATATCAATCAGCATTAGGCAAGGTTATCAATGCAGATGTAAATGGAAGTCTAAATATCCTTAGAAAGTCAGGAATTCTGGAACTTACAGAAATCCAATGTTCTCCGGATAGGCTTAGGCAGCCATACCGGATTAAGATAGCATAAGTAAGACCAATCTTAAATAAACGTAAGCTGATAGACTTTTCAAGTCTTACAGTGTAGAGGCGAATTGGATACGCCTTGTTGCTTGCAACAGAATCTCGTGACTTTAGTCATGAGAGGTTCAAACTGAAAAGATAAGGTTGGGGGTCTTGGCGGAGATTTCACCAATATACTTATATATAGCTTCGGAGATTAAACTGTGCCCTGCTTCATTGGGATGAATCCCGTCATCACAAAGATAGTTAAAATAGTTTTTTACTTGCAGAAAAGCACTACGAATATCAAGTATCGGGACCTTTTTTAAAGTGGCTAGGCGGATAACTGCAAGGTTATACATCTCCTGCCAGCGATAAATGTGTTGAACATCACCTAACCATTGCAGGATGTTAGCTGAATTTCGCTCTTTGCTAATCCATGAGAAGTAACGCTGGGCATCTAAAGGGGGTAAGGTAAGCAATACGGGTTGGCTTCCGCTCTCTTCAACCTTGGATATTATTTCAGCATAACATGATTCAAATTGCTGAAGCTCTGTTTTTGGAAGATGGTTTTTTGTTGGGTTTTCTGCAATAGCTGCCCAATCAAAGTCACAATCATTTCCACCAAATTCCAATACTGTGTAAGCAAAGGAGCTTAGTTTGTCCAACTTCTGTTCGATGATCTTCTTACCATTTGTAATAGTACATCCGAATTTTGAATAATTTTCTATATTTACCCCGGTTTGTAAGCTAAATAGATTAGTAAAGCTATTCTTCAAAATTATGTATCTGCCACGAATTGCATCTAGCACGACGCCTTTCCCAATTGAATCTCCAAAAACACAGATAGATTTCATGTCTTACCTCCTAAACAAATCTAATTTCCATTATTATAACACGTAATAAGTAAAATTAAAATAGGGAATTTCAAAAATTAAATTATTATTGCAAATATTATTAAGCAATGGTAGAGTATTACTTGTAAAAATGGAAAGGAGATTGCATATGGAGGAGTTAAAGCAATTAAAGGACAAACTATTGAAGGAGAGATCTACTTCATGGGATGAATTCCCTGATATTGGCCTATATAAAGATCAGGTGGTTACTTATATCAGTAAGCAGTTAATTCACTTCGATGATAAAGAGCAATTAACTTCAGCAATGATTAATAACTATATTAAGGGCAATCTTCTGCCACGGCCAGACGGTAAAAAGTACTCCAAAGAGCATCTGGCTGGCTTGATTGAGATCTGTATACTCAAACAAGTACTGACTGTTGGTGATACCGGGTTCCTACTGAAAAAGGAATTGGAGGATTCTAAGTTTGAATTGTTTTATGAGAAATTTAGACAAGCAGTAGATGACTCTATGTCAAAGCTTGCAGACCAAGTTGATATCAACTGGAGCTTACAGGATTTATCGGATATTGCTTTGCATATGGCTATATCCAGCTATTCTTACAAGTTAGTCTGTGAAAGACTGGTTGAGATAATAAGAAGTAAATCAGATACAGAGGATCTAAAAACAGCTGAAAAACAGGAACATAAACAAGTTAAAAAACCGGTAAAAAAGGATGTAAAACAACAAAACCTAGAAAAGTAATAGAAGCAATAGAAACAATAGAGTCAAGGGTTAAGCTAATAATATGATTGATATCTATTAAGAAGAGAGGAATATTGGTTTATGAGAAATCATGTAATTATTATCGGTGGTGGTGCTGCAGGAATGGTAGCGGCCATATCAGCCAGAAGACAAGGTGCTATGGTAACAATATTAGAAAGAAACTCCAGGGTCGGAAAGAAGATATTGGCTACCGGTAATGGTCGCTGTAATTTTACCAATATCCATGCTGATGCTGAATGCTATAGTGGTAATAATCCAAAATTCGTATACTCTCCATTGGCTTCTTTTTCTGTAGAAGACACCTTAGGTTTTTTTGAAAAGCTAGGTATTGAGTATAAGGTAGAAGAGGGTGGAAAGGTCTACCCAAAATCCGAACAAGCTTCCAGTATGCTGGATGTTTTGCTTTATGAGTTGGAGCAAGCCGATATCAACGTGATATGTGATGCCTATGTTACGAAGTTAAGAAAAAAGGGCAATAAGTTCCTGTTGCAAACTGATGATGGCAGATCCTTCGAGGGGGATCGAGTGATATTGACTGCTGGGGGTAAGGCTATGCCATCCAGTGGCTCCGATGGCAACGGTTTGGAGCTGGCAGAAGAGTTGGGACATCAAATAACTGACTTATTCCCTGCTCTAGTACAACTTATGCTGGAAGGGCCGTATTTTAAGAGAATAGATGGAGTAAAGTTCGTCGGGACAGCTGAAGTTATCTATAATAATAAACCCATAGTTCAGGATAGAGGGGATATTCTCTTTACCAATTACGGAATTTCCGGGCCTCCAATACTTCAAATCAGCAGGGTAGCAGGTGAGTTGCTGAATCAGAATAAAAAACCTGAGTTAAAAATAGTGATCATGGAAGATATGAGTAAAGAGCAAGTTAGTGAATTAATTCAAAATAGACTTCAGTTAGCTCCGTGGAAACCTATAGAATTTAGCTTCGTATGAGTAATCAACAAACGCCTGATACCTGTTATTTTAGCAGAAGCAGATATTAATAACACGAAAGCCCCAGTGTCTGGCTTGTCATTGGCAGAGATAGGTAATATCGCTAGGATTCTGACGGATTGGAGATTTTCTATACGTGGTACAAAGAGTTGGCCTAGTGCACAAGTTACAGCAGGGGGTATTGACACTAGAGAAATCAATTCGGATACTATGGAATCCAAGCTGGTAGACGGTTTGTATATAGCGGGGGAGATAATGGATATTGATGGCTTATGCGGAGGCTTCAACCTTCAATGGGCATGGACAAGCGGCTATATTGCAGGACAAAATGCTGCCTGGTAGATTTGCTTAAGTTTATCCCCAGATCCTATTTAAAGCCGTGAGTCGTATTTTTCTTGCTCCTTTTAACTCTGACAGAAACATAAGGGCTGCTATCGATGTAAAATCTATATGGAAAGTCAATTGCTTCCTCAGCGTAATCAATATTTATTCGTGTTGTGGTGACAATATCACTTTCTACGGGTGAATCATTCTCTAATAGAAACAGCTTGGAATTCACCATATCCAATCCATTCTCATTCCTACTGATACCCATTGCCTGACAGAGTTTTCCTGGGCCGTTGCTTAGGCCTATAAGCTCCTTCTTAGTGCACAGTTGTAAACTTTTCTTGTATCTTAGTTTGGCCATACTTTCCATTCCTTCAACAGGCTCTAGAGCTCGAATTAATACGGCTTGAGGGATATCCGTTTCAGCTGCTACGATATTCATACAATGATACATGCCATAAATAAGATACACATAGGCATGACCAGGCGGTCCAAACATTACTTCTGTTCGTTTTGTTCTGGTATTATTATACGAGTGGGCAGCTTTATCATGAATGCCCATGTAAGCTTCTGTTTCAACTATCCTTCCAATAAACTTACCATGCTCAGATACATGTACAAGATTATAACCTAATAAATTCTTTGCCAAATCCAGGCTGGATTTTCTATAAAAATCTCTATCTGGCTTTATCACCAATAATCGCTCCTATGCTAATACACTATTTTTCTTCTAAATTCGACATATTCTTTATTTATCTTTTTTTCTTATTCTAACTAAAATAACAAATACATACAATGCTGTCCCTATATTATCCCTATTCACAAGATTATAATCGAATTAAGATATTTATTGTGTTACAATAGGTTTTGACTAAGTTCTCGTGCATGTTGGAATCCGCACGAAATGTAATTGGCGTATTATAAACTAAAGGATGAATCGTACATGGAAAGAAAAGAGATGAGAGCTTCCATATTATTGACTTTGGCAGCAATAATATGGGGCTTAGCTTTTGTAGCTCAGAGGGTTGGAAGTCAATATGTAGGTAGTTTTACTTTTACTGGGGTACGCTTTGCTATCGGAGCGTTATCATTGCTGCCGTTAATATATTTTAGAAATAGAAAAGAACAAGCGGCAACCGTAAAGGAGCAAACAGCTTCTATAAACGAGCAATCTAATTCAAAAGAGCAGAGTAATACACAGCTTTTAAGGGTTGGCGTTATAGCTGGCATTCTTCTTTTTGCTGCAGCAAGTCTTCAGCAATTTGGTCTAATAGAAACAACTGCAGGAAAAGGCGCTTTTATAACTGGTTTTTACATTATTCTGGTTCCCTTGTTTGGTATTTTCTTAAAGCAAAAATTGGGCTTGAAAACCTTGGTTGCATCTGTATTGGCTATGATTGGTCTATATTTTATTAGTGTAAATGGAGAAACTGGAATTTCCAAAGGAGACCTGCTAGTGTTTTTATCTTCCTTTTTCTTTGCCTTTCATATTCTCCTGATAAACAAATACAGCCAAGTATTGGATACACTTAAACTCTCCTTTGTTCAGTATTCATTCTGCTCAATTATCAGTTTAATTGCAGCATTGCTATTTGAAGAAATAATGATATCCGGCATATTGGAGGCTGCCGTACCTATCTTATATGGAGGTATTTTCTCTGTGGGAATTGCTTATACCCTTCAAGTTGCTGGCCAGAAATACGCAAGAGCCTCACACGCATCTATTATAATGAGTTTGGAAGCGGTTTTTGCGGTTATTGGAGGAGCACTTATATTAGGGGAATCCATGGACTTAAAAGGATATATTGGTTGTATGTTAATGATTTTAGCTGTTTTAGTCTCACAATATCAGGGAAGGTTTAGTATAAGCCTAGGTGTTTCGAACAAGCGTCAACGGTATATTAGATAGAGTAAGGGCTTCTGTAAAAATAAAAGAGAAGAATGGAGTTAGGGAAAGTGTTTGGAATAACATTAGGACAGTTTGTCTTACTGGCAATAGCTGCCATCATCATTGGATTTGGCAAAACGGGTATCACAGGTGCCAGTTTACCCGCTGTGGCAATGGTTGCGAATGTATTTGGAGGAAAACAATCTTCAGGCATAATGTTGACAGCATTAATTATTGCTGATATTCCCGCTATATATAATTATCGTAAGCATGGGAAATTAGAAGATGTCTTTAAGCTTATATGGCCTGCTGTTGTAGGTATTATCTTAGGTGCCATCATTGGAAACTACTTAAATGATAGACAGTTTAAGCTATTAATGGGTATTACTGTACTTGTTTGCATTGCATTACTGCTCTATAGAGAAATAAGCAAGAAAGACTTGTCGATTCCTGAAGGTAAATGGTTTCCTGCATTAGTAGGTATAATAGCAGGTTTTACTTCTATGGTAGGCAATGCAGCCGGCCCGGTTATGAGCGTCTATCTGTTGTCGTTGTCATTTGACCGACAGCGATTTCTTGGCACTGCTGCTTGGTTTTTCTTTTTCATCAATCTTATAAAGCTGCCTTTTCATATTTTCATGTGGGGAACAGTATCTCTGGCTACATTAAAATACACCCTCATTATGATTCCGTTTATATTGGTTGGAGCATGGATAGGTGTCTATTTTATCAAGAGGATAAATGAAAAGGTTTTCAAATGGCTGATAATTATTGCAACATTCATATCAGCTATACGCCTGATGGTTTGAAGCAGAGGGACGGTTCTATGAAGTCCAAGTTTTCTGGATGAAGCCTTCATGAACACACTACAGAGACACATATGAGAATGACTCTGCATGAGTGCTGTGACGACTTTACTCCAGAGATGGGACGTCAGCAAGCGAATGCTTTGAAGGCTGAAGGAAGAAAAGCTTGGACGAATTCTAGCATAGATTAAATAATTGAATAATTGAGAACTGTCCCCAAAATAAAAGCCAGCGTAATTATTACGCTGGCTTTTGGCTTGATTCAAACTATGCATTTACATTGGGAAGACCGGCGAAACCAATTTCTAAATCCTCATCTGTGGGAATATAGTCAGTCATAGAGCCATCATTGTAGCTCATGTAAGCTGATAAATCAAAGTAACCTGTCCCAGTTAAACCAAATATAATAGTTTTCTTTTCTCCAGTTTCCTTACATTTCTTAGCCTCATCAATAGCTGCTAAAAGGGCGTGGGCAGATTCTGGAGCGGGCAGTATACCTTCGCTCTTTGCAAAGGTTGTAGCAGCTTCAAATACTTTTGTTTGTTCTACAGAACGGGCTTCTATCAATCCATCATGATACAGCTGGGAGATAATTGGGCTACAGCCGTGGAAGCGGAGTCCACCAGCGTGATTAGGAGAAGGAAGGAAGTCAGCACCTAATGTATACATCTTCAAAAGTGGAGTAGTTTTTCCTGTATCAGCAAAATCATAGGCGAATTTTCCTCTGGTTAATGAGGGGCAGGAGGCAGGCTCGACACCTATAATTTGGATATCAGATTTCCCTGCTATTTTTTCACTTACATAGGGGGCTATGAGACCACCGAAATTAGAGCCACCGCCAACACAACCGATTATCATATCCGGGTTTATATCATATTTTTCACAAGCAATTTTAGTTTCTTCTCCAATTATACTTTGATGCAATACTACATGATCCAGCACGCTGCCCAGTACATACTTGCAATTATCTGATTTTACAGCTGTCTCAATGGCTTCCGAAATAGCACAGCCCAAGGAGCCACCAGTATCAGGATGTTCAGCTAGAATTTTACGACCTACTTCAGTAGTATTAGAAGGGGAGGGGATTACCTTTCCACCATAGGTTTCTATGACAGCTTTTCTATAGGGCTTTTGCTGGGAGGAAATCTTGACCATATATACAAGCAGATCAATGTCATAGTAAGCACATGCCATTGCTAATGCAGTTCCCCATTGTCCAGCACCAGTTTCTGTTGTTAAGTGTGTAAGCCCCTGCTCTTTTGCATAATAAGCTTGGGCAGCAGCAGAATTTAGTTTATGTGAGCCGGATGTGTTTGTACCTTCAAACTTGTAGTAAATCTCTGCTGGAGTATCCAACAACTCTTCCAGGCAGTAGGCACGAACCAGTGGAGAGGGGCGAAACATCCTGTAAAAGTCGCGGACTTTCTCCGGGATTTTAATGTATTGATCGCTTACATTAAGCTCTTGTGCTACGCATTCTTTAGCAAATACCATCTCAAGTTCTTCCTGTGTACTTGGCTTAAAGGTAACAGGATTTAAAAAAGGTTCTGGTTTGTTTTTCATAACTGCTTTCATGTTGGTCCAGTATTTAGGCATCTCGTCTTCAGATAAATAAATTTTGTAAGGTATTTTTGTCATTGTTCACATTCCTTTCTTGTCTGTTAGGATATTTTAAATATAAAAAAGGCCTTTATCCATATAATAGGACAAAGACCATAATCTCTGCGGTACCACCTAAATTGCGCTATTGCGCCACTTACTTCATACACAATCATGCATGCTTCAGTGATAACGGGGGAAGATCCCGGCCGGCATAATTTCATTTTGATTTCTGCCAAAGCCCTCATGAGTCCATTCGCTATAGTCTTTTACATCGCATTTCCACCAGCTGCGACTCTCTTTAGAAAAAGGAATTATGCTACTTCTCTCAATCAACGGTTTGAACTATATATTCAATTAAGTAATTGAAATCAATATTAAACTAAGGAATTTAGTTTGTCAAGTATAGTTAAAAAACTAACAATGTCTAATTCACAGTTTATTTACAAATTGGTAATAATAGCTTCATAGATGATGATTAAAATTAATTCATAGACATAAAATATTAGTTTTTTTCATTTATGCCTCCTTAAAAGTTCCCCTATTGCGGCCCTGATTGGTGACAATCAGGGCTTTTGCTTTACATCATCTTGCTGACTATTATGATTCTTCAATTGTAATATCGTAGCTAACTGGTGCAGCTTTTTGTAACATTGCAGAAACTCCGCAATATTTTTGCTGTGATAGGGATACTGCACGTTCTAATTTGTCCTTTGGCAGTTTTTTTCCCTTGAAGTGATAGTTTAGGTGTATTTCTGTATATACTTTTGGATGTTCTTCTGCTGTTTCGGCAGTTGCTGTAAGCTTGAAATCCTCCAGCTCAACCTGCATTTTCTTTAGTATGGAAGCCACATCCATGCCGGTGCATCCAATTAATCCTGCTAACAGAAGCTTTTTCGGCCGTGGGCCTAAGTTTTTACCACCATTTTCTTCACTGGCATCCAGAATAAGATTATGTCCATCTAGTTCCATTTGATAGGCCATATCATCTATTAATTTTGCTTCTACCTTTGCTTGCGCCATCCTGCTTCACTCCTTAAATATTATTAAAACCACAATAGAAAACCTTTTGATACTAGTTAACTGTATTATATTATACATAAGCTATATCAATGCATTTCAAACATTACCAGCTAATTAGAAAGAAAGGCTTAGCAAGAAAGATTTCAAATTATGGACAAGGACTGTAACTTATGGTACAATATGACTGAAATTTTAATTCATAATTTTATCAGGGAGAGTGTTATCCATTGGAATCGGATAGTATATGGCGGCTGATTATCTTAGTGTTTTTACTTGTTTTGTCAGCTTTTTTTACAGCTGTAGCAACTTCTTTCTTATCACTAAATCGAATTCGCTTGCAAAAACAGGTTGATGAAGGAGTAAAAGGTGCTGATAAGGTCTCCAGACTTCTAGATTCCCCGGAGAAACTCAAAAATGTAGTTTTATTAGCCGACAATTCAGCCAATATTGCTGCTGTGGTACTAGCAACACAACTGACAACTAGATACATGAGCAATGTGGCCACTTGGTTCACTATTCTGATCATGGTTTTTATAGTACTAATATTTGGCGAGATATTTCCATATTTACTGGCAAAAACCTATCCAGAACGGTTTTCCTTTAGTGTAGCCGGTTTTATGACTGTATTGATTCGTGTTTTGAATCCCATTATCGTTTTTCTTATTTTCGTAAGCAACTTAATGATGCGCTTGTTTGGTTGGAAGCCTAAAGAAAATCCTCAAATAACAGAAGAAGAATTACTTACCTTAGTTGACGTAGGTCATAAAGAGGGGGTAATCGATCCGGAAGAGAAGAAATTAATTCAAAATGTGTTCCAATTTGGTGATTCTCAAGTGAAGGATATCATGATTCCACGTACAGATATTTTAGCCATTGATATTGAATCCGCCTATGACGAAATTTGGAATCAATTCCAAACTGAGCAATATTCCCGTATGCCTGTTTATGAAAATACATTGGATAATATTGTAGGAATCCTCCATGTTAAGGATGTCATATTCTCACAGCAAACAAAGGAAAATTTTGATATTCATAAAAGCATTCGAAAGCCATATTACACCTATGAGAACAAAAGGATAGCTGATTTATTCGAAGATATGCGTAAAAAACGCCTGCAGATGATTGTTGTAGCCGATGAATATGGTGGTACAGCTGGTATTGTTACCATGCAGGACTTAGTTGAGGAGATATTCGGAAACATAGGTGACGAATACGAAGAAATAGTCGACGAAATACAGCAAGTAGCTCCAGGTGAATATATCATTGACGGTCTAACAAGACTAAGCGTTATTAACGATGAACTGGGCACAGATATGGAATCCGAGCATTATGAAACAATAGGTGGTTTTATAACTGGCATCATCGGCCGTTTCCCAAAGAAAGGGGAAGTGGTAGTCTATAATGAATTACGTTGGGTTATTATGGATGTTTATCGTACACGTGTGAAGCGCTTACGCTTACAAATTATTGAGCCAGTATTAGAAGAGCTTAAGAAGCAATCAAAGGAGTCAGGTTCTAATAAAGAGGATTGAGGGTGTTAAATATGTACGGTATTTTTATGACAAGCGGTGGACAGAAGGCTATAGAAAAGGCCTATGACCAATCTGTTAGATCAGCGTTGAAAGATAAGGTGAACTTTCTCGATCACATTAGCGATTCTAAAACCTTGGAGGAGAGAAAAGAGGACCTTAATAAGGTTCATTTAATTTTTTCAACCTGGGGCATGTTCCCCTTAACTAAAGATCAAATACAAATTTATTTACCAAACTTGCAGGCTGTGTTCTATGCAGCGGGCTCTGTTCAGCATTTTGCACGACCATTTTTAGAATGTGGTGTAAGGGTGTTTAGTGCCTTTGCTGCTAATGGTGTTCCTGTGGCAGAATATACGATATCCCAGATTTTATTGGCTGGGAAAGGTTATTTTCAGTCTGAAAGGATATATAAAACAAAAGGGCATAATGAAGCCGTACAATTTAGACAATCAATGCCGGGAAATTATGGAGAGAAGGTAGGCATCATAGGAGCTGGTATGATTGGCAAGCTAGTTATCTCCATGCTGAAGAATTTCAACTATGAAATTCTTGTTTTTGATCCATTTCTTCCGGATGATAAGGCAAACGAATTAGGTGTTATAAAATGTGACTTAAAAACTATATTTCAGGAATGCCTTGTAATTTCCAATCATCTTGCAAATAATGAACAGACAAAAGGAATAATGAGCTATGCACACTTTAACTTAATGCGTCCAAACGCTACTTTTATTAATACGGGTAGAGGGGCACAATTGATAGAGCCAGACCTGGTGCGTGCACTAAAGGAAGTTCCTACTCGTACAGCTGTCTTAGATGTAACTTATCCAGAACCGGTACAGGCAGGACATCCTTTTTATGAGATGCATAATGTATTTCTAACACCTCACATTGCTGGTAGTATAGGTGATGAAGTAGCTCGCATGGGCTTATATATGTTTCAGGAATACGAAGCTTTTTCATCCAATCAGGCCTGTAAATATGAGATAAATGAAGATATGCTAAACACAATGGCATAGTGTAGCTTATACGTATAAATAAATAGATAGACACATACTTGCTATTTATGATAATATATGAGAAGTGTGTTTATTATATTTAAGGGGTGTGAGTCACTATAGTGAATATTGACTTTCGTGGCTTTCTACATAGATTCAGAAGGCAAAAGCAGAAAGCGCCTGCTGTAATGGCATTAGATTTGGTAGAGGTTGGTATTGAGACCGATAATTATGGGCAAAATGACAAGGTTAACAAACATATTCCAGAAGGCGTTACTTCAAAAATGCTATATCAGGATGTAGTTAGAATTGCCTGGCCTTCTTTTATTGAGATGACATTAACCCAACTGGCTTCCATGGTAGATATGATGATGGTAGGGCGATTGGGTTCATGGGCTATCACTGCAGTTGGGTTGACTGCTCAGCCGAAATTTCTGTTAATGCTTATGTTTATGGCTATGAATGTAGGTGCTACAGCTCTTGTTGCTCGTTATAAGGGAGAAGGTTCTCCTGAAAAAGCTAACAAAATATTACGACAGGCATTTCTACTAACCTTTGTTTTATCGTTGATAAGCTCTATTTTTGGGTATATGTTTTCAGAAAATATGGTACGCTTTATGGGTGCTTCAGAGGCTATTACACTTGAACAGGGCACCACTTATCTAAAAATACAAATGTTGGGTTTCGTCCCATTAGCTCTAACGTCAACCGCCACTGCTACCTTACGTGGTGTAGGCAATACCCGAATTGCAATGGCTTATAACCTTTTTTCAAATCTTGTAAATGTTTTCTTTAACTATGGTTTAATTAATGGATATATGGGCTTTCCAAAAATGGGAGTAGCCGGTGCATCACTAGCTACCATCATAGGTCAGACAGTTGCCTTTGTTTTGTCAATGATTGCGCTGCTTCGTGGAAAGCAATTTATTCGTCTAGATATACGAAAAGGATTTAAACCAGACTGGCAAGCAATGAAGCAAATTTTCAACATTGGTATCCCTTCTATGATAGAACAAGCTTTCATGCGTGCAGGGATGATCCTATATGTAAAAACCGTTGCTTCACTAGGCACTGTTGCCTATGCCACTCATCAAATTTGTATGAACATTCAAGCCATGTCTTTTATGACTGGGCAGGCATTTGGGGTCTCTAGTACATCATTAGTAGGACAAAGCTTGGGCAAGCGTCGTCCTGATATGGCTCAAGCATACACCAGCCACACAAGAAGAGTGGGCCTTATAATAGCAATATTACTTGTATTAATCTTTTTATTCCTTGGTGAGCCAATAGTATCACTTTATACCGATGAGGCAGATGTTATTGCCCAAGGTGCTAGAATTCTAATGTTTGTTGCCTTGGTGCAGCCCTTGCAGTCTTCACAATTTATCCTTGCTGGTGCTCTTCGTGGAGCGGGTGATACTCGCGCTACTGCTATAATAACCATGATTACTGTTTTATTGATAAGGCCTGCACTGGCGAAATACTCCATTGATGTATTAGGTTGGGGTTTGGAAGGTGCTTGGTTTGCCTTGTTATCAGATCAAGCTTTACGTTCTCTTCTGGTTTTAATTCGATTTAATTCTGGTAAATGGAAACGCATTAAAGTATAGAGTAGTTTTAATAGCAAAGTCCTCTCAGGAGGACTTTTTTCTTTTATTTTAACTAAAACTATTTATTTTAGCGTGTTAATGTGTTACTATAACATACAGGTGAAGTTACTCTATTAATTTGCTTTATGCATTTAACATCTTATCGACTTTACCAGGAATAATAGTTTATGGATGTTTCAACTTTTTAGTTAAAGTATATATAATAGAGTAATTAAATCTAATTTTAATGCAAATATAATATGTAAATATTTGCAAATTACAATATACTATAATTTTCTACTATTGACAGCCAGGATACTGTTAGAGTAGATTTATTAGTACTATTTTATATTAGGATATTAATATTAAAGGGGCGTGTATTATGAAGAAGTCAATTTTATTACTAACTAGTGTTATAGTTGTTTTAGCTCTGTTTACAAGCTGTTCCAATGCAAATACGGGCAATACCATTAAAATTGGTGTTAACTACGAGTTAACCGGCAAAGTAGCTTCCTACGGACAAGATTCTGTACAGGGAATTGAATTAGCTATTGAAGAGATCAATGCAGCTGGCGGTATCGATGGCAAAAAAATTGAAATAGTTAAGTATGACAATAAGTCAGACGAGGCAGAGGCTACAACTTTAACGAGTAGACTTATGACATCGGATAAGGTAGTAGCAGTTTTAGGCCCAGCTACCTCGGGAGCTTTTAAAGCTACTATCCCTACTGCTTTGCAGAACAAAATTCCGGTAGCTTCCGGCTCTACTACTGCAGACGATATAACCGTAGATGATAATGGAGTTAAAGAGTATGCCTTCCGTATTTGCTTCAGTGATGCTTACCAGGGAACAGGAATGGCAAATTATGCTCTTGACAGATTATCTGCAAAAAGCGCTGTAGTAATTATGGATAATTCTAGTGATTATGGCAAAGGACTGGCAGAAGCTTTCACCAAAACCTTTCAAGATGGGGGAGGAACTATTGTTGCCCAAGAAGCCTATGTAGCTGGAGATACCAATTTTAATTCTATCATTACCAAAATTAAAGGTGATGAATTTGATGTTATTTTTATCCCAGGATACTATGAGGAAGCTGGTTTAATTATTAAGCAGGCCAGGGAACAAGGAATAACTGTTCCTATTCTAGGAGCTGATGGATTTGATTCTCCTGATTTGGCAAAACTTGCAGGAGACGATGCTCTAAATAACGTGTATTACTCCAATCACTTTTCTTCTCTTGATGAGGACCCGGTAGTTCAAAATTTCCTTACAGGATTTGAAGAAAAATATGATAAGCAACCTGGTGCTTTTCACGCTTTAGGCTATGATTTAGCAAAATACGTTGTAGACAGCATTGACCGAGCTGAAAAACTCGATGGCGAATCAGTAAAGAATGCTATGGCTGCTACTGCTGATTTCAAAGGTGTTACAGGTACTTTCACCATTGATGAGAATCACAACCCGATTAAAGATTTAATTGTTATTGAATTAGCTGATGGTAAGCAGTATTCCAGTGAAAGACTTAGTGCACAATAAGCTATATGAATACTTTGAATTGATTAGTTAAAAAGATAGAGATATAAGTGAGGAGCCTGGGTCCTCACTTATATCCATTTTATGAAATGTAGAATGGAAAGAAGGGAAGAGGATTTGGAACAGCTTATTCAACAAATTATCAATGGTGTTTCGCTGGGCAGCATATATGCACTAATTGCTCTTGGGTACACAATGGTATATGGCATTATTAAGCTGATCAACTTTGCACACGGCGATGTTTATATGTTAGGTGCTTATATCGGCTATTTTTGCATGACGTACTTAAAACTTGGTTTTTTGCCATCTCTTGTTATTTCTATGATTCTATGTACCTTAATAGGCATCGGCATTGAAAAAATCGCTTACAAGCCTCTTCGAAATGCAACTCGTATAGCAGTACTCATTACGGCTATAGGCGTTTCGCTGTTAATCGAATATGGAACCATGTTTTTTGTTGGTGCAGGTGTCCGCACCTATCCTGCTATGTCAGGGTTTATTACAAAACGTTTCCAGTTTGGCGATGTAGTAATTAATATGCAGCAAATAATTATAGTAGCTATAACAATCGTTCTTATGATTGCATTACAGTTTATTGTCAAAAAAACCCGGATAGGCAAGTCCATGAGAGCTGTATCTTTGGATAGTGACGCTGCTCAGCTTATGGGCATCAATGTAAACACCACAATTTCGTTCACCTTTGCATTGGGTTCAGCTTTAGCTGGTGCAGCTGGCATAATGGTTGGTGTATATTATAATTCTATTAACCCGCTTATGGGTACCATGCCTGGCCTTAAAGCATTTGTAGCTGCTGTTTTTGGAGGAATTGGAATTATACCAGGAGCTATGCTTGGCGGTTATTTGATTGGTATTATAGAAGTGTTTGTATCCGGCTATGGCAATTCCATGTATCGCGATGCAGTGGTATTTGGTATTCTTATTTTAGTTCTTATTGTGAAGCCAACGGGAATACTAGGTAAAAATGTCAGGGAGAAGGTGTAGATATGAAAAAGTGGATAGGATTAATACTAACCTTCGCCATAGTACAAGTTTTGGTATACTTAAATGTCATTAATGATTATTTACAAGCAACCATTGCTACTATTTGTATAAATATAATATTAGCAGTTAGCTTGAATTTGGTTACTGGATTTACTGGTCAGTTTTCATTAGGCCATGCTGGATTTATGTCCATTGGTGCTTATGTATGTGCAATTGTCCTAATGAGAATTCCCACTGTTTGGGGCTTCCTAGTAGGTTTATTTGCCGGTGCAGTTATAGCTGCTATAGTCGGCTTCCTAGTAGGTCTCCCAACATTACGGCTGAGAGGTGACTACTTAGCAATCGCTACTTTAGGCATGTCAGAAATTATTCGTATTATATTTTTAAACATGGATAGTCTCACTAACGGTGCGGCCGGGCTTAGTGGTATTCCAAGGTTTACCAATTGGTTCTTTCTTTATTTGTTTATGGTAGGCACTATCTTGCTGATTACTCGATTCCTGAGTTCATCCCATGGCAGAGCCTGTATCTCTATAAGAGAGGATGAAATTGCTGCTGAGGCTGTAGGAATCAATAGCACAAAATATAAGGTAACAGCCTTTACTATTGGAGCTTTCTTTGCCGGAATTGCCGGTGCCTTATACGCTTCCTATTTCTATTTTCTAAAGCCTGATACATTTGGTTTTCAGAAATCCATTGATATTCTGGTTATTGTTGTACTTGGTGGCTTGGGAAGCATTTCAGGATCTGTACTGGCAGCTGTTTTGTTAGCATTGATTAACATGCTCCTACAAGACTTCTCAGAGATTCGCATGATCATCTATCCATTATTACTGATCATTATTATGATTTTCAGACCTCAGGGCCTTATGGGCTCTAAAGAATTGACGCTGAAAACCTTTCAAAAACTAGGAGACTTTTTGTCTACCAGGAAAGGAGGGAAGTAAGATGTCTATTTTAAGCGTTAATAAACTGACTAAATCCTTCGGTGGAGTAAATGCGGTAGCTAATGTCAATTTTAAAATTGACAAAGGGGAACTAGTAGGTTTAATCGGCCCTAATGGTGCAGGTAAAACAACTGTATTCAATCTTCTAACTGGTGTTTACACACCGGATAATGGCAGTATTTTATTGGACAATGGAGAACAACAGAAGGAATTACATGGGGAAAAACCCTATGAAATCTGTAAGGAAGGGGTTTCCAGAACGTTCCAAAACATCCGCTTGTTTAAAGACTTAACAGTATTGGACAATGTTCGAATAGCAATGCATCAAAACATTAATTACGGTTTAGTATCTAGCTTTTTACATCTTCCTTCCTATAAAAGAGAAGAAAAGCAATTGGTAGAGGAGAGTTTGGATCTTCTCAGAATAATGGAATTGGATCAAAAAAAGGATGAACTGGCAAGGAACCTCCCATATGGTCAACAGCGTCGATTGGAGATTGCTAGAGCTCTAGCTACAAAGCCCATCCTTTTACTTCTGGATGAGCCTGCTGCAGGTATGAATCCTGCTGAAACAACTCAATTAACCGATCTGATACAGTGGATTCAAGACAAGTTCAATTTGACTATTCTTTTAATCGAGCATGATATGTCCTTGGTAATGAAAATATGCCGGCGGATTTATGTTTTGGACCATGGTATGCTGATAGCAGAGGGAACTCCAGAGGAAATTAAAACCGATAAGCGAGTTATTAAGGCTTATTTAGGAGAGGATGTCAGTAATGCTTGAGATAAAAAACATGAACGTACATTATGGAGTCATTCATGCTCTTAAGGGCATATCCTTAAATGTAAACTCTGGAGAAATTGTAACGCTGATTGGTTCCAATGGTGCAGGTAAAACGACTACTCTTCGCACAATTTCCGGTTTAAAGAGTGTTAGCGATGGAGAAATAATATTAGGCGAAAAAGATATAACACAAACTTCTGCTCAAGACAGAGTGAAACTAGGTATTTCTCATGTGCCTGAAGGACGCCATGTATTTTCCACCATGTCTGTATTGGAAAATCTAGAGCTAGGTGCCTTTCTTCGTAAGGACAAGGAGGGCATTAACAAAGATATAGAGAGGGTTTATGAATGGTTTCCCATTTTATTTGATCGTAAGAAGCAAATGGCGGGAACTTTGTCAGGTGGAGAACAGCAAATGCTTGCCATTGGCCGAGGATTGATGAGTCGACCTCAAATTCTTTTCCTGGATGAGCCTTCTATGGGCCTGGCACCCTTGCTGGTACAGGAAATATTTAGTATAATTAAAGATATCAATAGTGCAGGCACTACTATCCTATTAGTAGAGCAAAATGCCAGTATGGCGCTTTCCATAGCCGACCGTGCCTACGTTTTGGAAACTGGCTCAATAGTTCTTAGCGGCACTGGAGCCGATCTAATGCAAAGTGACGACATCAGAAAAGCATATTTAGGAGGTTAGCATATGTTTGTTAAGACTAAAATGACCACTAATCCTTTTACTATTTCCCCTGATCACACTGTACCTGAAGCTCATGAAATAATAGCTGAGCATGGTGTGAAACGTCTTCCGGTTATACATAAAGGAAAGCTGGTAGGAGTGGTTTCCAAAGAGGATATAGACCGCTATTCTCCTTCCAAAGCCACAAGCCTTAGCATGGGGGAGATAACCTATTTACTGGCTAAAACCAAAGTAAAACAGATAATGGCGAAGGATGTTATAACTGTATCACCTAATGCCCTGTTGGAAGAAGCAGCAATTCTTATGCGGGACAACAAAGTCAGCTTTCTACCTGTAGTGGATAAAAAAGACGGTCTAGTTGGGATCATAACTGAAAGTGACATTTTCGATTCATTTATTGAGTTGCTGGGCTTCCGGGAATATGGCACCCGCTTAACCATTGAGGTAAACGATGAACCTGGCATCATGTCTAATCTAACCAGTATAATTGGGCAATTTGGTGCCAATATAACCCGAGTAGCTGTGTATCGAGGGTTAAATGGAAAAAGCTCAATTGTGGTAGGCATTAATTCCTTTAACACCACTGAAATTGAGAAAGCAATAGAAAAAACCGGCTTTACTATCCTGCATAAGCTGGAAAATAAAGACCGGTCATTATAATTCAATAACTTAAGTATATTAGTATTTTATATAACTACTATTCTTTTATCAAATGACCGCCGGCAAAGCCTTGATATTCATTAAGGAACCATTCGGCGGTTTTTGTCATATATACACCTAGTTCTTCGCCTTTGTAACCTAAAGTGACAGTCATATTGCCGAAATAATCATCAATAACATATAAGCGAATTACAAGTTTGTCTTCCTGAGTCCATTGACCTACGGCCATACACTTATACATTTCTCCTTTGGGAACGCCGATAGTATCACCATAGTAATGTGTTTCAGGGAAACGTCCCATTTTGTAATCTTCCATGCCAAAATCGATACGCTTTACTTCATTCTGTTTTTCTAGAATGAGCTGACCTTCATTACCATTGAACTCTACAGACAGCTTTTGGATGCCCATGGGATTGGTTTCCAAGGCGTATTGCTGGCCGTTAATTTTATCTGCCAGGGGAGAACAGCTCTTTCCTATCAAAGGATTCACTACAGAGAGATTGCTCAAGGTTTCTGCTAGTTGTAAAGCAGCTGCGTCATCCATAGGTAAGGCTTCAGAGTGTAATTCTTCTACAATTTCATCCCATAAGAGTTCCATTATACCTGCATATACTTGAGCAGTGCCTTGGATATCACCATTACAAACAAAGAGGAAGTCTTCTTTAGGAACACAGATTGCCAGCTGCATACCCATACCACAGAAGGCATATGCTCCATCCTTCAATATCCAAATCTGGTAGCCGTAACCATTTCCATGCATATAATCTCTATGACCAGTTGGTGAGTTATCTATCTGTTTTGAACTAGCTGCTTTTATATATTCTTCAGATAGGTACTGTTTACCACCTATATTGCCATTATTCATATAAACAAGTGCCAGTCTGGCAAGGTCTCTGGTGGTGCACATTACGCCACTACCACCCCAGGTATTGCCTTCGGGAGCTTTTACACACCACGCTTCATCGCTAAAACCTAATTCCCGGAGCATCTTATCTTTCAAATATTCTAAAAATGGTTTGCCAACTAGACGTTCTACTAGCACATTCAAAGTGTATGATGCAGAGGTGTCATAGCTAAAAACGGTACCTGCTGGATGGCTAGGTTTAGTATTGAAGAAGGTCCAGGCCCAATCCTTGTCCTTTTCGCCGTATGTAGTGGTTGTGTATGGAGTTGCCATAACCAGTAAATCACGAATCTTCATATCCAATACATAAGGATGGGGGTTATCAGGCAGCTTGTCCTGAAAATAGTCACAAACATAATCATCAAGGGTAATACGACCTTCATCCACCAATAAACCAATGGCTGTGCTGACAAAGGTTTTGCTTACAGAATACATGCGATGCAGATAATCCTGATGGAAGGGGGCATAGTAACCTTCAGCTACAACATGACCTTTGCGCATCATCAACATGCTATGCATCATGATGCCGTTATCTTTTACCTTTTGTAAAAACTTTAAAATTTGTTTGGAAGAGATGCCCATCTGTTCTGGCGGGGCAACAGGGAAAAGAATATTGTTTTTCATAGTGAGACCTCCTTGGATATTTGCTATTTCAATTATATCATGTGAAGGAGTCATTATCTATAAGCATTGCTAAAAGTAGGTAACTACAATTTTCTTTCCCATTTTCCTCAAGCAACTTGCAAGTTCATCGATTAGCCTCATCTTTATGCTGAACTTCAAAATCATATCATCATATTGTTTTTTTACTATTGTTGCGCCAATGGCTGTTTCTTCAGCTACTTAAACTCAGCTGCCAATGCTTCAAATGCCGGTATAGAGTTCTTAATGGATTCTGTGCTTACACTGTAGGAAATTCTTACGTGACCAGGCCCACCAAAGCTGGAGCCAGGAACTAGTAACAAGTTGTATGCTAATGCACGTTTTACAAACTCCACATCATCTTCCAGATGAACCTTGGGGAATAGGTAAAAAGCTCCTTTGGGTTTAACACAGGAAAATCCAAGGCGGGTTAAGTGGTGATATAGGAAATCCCTCCGCTCACGATAAACCTCTGTATTTATATCCGCATCCAACGAATCTGCAACTACCCTTTGGAATAAGGCGGGAGCGTTTACGAAACCTAAAATACGATTTGATAGGCTTAAACCGCTGATGAAGAGGTCAATATCTGGAACAGAGCTGTTTACAGCAATATACCCAATACGATCTCCCGGTAAGTTAAGAGATTTACTAAAGGAGTTAACTATAACAGAATTAGGGAATATCTTAAGTATAGATGGAACTGTTTCACCATCATAAACCAACTGCGTATACGGTTCATCAGAAATTATTAATATATTATTACCAAATTCCTTTTCCTTTTTGGAAATAAGCTCAGCCATATCTTTAAGTATGGATTCTCCATATATAGCACCTGTTGGGTTATTTGGGGAATTTAGCAAAATAGCCTTTGTGGCAGAGGTGATTTTAGATTCCAGATTTTCAAGATCAGGCTGAAATGTCTGCATATTACATTGGGAAAGTACCATTTTTCCATCAAAATTATCAATATAATTGCTGTATTCTCCAAAGAAAGGAGCAAACACAATAACTTCATCCCCGGGATTCAGCACTGTTTTTAGAACTACATTTAATCCTCCAGCAGCTCCGCAAGTCATTATAATATGCTTCTCAGTTAATGAAATACCAGTATCTTTACCTATATGGCTGGCAATTTTTCCACGTACTTCCGGGTATCCTGCATTGTTCATATATTTATGTAGATTGGGTTCTTTAGAATTAACAAGATTTTGAAGGGATGCAAGAGTAGCCTCGGGAGGCTCTAGGTCCGGGTTACCCAGGGAGAAATCATAAACTTTATCTGCTCCATATTTCTTTTTTAGTACCTCACCTTGCTCAAACATGGCACGTATCCAGGAAGGCCCTGAGATTTTATTCAATATTCTATCAGATATCACATTATAACCTCCATTTGTTTCTTTTCATTATAGTATAACAATCCCTCGGGGAATGGCAAGGAAAAGTTAAGTATCAATAGTAATAGAAAAAACTTAATTAGCATTTAAAAAGAATAATGTATTGACAAAAGTCTCTTCGGAGATGTTAAATATATCTTGTAGCCTTTTCTTTGTTAATTGAAAAGATATAGGCCTTTTTATTTATAATGGGGGATACTATGCTTCAAGAATTGTTTGAATCTTTTTTTCTGGTTTTTATTGCGGAAATGGGCGACAAGAGTCAAATTTTAGCTATGACTTTCGCTACCCGATACCCTGTAAGAAAGGTTTTATTGGGTATTTTAATAGGTGCTTTTTTAAATGATGGACTCGCTGTTCTGCTTGGCAGCATGCTATCTTCGTTTATTCCAATGGATGCCATACAAATTATAGCTGGCTTTGCTTTCATCATATTTGCTTTATGGTCTTTAAAGCCAGAAGGAGACGAAGAAGAAGACGCTAAAGATAAGAAGAAGTTAGGAGCAGTTCTAACAGTAGCCCTTGCATATTTTTTTGGAGAATTTGGGGACAAGACCCAGCTTACTGCCATAACTCTTGCGTCTCAGGCAGTTTATCCTGTTGCTATTTTATTCGGAACTGTTTTAGGAATGTTTTCTACAGGAGCAATTGGAATTTTTATTGGTAAAAAGTTGGGGGATAAGATTCCGGAGAATGCCATACGACTGGTCTCCTCTGGTGTTTTCATGTTCTTTGGCATAACTAAGCTGCTGCAAAGCCTGCCTGATAGGTTCCTGACCTTACCTTATATCGTGATATTTTCGTTAGTCCTATTTACAGTTGTATTTATACTTTTAAGGGCTTTATGGAAAGTACGTAAAAGTGGTCAAGAATCCACTCTTGTTCGCCGATCAAGAGAACTATATGAATATTATAAGCGTATAGGCGAGGACTTTGACAGCATTTGCCTGGGTACTGAAAAGTGTGGAAATTGCCAGGGAAACAGATGTATTGTTGGCTACACTAAAACCTTGATTAAGTATGGATTAGATGAAAAATCAGCAGATAACCTTGCTAGAGCTCAAATACGATCCAATACTACTAGAAAGCCATTCAGTAAACAACAAGCCATGGACAGCCTTATTATAACCCTTAAAACTTTGAAAAACCATTCTGAAGGTAAGGACCTAGAACCAATACACGAAATCAGAAGAAATCTTGAAATGATATTATTTGGCAAGAGTATTGATAAGATAAGCGATTGGAGTGATTATGAAGCACTTTTATCTCGATATAATAAATCCATAGCAGCTACTCTGATAAAGGATTTATAGTAGCAATTCTTCTAATAGCTTAAATATGCCTGTATTATATATATCTCTAGCAGTATTCTAAGTTTGATATAGCTTTTTCACGGTAAGTATATGTGGATTTAACAGACAGATTATGTGAGGCAACATTTCGTACAATCATAGAAAACGCTCCCAAAGTCATCAAAAATCCAAGGGACTACGCCGCCCGCTCAGAAATAATGTGGGCAGGAACTATAGCACATAATGGCTTATTAGGTACTGGCAGAGAAGAAGACTGGGCATCTCATAGTATCGAGCATGAATTAAGTGCTATCTATGATGTGGCTCATGGAGCTGGTCTCGCAGTTGTTTTTTAAATATAAATATATTTTTTATTTTAGTGTGATCAGAAACTTTTGATACACTTTTTTTATAGATAAATTAGCTTGACAAAATGGATACACAAGTGTAACGTATTAAACATATAGGAATGCTTGGTATTATTATAATAATGAATTCAGTATTTATAAAATTGGAGATGGTAATAAAATGAACGAAACTAACTGGAAATTTGATACTCTGCAGGTACATGCAGGGCAATCAGTGGATCATACCACTGGTTCAAGAGCAGTGCCTATTTATCAAACATCCTCCTATGTTTTTGAGGATGCAGATCACGCAGCTGATCTTTTTGCACTACGAAAACCGGGTAATATCTACACTCGTATTATGAATCCTACTACTGACGTGTTCGAGCAACGTATGGCCGCCTTAGAAGGTGGAGTTGGTGCACTAGCGGTAGCTTCAGGTTCATCTGCTATTACTTATGCAATTATGAACATTGCCGGAGCAGGAGATGAAATTGTCTCAGCCAGCACCCTGTATGGCGGTACCTATAATTTGTTTTCTTCAACCCTTCCCAAGCTTGGTATAAAAACAATATTTGTTGACCCAGATGATCCGGAGAACTTCGAAAAAGCCATTACGAGCAAAACAAAAGCCTTATACATTGAGAGCATAGGGAATCCAGGTATTAATATCCCGGATATAGAAGCAATTGCTGCAATAGCTCACAATAACCATATTCCACTAATTGTTGACAATACATTTGCAACTCCGTACCTATTCAGACCCTTCGAATTCGGTGCTGATGTGGTTGTACATTCTGCCACTAAATTTATAGGCGGACATGGAAGCTCAATCGGTGGTGTAATTGTGGATTCAGGTAAATTTGACTGGACGAATAGTGATAAGTTTCCAGGTATGACTGAACCGGACCCAAGCTATCATGATATTAGATATGCCTATGATTTAGGACCAGCAGCCTATATTACCAAAGCTCGAGTTCAACTGTTACGAGATACGGGAGCCTGCTTAAGTCCATTTAATTCCTTCCTGTTTATTCAGGGATTAGAAACCTTGTCCTTACGTGTGGAAAGACATGTTTCCAACACAAAAAGGGCAGTAGAGTTTCTTAAGGCTCATAAAGCAGTTGAATGGGTAAACTACTCAAGTTTGAAGGATAGTAAGTATTACTCCCTAGCAGAAAAGTATCTTCCCAAAGGTGCAGGCTCCATTTTCACTTTTGGTATTAAAGGCGGCTTAAAGGAAGGGAAAAAATTCATTGAAAGTCTGAAATTGTTTTCACTTCTCGCTAATGTAGCTGATGCTAAATCCCTGGTAATTCATCCTGCCAGCACAACTCATGCTCAGTTATCCGAAGAAGAGCAGAAACTTGCTGGTGTTACCCCTGACATGATTCGATTATCCATAGGGATTGAAGATCCAGAAGATATCATTAGTGACCTTGAGCAAGCCCTTAAAGCTGCAACTTCTTAACTTGAATTTATATGATAAGGGATTGGACTCGTTTGATGATAATTCATTATGTTTATATGTCATATGGGCATCTTATGAATTTGAGAAGGTTTAGGAGGAAAGTACGATGACAAAAATTGCAGGTAATCTAATTGAACTAATCGGAAATACACCACTGATGAAGGTTTCTAATTATAGTAAGGCAGAGGGTATCGAAGCCAATCTGTTAGTAAAACTTGAATATTTCAACCCTGCAGGCAGCGTAAAGGATAGAATCGGTTATTCCATGATTAAGGATGCAGAGAATAGAGGCATATTGAAAGAAGGCTCAGTTGTAATTGAGCCTACCAGTGGAAATACTGGTATTGCTTTAGCTGCAGTATGTGCCGTTAAAGGTTACCGTTTGATATTGACCATGCCGGAAACCATGAGTATTGAAAGAAGAAATCTTTTAAAAGCTTTAGGAGCAGAGCTGGTATTAACACCAGGTTCAGAAGGAATGAATGGGGCTATTCGCACTGCAGAGGAAATTGCAGAAAAAACTCCTAATTCCTATATACCTCAACAGTTTAAAAATATGGCCAATCCAGCAATTCATAGAGAGACTACAGCTGAGGAAGTTTGGAGAGATACTGACGGTAAGGTAGACATATTCGTAGGTGGAATAGGTACAGGGGGAACCATCACTGGAGTTGGGGAAGTTATCAAACAGAGAAAGCCTGAATTCCAGGTTGTGGCGGTAGAACCATATGATTCTGCTGTCCTATCAGGTGAAAAACCCGGACCTCATATGATACAGGGAATTGGAGCTGGTTTTGTTCCCGAGGTGCTCAATACCTCAATCATTGATGAAATTTACAGGGTGGAGAACAAGAATGCTTTTGATACAGCGAGGGCCCTGGCACGACACGAAGGTCTTATTGTCGGAATTTCTTCAGGGGCAGCTGTGTATGCAGCGGCTCAGATTGCCAAACGCCCAGAAAACAATGGAAAGACTATTGTGGCCCTGCTGCCAGATACTGGGGAACGATATATTTCCACTGCGCTATTCCAAGAAGGCTAAGGAAAGATCTTTCGCCAATGTTCAGGATGGCAAAAAACATCTTATAAAGCAGCTCAGTGCCTTAGGTACTGGGCTTTTGCTTTATATGCCATCACGAATCGTTCCTGCAAAGACTCCTTCCATATGACGGAAAAAAAGACTCCAGTCTTAGTGGATGCATTTATGTTATAATAAATTCACATATGAAAGCAAATCCTGAAGT
>CAYFSR010000015.1:23601-28725 GCA_964345785.1 uncultured Eubacteriales bacterium | reverse complement strand
GGCAGTAATGGATTGGTTATTTTTCTAGCCACTTCTCAAAGTCATCCCAATCTAGAACAGATATATAATTACGATATAGACTTCATAGGTGAAAGCGATGGCTTTGCTGTACGTCGCCTGGATAACACAATCTATATCTTTGGAACCAATCCTGACGGTACATTAAATGGAGTATACGACTTTATAGAGTCCAATCTAGGGGTATTGTGGACACGCTCTATTAATATGGGCACTCTATATAACCCAATGCCTTCCATAAAATTGACCCACTTCGATTATCATGATAAATCGCCTTTTGAAATCCGTGGCTGGCATCTCACTGGAACTGGTGCAGGCGGACAGTCTCACTCCGATCCAGGTACAGAAATTATGATGTCCCGCAACAAATTAAATGGTAAGTTTGCTGAATTTGGAAATATACAACACTGGGATTGGCAAAAATCCGTTGGGATTGAGCCGGTTAATCTCGGTCATAACCTCCATTATTGGCTGCGCCAAAGCCCTACATTCCAGGCACTTAGCGAGGAAGAACAAGCTAAGTATTGGAATACTGATATAAATGGCGAACCAAATATCGGTAAAGGCCAGCTAAACTTCTGGAATCCAGATGTGGCTGTTGCCATAGCTGAAAGCGTAAATAACTTCTTGGATATACACGATATTAACTATGTCGGTGTAGGTATTGAGGATACCGGTTCATGTGTGCAAAAGCCTGAAGATGAGCTTCAGTTCGAATATGCACCAGGTAAGTACGTACAGCCTGGAGACCCGAAATACCTGTCCACTGTATTCTTTACCTTCATTAATGATGTAGCACGAAGGGTTAAAGCAGATCACCCAGATGTTACATTGACTACTTATGCTTATGTATTTACTGAAACACCACCACACGGTGAGATTGAAGATAATGTATCCATAGTAATAGCTCCAATTGGAGAAGATATGAAGCTTCCCCTTACTGACCCCAGCTCTTCAGCAAACCAGTCTATAATTGAAAACATGCTGGAATGGACAGAAAAAACGAGCAATATCATGGTGTATAACTATTATGGATGCTTCTTGTCACGTGACGATTTTGAAAGACCAATTGCCTCCCGTATTCAATCCGATCTCCAATTTTACGTTGAACATGGTTTCACAGGTCTTTTACCAGAAGGAAAAGTTGACGCCGGGAGCGACTGGTGGGGAGTAAATGCCCTTCAGATGTGGTTGTATTCCAAGTTAGCATGGAATCCAGATGCTGATATTCAGGAGCTGACAAATCTTTTTGCACAGAAAGCATACGGAAACGCAGCAGAAGACATGCTGGAATACTATCGCCTATTAGATGAAACTTGGGAAAACAATTATACATTATTGAGATGGAATGCTACCCTCTCAACTTATGTAAAGACTTTCTACAGTGACCCTGTCCACAATGCGAAGATGCAGGCAGCCCTTGATCGTGCATGGGAAGCAGCTAACGATATTCAAAAACAGCGTATCTCACTTATTAAAGAAGCCTTTGAGAGAAATACTGAAGGAGGCGGATACGAGCTGCAAGAAGAAGCAGTGGCGAAGAAGTCTGATGCCGGTTTAGAAGCAATTCTTGATACTTTCAACATGGATGATCCTATATGGGCTGATGCGCCTGTGCTGGAAGACTTTAGAGATGCAAACACATTAAAACCTGTAGATGGGACAAAAACCAAAGTGCGCCTACTTTGGGATGAGGATAACCTCTATGTTGCATACGAGAATTTTGACAGTAGAATTTCAGAACTAAAGAAAGCTGAGCTAAATTCAAAGGGAACCTGGTGGAATGCTGATTCAGATGATGTAGAAACATATTTGAGTAAGGAAAACCCCATGGGTGATGCTAGTGCTTCTTATCGTGTATATTTCGGCAATCCACTTGCCAAACAGATTACCTACCGTGAAGGATCTAATCATGTATCAGATCCAGGCCCATGGTATTCTTCAGCTAAGATTTTCGATGAGGACGGTACAGAAAACGATTGTTGGGTAATTATTCAGGCCATTCCTTTTGAGCAATTGGGAATTAATGATACAGTTACTGCAAACACAGACTTGTATGGTTACTTCTATAGGGGTCATTATAATCCTGGTTTTAAAAATATCGGCTGGGGCGGTGCACCTGTATGGAGTCCTGCACATTTCAAGAAGATCACATTGGAGGCTGGCATCGAAAGATCTGAAGCTGAAATATTTGCTGATATTAGAGCTAATATTGAAGCCGGCGAATTATCAGGAGACTTAGGGCATTCAATGGCCGCTAAGTTAGGTAACAGGTTAAATCAAGCTGAGAAAATGAGGACGAAAAATAAAACTACACAGGCAATCAAGCACATAGAAGACTTTATAAAGCATCTGCATAATAAAGGACAGCAAGATAGGATTACAGATGATATAAAGCTTGCTTTAGAGGCTGATGCTAGAGCGTTGATTGAAACTTGGATAAGAAGTATAGAAGAAGCATCCAGCTTTCAGGCTCAGCTTCAATAATTCAAGATAGTTCTGTTAACCTTGATTTCTTCGGGAACTAGCTTGGTAAAAGTAACAAACCAAATAACTATATAGTTTCTAAAACAAGACACCATCGAGTACTTTCGATGGTGTCTTGCTTGTTCAAAAATTTATTTTAACTATTTTTTAATCATTTATATGTAATTAAAACAAGCTAGAGGTGGATATAATAAAGTCTATGGATATTATGGGAGTGAACCAAATGAGCAAATACCATATTCGCAATTTCACAGGCAAGCATATTCACTTTGTTGGAATTGGTGGTATCAGCATGAGTGGACTAGCGGAGATTTTATTGGAAAAAGCTTATCAAATTTCTGGGTCCGATCTACAGACATCAAGCTTGACGAAACGACTTCAAAATAATGGAGCGACAATATACCAAGGACATGATGCTAAAAATATAAAAGATGTGGATTTAGTTGTATATACTGCAGCGGTAAAAGATGATAATCCAGAGATTATAGAAGCCAAAAAACGAAATATACCCATTATGGACAGGGCTACTCTATTAGGTCAAATCATGGAGACCTTTTCCTTTTCTATAGGTGTATCAGGAACTCATGGAAAAACAACCACTACATCAATGTTATCCACCATGTTAAATCGCGCTGGTTTGGACCCAACTATTCTGGTAGGCGGCGAACTGGATGAGATAGGTGGCAATGTACGTACTGGACAAAGTGAGTACTTCATAACAGAAGCCTGTGAGTATATGGATAGCTTTTTGAAGTTCAAACCATTTTTAGCCATGATACTAAATATCGAAAGAGATCATTTGGACTATTTTAAGGATATAGACCATATTTATTCCTCTTTCTTGAAATTTGCTCAATTAGTTCCGAAATCCGGTTATGTTTTAGGCTGTGGTGATGATCCTCGGGTTACAAAGCTTATGACAGAAGTCCATAGCCAGACTGTATCCTATGGAATCGACACTCCTTGTGATTGGATGGCCTTCGATATTAACTATGATAACCTAGGAAATTCAGAATTTCGTGTAGAAAACAATGGTAAAGATCTAGGATACTTCAGCTTGAAGGTTCCTGGAAAGCATAATATATATAATGCTCTTGCATCAATAGCCGCGTGTGGAATTATAGGTATTTCCTCTGAAGTGATGAAAGACTCTCTTCTACACTATCATGGTACACACCGCAGATTTGAACTAAAAGGCAAAACCAACAATCAGGTAACTGTCTTAGATGATTACGCTCACCACCCGACAGAGGTGAAGGCTACGATAACTGCGGCTCATAATTATCCTTACAACCAGCTTTGGTGCATCTATCAACCTCATACTTATACTCGAACTAAAGAGCTTTTTAAGGAGTTTACCGAAGCCTTCCAAGGAGTAGACTACTTAATATTTGCTGATATATATGCCGCAAGGGAAAAGGATCCTGGTGACATCAGTTCACGTATGCTGGCCGAAGCCATTGCAGACAAGGGGCAAAACAGTATTTATTTATCCAACTTTAAGCAAATAGCTGATTATATACAGGAACATGCAAAGCCAAATGACCTAGTCATTACCATGGGAGCAGGAAATGTATATCAAATTGGTGATATTCTCTTAAATTAACCTGCCACTTGATTCACCAATAGTCATCAAGCCACATAATATGGAATGGTACATGAATCTATTTCAATCATTGGTACTCCAAAAAATATGGGAAACGAGGTGCTAAATCCATGGATGATATTTCGGGCTTCGGCGGTGGTAAAGGTGGCGGTGGCAACAATATATTTACTATAATCATCATAATATTTGTGGTAATGCTATTATTTGGTGGTAAAGGCGGATTCAAGCTATTTGGAGACGAAGACTAAGAGCTAAAAATAGCGAATGAAATTGCTAAAGTTAAAATTTAATATTAATTGAATAAAGAGAAGGGCGATGCAAAGCCCTTCTTTTTTATGTAAAAATTCACAGGCATATCTTGATTTGAATTGAAAACAATAAGTTTGAAGGAGGGATAAATGTGAAAAACCTGTTTTCTATTTGCCTCGTTCTAATTTTCGGATTTTTATTGCCAGGCATGGCACAAGCCGAAAATGGTATTATTGAAGACCAGGCAATAGAGCAAGTGGTCCATGAACTTTCTCTTATAAGCAGTTGAAAGTCACAGGATATCCATATGATGGCTCAAGCCGTGCATGGCGAGGCCCGAGGAGAAGATTTTATTGGCAAGGTAGCAGTAGCTGCAGTCATACTAAATCGAGTTAATTCCCCTCTGTTTCCCAATACTATTAAGGAAGTAATCTATCAGCCAAGAGCATTTACCTGTGTAGATGATGGCCAAATTAATTTGAAACCAAATCTGGATGCTTATCTGGCTGTATCCGATGCCATATTGGGAAACGATCCTACAAGAGGTTGTCTGTTTTACATGAATCCCAAAACAGCAACTTCTAGATGGATGAGAGAACGGATATCCGCGGAAACCGCAACGACTATAGGGAATCATGTATTTGTTCCCTAAATGTCATCCTGAGCTTTGCGAAGGAACTTTAAGATTCCCCGATAGACTCGGAATGACGAAATGTCATCCTAAGAAAGTGAGTTGAATCTTTCCAAAAATAGGTTAAATCCGA